>NC_011981.1:315887-631775 GCF_000016285.1 Allorhizobium ampelinum S4 | reverse complement strand
ATTTTCGAGCAAGGAGTTTAAGGTTGGTAAAAGGTTAACGTGTCTTCACTGCGTTGAGCGTTCCTGCCAATTTCACAATTGTTATCTGATATTTAGGCAGATTCTAAACCCTAGTGCTAGCTTTAACAAAATGCAGATCTGCAGGGTCGGACAGTTGTTTTGCACAGATGTAGCGACGTTATGCCACCTAACCGCCCCATCGGCTCTCTAGAATCAGTGCCTTTAGCGGCATCGTCAACTTAACGGAATGTGGAACTTGATGTGCGAATGACGGGTCATGACAGACCGTGATCCACTCTATCGTCGGCATCGCTTCCCCGCTGACGTCATTGCCCACGCTGTGTGGCTCTATTTCCGTTTCCCTCTAAACCTGCGAATGGTTGAGGACTTGCTGGCTTTGACGTGCCCCCGATAAATTATGCCATTTAGAACTGGAATTTTCCACTTATGATTCCTTTTGGGAAGAAGAGGAGAATTCGATGAAAGCGTCGAAGTTTACGGAAGCGCAAATCGCGTTTGTGTTGAAGCAGGCTCATGATGGAACGCCCATTGGCGAGGTCTGCCGCAAGGCGGGGATTTCGGACGCTACGTTTTATAACTGGCGCAAAAAAATACACTGGCCTAATGCCGTCAGAGATGAAGCGCCTGCGGCAGTTGGAAGAGGAAAATGCCAAACTGAAGCGGATCGTCGCCGATCTCTCTTTAGACAAGGCCATCCTCCAGGATGTGCTGTCAAAAAAGCTCTGAGGCCTGACGGCAAGCGTCATCTTGTCGACAGGATCAAGACGGACTGGAAGGTTTCGATCCGACGCGCATGCTCCGTCCTGAAGATCGACCGGTCCCTTTATGTCTACAAGTCCAAGCGCGGCGATCAGGCCGAACTGAAGCTGAAGATCAAGGATATCTGCCAGACGCGGGTACGTTATGGCTATCGTCGTGTGCATGTCTTGATCAGGCGTGACGGCTGGGTGGTGAATCCGAAGAGAATCTATCGTCTTTACAAGGAGATGGACCTGCAACTGCGCAACAAGGTGCCAAAACGGCGCGTCAAAGCAAAGCTGCGATCGCACCGCACCGCAGCCACCCGTTCGAACGACGTCTGGGCCATGGATTTCGTGCATGACCAACTGGCCACAGGTCGCAAGATCAGGGTTCTCACGGTTGTCGATACCTTCTCGCGCTTCTCTCCGGCGGTAGATGCCCGCTTCAGCTATAAAGGGGAAGACGTCGTGCAGACCCTCGAACGCGTATGCCGGCAGGTCGGTTACCCGGCCACCATTCGGATGGACAACGGCAGCGAATTCATCTCTCGTAACCTCGATCTCTGGGCCTATCATAGAGGCGTCGTGCTTGACTTCTCGCGGCCGGGCAAGCCAACGGACAACAGCTACATCGAGAGCTTTATGTATAGACGGCCCCGCGGGCGCAAGAGGCTTCTTACAAGTTCAGGTCATCATTCGGGTGCGTTCATGTATACGGCCTTTGGATGCGACCGATATTATGGTCGCTGGCCCAGATGGAGTACGCGGATCGAGGCCTCATCAACGGGACGCGCTTGAATGGGCGCTTAAAGCTCTCCGGGCTTGCTCGATCCTCAGCTCCGCTGAGTGACCATCTGTTGCTTCTGCACCTTACGCCATCTGGATTTTGGGTTGCTGCGTTACACTATCTTTGCGTGTGCCTCTCTGAACATCTCTCCACTTGTCATCATCGCCCAGATGATCCGAGCGAGCTTGTTGGCCACGGCGACGGCCACGATCATGGGACGCCGTCGGTGCAGCAAAGCGTCGATCCAAGCTCCCCCGACTTTCGCTCGAGCCTTTGGATATCGAACGATGTTCCTGGCACCGATCACAAGCAGATGACGTAGGTACGCATCTCCCTGTTTGGTGATGGCACCTAGTCGAGTTGTGCCCCCGCTTGAGTTTTGACGTGGTGTTAGGCCCAGCCAAGCGGCAAACTCTCGGCCAGAGCGGAACATTCTCGCGTCCGGAACGGTTGCAGCGATGGCTGTAGATGTAATTGGACCAACACCTGGGATCGACGACAGAAGGCTTGAGACTGGATCTGAGCGACCGACTTCCGCCAGCTTCATCTCAATTCCCTCTATCTGTGTGTTCAACTCACCGACCATGCGGATCAGGCTGTTCAATGCGAACCGAGCTTGTTCTGGCAACGAGGCTGCGACGTCCTCTATCGACGGCATTATGGTCTCGATGCGTTGTCGACCTTGACCGAAGATGATTCCAAACTCAGCAAGGTGAGCGCGGATCGCGCAAACTGTCATGGTCCTTTGTCTTACAAGCAGACCTCGAGCTCGATGCAACATCAGGAAGCCCTGATTGGATTCAGACTTGATAGAGACGAAGCGCATATGAGGCCGTCGGACGGCCTCGCAAATGGCTGCAGCGTCTGCGGCATCATTCTTTGCGCCGCGCCGCACAAATGGCTTAACGTACGAAGGCGGGATCAATTTAACCTCGTGGCCGAGCTTCATCAGCTCGCGAGCCCAATAGTGCGCGGTGGCGCAAGCTTCCATACCAACGAGGCATGGCTTTGCATTCTGGAAGAACTTGATCATCTCGCCTCTCCGAAGCGCGGCGGTTCTAACCACCGAACCCGCGGCATCGACTGCGTGGACGTGAAAGTTATGCTTGGCCAGATCGAGGCCTATTGTGCTGATAGTCATGTCAATGGCTCCTGGTTGAATTGGCTCTTCACTATACGACGAACCGGTTCGGAGCGGGGCCGTCTTCCCCATCAATGGCAAGTTCCGGGCAGAGTGCCTGAACGCCCACTGGTTTATGAGCCTTGACGACGCAAGGGCAAAGATGGAGGATTGGCGTAGAGACTATAACGAGTTCCGGCCACACAGCGCGATCGGCAACACGGTGCCGATTTCGCTCATGAACGGCTCATCGGCACCCACGCCGACCTGAGCCTTAACCCCGGAAAATTCCAGCTCCCGCTGGCCCAAAACCGGGGTGCACGTCACTGCCTCTGCGGTGTTTCCTGCGTTTTTAACGGTTAGGTCTTATATAGTTGATTGGAAATGGTGGTGATAACAATGTCGAGCGTTGCGTTTAAGGTACTGTCGACTGTGAACGCCCCTTACGGGACGGACCTTTCGGCTGCGCAACTCGCATCCAAAATTTCCGATTTCGCGAGTGTTGAGAATGTCGATGCTTCGGCATTCTCATTCTATTCCGAAGTGAAAGCAGACCTCCAGCAACAGTTTCTGGATGAGAAGGGCATCGATAAAGAGGTTGCATTCGAGATTGCCCAGACATTCTTGCAGCTTGCCGGATACCCGCTCGCCCTAGAGCATCGGACCGAAAACCGGTTCCCACTTTTCGGTCCGATGCCTAAGCCAACTCTGATCCCTCAGGCCTGAACGGGCGCCTGCCGGACGTCATAGCGTCAACTATCCTTGGAGCAGACGCGCAATGTCTCTTCAAGGATGTCCAGCGCTTCGGCGAAGGTTTTCTCGTCGATCGTCAGGGGAGCCAGAAAGCGGATGACATTGCCATACACACCGCAGGTCAGAAGAATCAGCCCTTTTTCCAGCGCTATAGTCCGTACCTTGTTGGTGAAACCGGCATCCGGTGTCTTGGAACCGGGCAGGTTGAATTCCACGGCGTTCATGAAGCCGGGACCGCGGATGTCGGCGATCTCAGGCACGGCATCGGACAGGGAATGAAGTCTTTGCTTAAGGCGGTTGCCGAGCGACGTGGCGCGATCTGCTAGTTGCTCTTCCTCGATTACATCGAGGACGGCATTGCCGGCTGCAATGCCAATCGGATTGCCGCCATAGGTGCCGCCGAGACCACCTGGGCCCGGTGCGTCCATGATGTCCGCCCGGCCGGTGACAGCCGCGATGGGGAAGCCGCCACCGAGGCCCTTGGCCATTGTGGTGATATCGGCAACGACGCCGAAATGCTCCATGGCGAAAAGCTTGCCGGTGCGCGCAAAGCCTGTCTGGACTTCATCCGC
The DNA here is from genome assembly GCF_000016285.1 of Allorhizobium ampelinum S4. Lineage (NCBI taxonomy): Bacteria > Pseudomonadati > Pseudomonadota > Alphaproteobacteria > Hyphomicrobiales > Rhizobiaceae > Gillisella > Gillisella ampelina. The sequence continues at coordinate 627,782 of NC_011981.1, read as the reverse complement.
GATCAGCAGGATACCGTGCTTGTCGGCAATCTGGCGCAGCTTCTGCATGAAAAGTCGGGGTACTTCGTAAAATCCACCTTCGCCTTGCACGGGTTCGATGATGAAGGCTGCAACGCGCTCCGGATCGACATCAGCCTTAAAGAGCTTGTCGAGCACAGCCAACGAATCCTCCATCGTCTGGCCATGCAGTTCGACCGGGAAGGGGACATGAAAGACATCCGGCATCATCGCCCCGAAGCCAACCTTGTAGGGGGTAACCTTGCCCGTCAACGTCATGCCCATGAAGGTGCGTCCATGGAAGGCGCCGGTGAAGGCGATGACGGCAGACCGGTTGGTTGCCGCCCTGGCGATCTTGACGGCGTTCTCGACCGCCTCGGCACCGGTCGTCACAAAAATCGTCTTCTTCTCGAAATTTCCCGGTACTGCCTGGTTAAGGCGCTCGGCAAGGCGCACATAGTTCTCATAGGGGATGACCTGATGGCAGGTATGGGTGAAGCAATCGAGTTGAGCCTTCACCGCAGCAATCACCTTTGGGTGTCGGTGACCGGTATTGACGACGGCGATCCCGGCAGCAAAATCAATATAACGGCGGCCTTCGACATCCCAGATCTCGGCATTTTCGGCCCGTTCGGCATAAATCTGGGTCGTCACGCCGACGCCGCGGGAGATGGCATTCGTGCGGCGTGCCGCGAGTTGCGAATTCTGCATTGAAAACACCTTCGAGCCTGGGGTTATCGGAAGTTGCAATGATGATATCGTGAAAATCTCTACATTTTTTCGGTAGACTTGCAATGCCCATCACACAGCCGCTAGAAAAAAAACAACGCACTTAAGCCATGCTGGAAATACGATGCAAAACACCCACCTTAAAATCGCCGAAGCTGCCCGGATGTCCGGTGTTTCGCAATCGACTCTGAGGCTATGGGAACAGCAGGGGCTGATCGAGCCAGCACGCACGCCATCGGGACAGAGGCTTTACGATTCGGCTGTTCTGGAGCGCATTGCCAGGATTGCCTGGTTGCGCAGCGAAAGAGGGCTAAACCCGGCTGCCATTAAAGAGGAACTGGGCCACCCTGAAACGGGCCAGAAGGGGCTCGACGTGGCTGAACCGGTGACGGACACGGCGGCGATTGGCACGAAGGTTCGGCAAATGCGCAGGCTGTCACACCAAACCCTGGACGCGGTGGCCCGGGCGACAGGAGCGTCCGTCTCACAGCTTTCGACGTTCGAGCGCACATCTCAGGGTATTTCCATCACCGTTCTTCACGACTTGGCCAAGCACTTCGGCACCACGGTTGCCGATCTGAACGGGCATCCAACCCAGCAACAGAGCGCGTCAGTGGTGCGTGACGGCGAGTGGATGACGTGGCCGACCACATCAATGGGCGTTTCCATCCATTCACTTGCCGCCGGGGCGCGGCAGATGGAATGTCATCGGTTTGATTTGGCACCCGGCGCGTCCAGCGAAGGTGCTTACCGGCACGAGGGCGAGGAATTTATCTTCGTTCTTGCGGGAGCGCTGCAGATCGTTCTCGACGGGGACCAGTTTTATGATCTTCGGACCGGCGACAGTTTTTACTTTGAGAGCAGCCGTCCGCATTCCTGGCGCAATCCGGCGGACGTGCAGGCCACGTTGATCTGGATTAATACCCCGCCCACCTTCTAGTGGGGTCCTTAAGACTCCGACATTTGCTCTCAAGGGTGCTGGAGACGGAGGCAAATGTGGGAATCGGACCACTGGTGCATCGATCCAAACTCGGCTGAAGCCTCCGTTTGGATCGATGCATAACCAAAAGACGGGTGAACGACAGCATGAACGAAGTGAATGCGTCAGTGCACTAGGTTTCTTCTTCCTAGCGGCTCTGTGACTGACTTTGTTGGCTAGCCCCCGTTAAAAACGGCGGGATTACCATGCACGTTGCCGCCTTTAGTTTACGATCCGCGGGTGGACCCTTTTGGGAATTCGTAACGCAGTTCACGCTACGTTGAACCTTAGCGCAGGGTTTTGAACTGCTCTTGTTCCGACCCCATTTGTGAATGCCATCAAACTCGAGCTAACGAGTGACGTTTTCTGAAGGATGGAGTAGAAAAATCGTCGCATGAGCGCACAAGACGTAATTATAGATAACTTCGCGATACCATTCGTTCAACAAGGCTCGCCACGTCCGCTTTTTCTGAAATTTATGGATGCGTGGGTCTGCCCGGACACAACAAAGGTCCGCGCATCGTTCTCTGGCTGAGGCCATGTCAGCTCTTTGAACTGCCCATCAGAGCTTTCGTAACACGCGAGACATCCGTTAGTCCGGTGATGTGGCTGATCCATGCGGCAGTTTCAGCCAGTCTGGGCAGGTCTATATCGCGGCACAGGCCGAGGTCTTGCAGCAGATAGACCACTTCCTCTGTCGCAACATTGCCAGCCGCGCCAGCGGCATAAGGGCAGCCGCCGAGGCCACCGACAGAGCTGTCGAACACACGGATGCCCGCATCGAGTGCGGCCTGAATATTGGCGATCCCCATGCCATAGGTGTCGTGGAAATGTCCTGCCAGCACCGATAAGGGTGCCTCTGCCGCCACCGCTTCAATCATGCGCTTGACCTTCGCAGGTGTTCCAACCCCGATTGTGTCGCCAAGGGAGACTTCACGCGCTCCCTTTTCCAGCAGCAGACGGCTAACGCGCGCGACAGCATGCGGATCAATCGCGCCCTCATAAGGGCAGGCGATGACGCAGGAAACATAGCCGCGCACTGGAATGCCCACAGCCCGCGCCGCCTCGAAAATCGGCTCGAAGCGTGTGAAGGAGTCGTCAATCGAGCAATTGATGTTGCGCCGGGAGAAGGTCTCGGAGGCAGAGGCAAACACCGCCACCTCGCGGCTTCCGGCAGTAATGGCGGCCTCGAAACCTTTGAGATTGGGCGTGAGGGCCGAGAGGGTGACATGCGAAAGCTCCGCTGCCGAGGCGCAAGCCGTCATAACATCGGTACTATCGGCCATTTGCGGAACCCATTTTGGCGACACAAAAGCGGTTGCTTCGATGTGATCAAGGCCAGCTCTGGCCAGCCGTTTCACCAATTCGATCTTTACATCGGTGGAAACAATAGCGGCTTCGTTTTGCAAGCCGTCTCTTGGGCCGACCTCGACAATGACGATGTTGTCGCCGCTGGTTTGGTGCATGATCTTGTCCTTATGCGGCGGGCTGGAAATCAACCAGCTCCGCGCCGGCCACCACCTGATCGCCAACCGCAAAATGGAAGCTGGCAAGCGTGCCATCGGATGGCGCAACTATTGTGTGTTCCATTTTCATTGCCTCCATGACCAGCAACGGTTCCCCTGTTTTCAAGGAGACCCCCGGCTCGGCAAGCAGCGCGATGATCGCGCCGGGCATCGGCGCGCGCAGGCCGCCGCTGCCACTGTTGGTGTCGGTGGCACGTTGCAGGTCGGGCAAGCGTTCCACCACAAAGGTTTGTCCGGTATAGAACACATGACGATGGTTCCCATCGATCATGATCGTCGCGTCGTAACGCCGCTCGCCAATGCGCACATCGAGCGCCGTTGCTGGCCCGTTTTGGCTGGCATGGCCTTGCGCAAAGGTCGATGGCTCATCCGTGCCGGACAGGGCCAGAGTCCAACCCTCACCGGAGAAAACGGCGGTGACTGTGACCGTTTCGCCTTTGCAGCACAGTGCGATCCGCCGTTCCGCCCGGCCGGTCAGCCGCCAGCCATCAGCCAGCGCCCAAGGCGATGCAGGGTTGGCAGAAATGTCCCGCAAAAGCTCTTGCAAAGCCGCCAGATACCAGACCCCGGCAGGCACGGGGGATAGGGCAAACAATCTGTCCTGTTCGCGCTCAATCAGCCCGGTGTCGAGATCGGCCTCAGCGAAAGACGGGGTCTTTATGAGGCGGTGCAGAAAGCCGATATTCGCCGTCAGGCCAACAATCTGGATTGCGCTAAGGGCTTCGCTCATGCGATCTAGCGCTTCTTTGCGGTCTGCTCCATGCACGATCAGCTTGGCGATCATGGGGTCGTAATGGGGTGAGATCGCATCCCCTGTCTCTACGGCGCTATCGATGCGCACATGTGCATTTTGCTGCGGCAGTCCCAGATGTCGGAGGGTGCCGATGGACGGCAGAAAGCCTGCATCTGCATCCTCGGCATAGATGCGGGCCTCGATGGCATGCCCCATCAGCGGCACATCCTCCTGCCGCAAGGGCAAGGGGTGGCCTGCGGCAATGCGCAGCTGCCACTCAACAAGGTCCAGCCCGGTCACCATTTCCGTAACCGGATGCTCCACTTGCAGGCGGGTGTTCATCTCCATGAAGTAAAAAGATCCATCGCTATTGACGATGAACTCCACGGTTCCGGCACCGACATAGTTAACCGCCTTTGCTGCCGTCACGGCAGCAGCACCCATGGCTGCGCGCCGCTCTGCGGTCATTCCCGGCGCGGGTGCCTCTTCCAGAACTTTCTGGTGGCGGCGCTGCACCGAGCAATCGCGCTCATAAAGATGGATGCAGTGGCCACTCGAATCGGCAAAAACCTGAATTTCGATGTGGCGCGGCTTGAGAATGTATTTCTCGATCAGCACATGATCATCGCCGAAGGCATTGCGCGCTTCACGCTGGCAGGATGCCAGCGCATCGGCAAAATCGTCTGCGCGATCAACCCGCCGCATGCCCTTGCCGCCACCGCCTGCGGAGGCCTTGATCAATACGGGATAGCCGATGTGATCACCCTCTCGCCGCAACCGTGCCGGATCATTGTCCGCACCGTGATAGCCGGGCACAAGCGGCACCCCGACCTTGCCCATCAGCTCTTTTGCTGCCGATTTTGATCCCATGGCACGGATGGCAGCGGCGGGCGGCCCGATAAAGGCGATGCCATTGGCAGCGCAAGCTTCGGCAAACTCGTCGTTCTCAGATAGAAAGCCGTAGCCGGGGTGAATGGCCTCAGCACCTGTGCGACGGGCAGCGGCAAGAATATTCTCGGCAACAAGATAGGATTCCCGCGCCGGTGCTGGGCCGATGAGAATGGCCTCATCCGCAAGCCGAACATGGCGTGCGTCAGCGTCAGCCTGCGAATAGACGGCAACGGTGGCAATGCCCATGCGCCGCGCGGTTCGGATAATGCGGCAGGCGATTTCGCCGCGATTGGCGATCAGGATTTTCTGAAACATGGTTTGATCCTTCACCCTTCTTTCCGATCCGCGATCCAGCCGGGTTTGCGTTTTTCCAGAAAGGCCGAAAGACCCTCGCGGGCTTCATCCGTGCCTCGGCGGGCCGCAATCCGCTCTGCCATTTCAGACACCAATGCTTCATCGAAACGACGGTCGGAAATCTGCGTGATCAACGCCTTCGCCTCTGTTACCGCGCCAGGCGCGCCTTTCAGCACATCGGCAACAATCCGCGCCACAGCAGCGTCAAGGCCATCCTTTTCGGCAATCTCGTGCACAAGGCCCAGCACATGTGCCTTCTCAACCCCCATCCGCTCCCCCGTGAGGAAATAGCGGCGGCACTGACGCTCCCCAATCGCAGCAGCAACCAGCGGGCTGATAACCGCAGGGATCAGCGCGAGGCGAACTTCTGAAGTGGCAAACACGGCATCGGGAGCGGCAACAGCAATGTCGCAGGCCGCCACCAGCCCCATTCCACCGCCAATGGCAGCACCTTGAATGCGGGCAATCAGCGGCTTGGGACAATTGCGCAATGCCATGAACATCCGCCCCATGGCGGCGGCATCCGCCGTATTGTCCGCAAGGGTAGCAGCACCTTGCCGCTTCATCCACGCAAGGTCAGCGCCTGCGGAAAAACTGGCCCCACGACCGGCCAGCACAAGGACGCGCACGCTGTCGTTTTCAGACAGCGCTTCAATGGCCAGCGTCATGTCCTCAATGAGCATCTCATCGAAGGCATTGTGCAGGTCTGGCCGGTTCATCCACACTGTTGCGACCGCACCGTTCAATTCGAGATCAAGGGTTTTATAGATCATGGCAATCTCACATGCGGAAAAGGCCGAAGCGGGTTTCACCGATGGGCGCATTGAGCGCCGTTGACAGGGAAAGGCCGAGAACCCGGCGGGTTTGCGCGGGGTCAATGATGCCGTCATCCCACAAACGGGCGGTCGAATAATAGGGGTGGCCCTGCCGTTCGTATTGGGCGCGGATGCCGTTTTTGAATGCATCTTCCTCTTGCTGCGGCCATGTTTCGCCTTTGGCGGCAACGCCGTCACGTCGAAGTGTGGCCAGAACGGACGCCGCCTGATCTCCACCCATGACGCTGATCCGCGCATTGGGCCACATCCACAGGAAGCGGGGGCTGTAGGCGCGCCCGCACATGCCGTAATTTCCGGCGCCAAAGCTGCCGCCGATGACGAGTGTGAGTTTTGGAACAGCGGCTGTGGCCACCGCCGTCACCAGTTTTGCGCCGTGCTTGGCAATGCCCTCATTTTCATAAGCGCGCCCAACCATAAAGCCGGTAATGTTTTGCAAAAACAGCAGCGGAATACGGCGCTGAACGCAAAGCTCAATAAAATGCGCCCCCTTCAGCGCCGCATCCCCAAACAATATGCCATTGTTGGCAATGATGCCGACCTGCATGCCATAAAGATGGGCAAAGCCCGTCACAAGCGTTGTGCCGTAGCGCGCCTTGAATTCGTCAAACCGCGAGCCGTCCACCAGACGCGCAATCACCTCACGCACATCATAAGGCTTTCGCGTGTCAGATGGGATGATGCCGTAAAGCTCTTCGGCTGGATAAATCGGCTCGTCAAACTGGCTGGCCGCGTCTTCCTGCGCGGGCAATGTCGAGACGATCCGCCGGGCGATGTGAAGGGCGTGGGAATCATTTTCGGCCAAATGGTCGGCAACGCCGGAGATGCGGGTGTGCACATCGCCACCGCCAAGATCTTCCGCCGTGACAATCTCACCGGTTGCCGCCTTCACCAATGGCGGGCCTGCGAGAAAGATTGTGCCCTGTTCGCGCACAATCACCGTCTCATCGCTCATGGCGGGCACATAAGCTCCACCCGCTGTGCAGGAGCCCATGACAACGGCGATCTGCGCAATACCAGCCGCCGACATCTGCGCCTGATTGTAGAAGATGCGGCCAAAATGATTTTCGTCGGGGAAAAACTCATCCTGGAGCGGCAGATAGCCACCGCCCGAATCCACGAGATAAAGACAGGGCAGACGGTTTTCCGCAGCAATTTTCTGGGCGCGCAGGTGCTTCTTCACCGTCATCGGATAGTAGGTGCCGCCCTTTACCGTCGCGTCATTGGCAACCACCATGCAGCGGCGGCCTTCGACATTGCCAATGCCTGCGACGATACCCGCAGACGGGGCTTCGCCATCATAAAGGCCGTGGGCCGCAAGCTGACCAATCTCCAGAAATGGCGATCCGGGATCGAGCAAGCGATCGATCCGCTCACGAGGCAGCAGCTTTCCGCGCCCGGTGTGGCGCCTGCGCGCCACCTCGCCACCACCCAGTGCCGCCTGAGCCGTTTTCAAGGCGAGATCGGCGACAGCCTCCGCCATCGCCTCGGCATTGGCGCGAAATTCTGCCGAGCCGGAATTGATGCTTGTTGACAATGGATTCACGCCCGGCCTCCTCTGCCGCAAGCGTTTCCGCCGCGCCGGTCATTATTGACTTTGTGGCAGTCTAGCGATTGAAGATAGGCAAATCCCGTCAAAGAATTGATGGATAGTGCCAGAGGGAGGCAGGTTCATGACGCAGGCGAGAACGCCCTCCGGCTTTGCCTTGGCTATTGTTTTAGCCTATCAAAAGCGCGGGATGACAGAGCAGCCAGCGCTTCTCGCGGCAGGCATTGATCCCGCCACCCTGCATGCAGATGGCAGAATAACAGCCGATCAACTCGAACGCCTGTCAGATCACGCCATGCGCGAGCTGGACGATGAGGCGCTTGGCTGGTTTTCCCACCGCCTGCCGTGGGGCAGTTATGGCATGCTGTGCCGCGCATCACTGCCCTCGGCCACGCTGGGCATTGCCATCACGCGATGGTGCCGCCATCATAACCTCATCACGCAGGATGTTACGCTCAGTCTCGAAACGCGACGCAATCTGGCTGAGGTTCGGATCGAAGAGAAAAGCGAACTTGGCGCTTTTCGGGAGTTTTGTCTGGTCAGCCTGCTGCGCAATCTTCAGGGCGTGGCCTCGTGGCTCGGCGACACGCGCATTCCCTTGGTTGATGTTGCGTTTCCATTCGACGCACCAGCGCATGCTGAAAGCTACCGCTATCTCTTCAATGGCCCTGCGTCGTTTGGCGCGGATCAGGCAAGCCTTCGTTTTGATGCTGCCTATCTGGGCCTGCCCGTCCTGCGCGATGATGCTGCCTTGCGACAAATGCTGAGGCGGCCCTTGCCGCTGATGGTGCGTCAGTATCGGCGCGACCGTCTGCTCTCGCGCGAAATTCTCCGCTTGCTGAATGACATGCCAGCAGCAGGGATCGATGACCTGGCAGAAAAGCTCAATCTGTCAACCCGCAGCCTTCACCGCCATATCAAACAGGAAGGCACATCGTTTCAGGCGCTGAAAGATCTGTCGCGCCAACGGCTGGCAGAGCGACTGCTGGCTTCCACCCAGTGGCCGATCAAGCGCATTGCCCGCGAATGTGGCTTTGATGCAGAGGCAAGTTTTGTGCGTGCATTCAAGTCCTGGACTGGCCAGACCCCACGGGCTTTCGCGGTTGCTGCAAGGCAGGGTACATCATCGCATAAGTCGTGAAAGCTGCATCGCACCCGTGAGGCAGCCTTGTCGTTGTCCGAATGCATCAATTCTTTGGCAGGATTTGATCCTTATTCGGCTGTAGCTTTTGCGAAGATCAAGACAGCCGCCTGGAGGAGCGGGCGGCTGCGAGGGAGGCCTGCATGATCCGTTTTAATGCCGCCGTCGTGTGCGGAAAAGGCGAAGCGCGTGTTGTGAAAGCCGTTCCTATTCCAGCCATGGCATAGAGGGGGCGAACAATGCAACAATCTCGCATCAGCGATTTGGCGTATAACGCAGCCCAACGGTTTGGCGATAAGACCGCCTTGACCCTTCCCGGCCTGCGTTCCTTCAGCTTTCAAGAAATAGACGATCTGGCAGGGCGCATGGCCGGAGCGTTTGCGGCGCGCGGTCTGCGAGCGGGTGATCGCATTGTGCTGCATTTGCCCAACGGCTGGCAATGGGTGGTTGCCTATCATGCCATTGCCAGATTGGGTGCGGTGGTCGTGCCTGCGAATTTTCTCCTCAGCGCGGAAGAAGTCGCCTTCATTCTGGACAATTCCGAGGCCGCAGCCCTAATCGTTCCTGCTGATCGCCGCGCCTCTTTCAAAACCAAGGCCCATGTTTTTACGCTGGGCGAGGCCCCGGAGGCGGAAGAACTCACAACACTTCTCGATGGAGAGTATAGGCTTCCAGTCGAGCGCCGCCCGGACGATCTTTTCACCATCGGCTATACGTCTGGCACAACCGGGCGTCCGAAAGGTGCCACAATGACCCATGCCGGGCTTTTTGCGAGTCTGGCGGGCACGGCCACCATCCATGTGCGTCACGATGGCGACGCCGTGCTGACCTCTCTGCCGTTTCCGCATGTTTACGGCAATATCGTCATGAATGCGACCTTTCTCGTCGGGTCGCGGCTGATTACCACGCCGCGCTTCGATGCCGCCGAGGCTTTGCGGCTGATCAGCGCGGAAAAAGCCACGCTTTTCGAGGGTGTGCCGACCATGTTCTACCAGATGCTCGCCCATCCGAACATCGCGAACGCCGGCCTGACAAGCCTGACGCGCTGCACCGTTGGCGGCCAGACCATGCCGACTGCCAAGATTGATGCCGTGACAAGCCGCTTTGGCTGCCCGCTTCTGGAATTGTGGGGCATGACCGAGGTTGCAGGCCCTGCCATCACGCACTCGCCCTACTGGAGCCCGCGCCCCGGATCAATCGGACTGCCGATGCCGGGTTTGGAGGTGCGCCTCGCCGATCTGGAGGAGCCAAAGCGCGAGGCCACGCCCGGCAGACCCGGTGAATTGCTGGTGCGTGGTGCCATGGTCACAAAGGGCTATTGGCGCAACGAGGCTGCCACCATTGAGGCGATAGACCCTGACGGCTGGCTTGCGACCGGCGACATCGCCCGCACCGACGCGGATGGCTATATCTTCGTGGTTGATCGCAAGAAGGACATGATCATCACCGCTGGCTATAATGTATATCCGGCAGAGCTTGAGCAGGTGATTGCCATGCATCCGGCTGTTGCCATGGTGGCTGTTGCGGGCATTGCTGATGAGGAAAAGGGTGAGATTGCCCAGGCCTTCGTTGTGCCTCACCGCGATGTGGCATTGAGCGAGGAGGCTTTGCTCAACCACTGCCGCAAGCATCTGGCATCCTACAAAATTCCGCGACGGGTGATTTTCGTCGAAGATCTGCCGAAAAACAGCACCGGAAAAGTTCTACGCCGCTCGCTGCGAGAGGCCAACGTCCCCGCCTGAGCGGCGGTCGGCATTTGTCAATATTTGCGCGTTTTGCGCGCTGGAAACGGGAGGTTCCATCATGTCCATCAATTTCAATGGGGATTATACGATGACCATCGACGGCAAGGCCGTCAGTGCGACATCCAGCTTTGAGGTCTTCAACCCCGCCACCGAAGAGGTGATTGCCAAGGCACCCGACGCCAGCCGTGAGCAGCTGGAGGCGGCCGTATCCGCTGCAAAGGCAGCCTTTCCGGCATGGTCGGCCCGCCCATTGAGCGAGCGTCAGGCCTTTGTTGCCCGCCTTGGCGATGCCATCGAGGCCCATGCGGAAGAGTTCATGCGTCTTTTGACGCGGGAACAGGGCAAGGCGTTCAAGGGGGCCGAATGGGAGGTTGGCGGCTCTGCCTTCTGGTGCCGGGAAATTGCCAAACAGGAGCTGCCCCTTCATGTGGCTGAGAAAACCGATGGGCGCACGGTGGAGACACGGCGCGTTCCGCTTGGTGTTGTTGGCGGCATCACGCCATGGAATTTTCCGATCCTGCTGGCCGTGTGGAAGATCGCGCCTGCACTGGTTGCTGGCAACACCATGGTGTTGAAACCCTCGCCCTATACGCCTTTGTGCACGCTGAAACTGGGCGAGATTGTCCGCGATATTCTGCCGCCGGGCGTGCTTAACGTGGTTTCTGGCGGCAACGACCTCGGCTCCTGGCTGACGCAGCACAAGGACATCAGCAAGATCAGCTTCACCGGCTCCACAGCCACGGGCCGCAAGATCATGGAGGCATGCTCAGGCAATCTCAAGCGGATCACGCTGGAGCTTGGCGGCAACGACCCGGCCATTGTGCTGCCGGATGTCAACGTCAAGGAAACTGCCGAAAAGCTATTCTGGGCGGCCTTCCAGAACAGCGCCCAATTCTGCGTCGCGGCCAAGCGGCTTTACATCCACGAAGACGTTTATGATGAACTGGCCGAGGCTCTGGTGGCCTATGCCAGAACCGTGAAGGTTGGCGACGGTGCCGAACAGGGAACGGATCTCGGTCCTATTCAGAACCGCATGCAGTTTGAGAAGCTGAAAAATCTTTTGGCTGATGCGAAGGACAAAGGCCTCCACTTTCTGCTGGGCGGCGAAGTTGAGGACCGCAAGGGCTTCTTCGTGCCTGTCACCATCATTGATAATCCACCGGAGGATAGCCGCGTGGTGGTCGAGGAAGCCTTCGGCCCTGTTCTGCCGCTTCTGAAGTTTAAGGATATCGACGATGTGATCCATCGCGCCAACAATACGGAATATGGCCTTGCCGCCTCCGTATGGAGCAAGGACATTGCTGCGGCACGCGGCATCGCCGAGCGGATCGAAGCCGGGACTGTCTGGGTCAACGAGATTCACAGCTTCTCGCCCCATGTGGCCTTTGGTGGTCACAAGCAATCCGGCATCGGCATTGAAAATGCGCTTGAGGGCCTCAGCGAATATACCAATTCGCAAACGCTGGTCATCAACGCAGCCGCCTGAGTGGCTTAACATCGTTATGGGCGCGGCTCGAAAGGGCCGCGCTCTTTGTGCGATGACGATTGATTGAGCGAAGTCGATTTCACGGCCATTGTGGGATCTGATTGCAGGAAGTGCGGGATTGGCGCACGGGCCAAATGTCAATGTTTTGGATCTATGCTGCCAGGATCAAAAATAGGTTGATTGATTCAACTTGCCGCACAAACATAACGCCGCCCGCATATCGGTAAGATGAAGTTGAAAGTGGCGAACTGGGCGGAATATGAAGCCGGCCTTCGCCGCGTGGCAGTTTAACCCTTTGGATAGCGCCAGAAGCGCTGGCGGGCTGGGCAGCCCCATGCCGCAAGACGCGTGGTGGCCAGCCGCGCTATATTGATCTGGCGATCGAAACCACGCCGATGCTGGGCATGAGATTCGAATTGTGTTTGCGCCAAGCCGAGGGTCTTTTGAACTCTGTTTTGGACATGATGGCGACGGATTTGGCTGTGCCCGAGCACACCACGCTGAGCCGGAGGGCCAGAATCTGAGAGCCATCAGTCAGATGCAACGACCACCAGCCTTTGGCGACTGATCGGCGCGACAAACCGTCGAAAGCTCGGAAGCGGCCCGGGGCACTGCGCCTCTCGGAATTAAACTCATTGAGGACCCCGCACTCAAGTTTCTAGTTGACATCACAACTCATAACGGCACAACTTAGCGAGTTGCGAACGCAACTCGTGACGCCCTGACGCCTGAGGAGGAGGCGGGCGTCAACGAACTTTGGGAGGATTTCAAGATGAACATGATTCCACGCGCCGTTTTTGCGGCCGCGATAGCCTTGCCATGGGCGAGCAACAGCTGGATTGACGCCCTCGAAGGTCGGCGGCAGCTGCTCCAAGGCGCGAGGAGGACATCGCTGTGAACATGATCGAAGGGCATCGCGTTTTCGAACCTGCCGAAGGCATCCCCGTCTGGGATATCGATCCTTACGACGAGGCGGTCCTCGCTGATCCGAACGCCTATTATGCAGAGCTGCGTGCGAAGGGGCCGCTGGTCTATATTCCAAAATATTCCATTCTCGCATCCGGCCGCTATGAGGAGACGAAGGAAATTTTTTCCGACCACGCGCGCTTCGTCTCCTCAAGGGGAGTTGGCCTGAATGATTTCCGCTATGGTACGCCCTGGCGTCCGCCGTCAATCATCCTGGAAGTGGACCCGCCGGAGCACGCACGCACGCGCAAGGTCATGGCGCGGGCTCTTTCCCCCAAGGCCATCTCGAAATTCAAGGAGGATTTCCGTGTGAAGGCCGTGGAGATCGTGGATGCGCTTCTGGAAAAGCGACGTTTCGAAGCGGTGGTGGAACTTGCAGAGGCCTTTCCAACCGCTGTTTTTCCCGAGGCGCTCGGAATGGTGGATCACGACCCGCGTCCCCTGGTCGATTACGGCGCGATGGTTTTCAACTCCATGGGGCCGGACAACGCGCTGCGCCGCAAGGCTGGTGCCATGATCCCCGAAATCGTTCCCTGGATCATGTCCGCCTGCGCCCGCTCGCGGCTGCGCCCTGACGGCATGGGGGCGATCATTTACGAAGCGGCGGATGCCGGAGAAATCACGCAGGAAGAAGCCGGTTTGCTGATCCGCTCGTTCCTGTCAGCCGGGGTCGACACGACCGTGACCGGGATCGGCAATGCCCTTTGGTGCCTCGCATCCAATCCGGCGGAATACGAACGGCTCAAGGTCGACCCTTCGCTGGCACGCCCCTGCTTCGAGGAGGTTCTGCGGTATACATCTCCGGTGCACACATTCGGTCGGACCGCCGCTGTCGATACCGAAATCGCAGGTTTGAAGATCGCCGAAGGCAGCAAGATCATTTGCGTCCTTGGGGCGGCTAACCTGGACCCAGAGAAATGGGAGGCCCCGGAAAGCTTCCGCATAGACCGCAGGCCGGCAGGACATATGGCGTTCGGGGCGGGCATCCACGGTTGCGTTGGGCAGAACATCGCGCGGCTGGAACTCGAAACACTGCTCACGGTGATGGCGGCGAAAGTGGACCGCATTGAATTCGACGGAGAGGTCGTCTGGCGTCCCAACAACGCAATCCATGCCCTCGACCGCATGCCTCTCGAATTCATCGCGAAATAGGAGATCACATGACCAGGATCACTTTCATCTCCCATAACGGCGCGCAATCGGTTGTCGATGCCGCCGACGGTGATAGCGTCATGCGCGTGGCACTTACGAACGATATCGATGGCATCATCGGTGAATGCGGCGGCTCCATGATGTGCGCAACCTGTCATTGCTATGTCGATGACACGTGGGTCGAAACCGTTGGCGTTCGTGCTGATGGAGAAGAGGATATGCTGGAGAGCGTCATCTGCGCGATAAGGCCATCCAGCCGTCTCTCGTGCCAGATTCGCATCAAACCACATCTCGATGGTCTCGTCATCCATCTTCCGGAGAGCCAAACATGAACCAGGTGGCCATCATTGGCTCCGGCCAGGGAGGGTTCCAGTTGGCTGCGAGCCTTCGTCAGGAGGGGTTTTCCGGGGAGATCACCTTGATCGGAGAGGAAACAGGCCTGCCTTACCAGCGTCCGCCGCTTTCCAAGGCTTATTTAAAAGATGGCCGTGCCGAGAGCATTGAGCTGAGGCCCGACAGCTTCTTTCACCGAAACAAAATCGGCCTGATAGCCGGGGACCCGGCCATTCATATCGATCGGGTGACGCGAACTGTGGCGACCAAGAGCGGTGCCCGTATCGGCTATAACCATCTCGTGCTGGCAACCGGCGCGCGTAACCTCATCCCGCCGATCCGTGGCCTGGAGGGGAGCGATGTCTTCGCCTTGCGCACCGCAGCCGATGCGGATGCCCTGCGCGAAGCTCTCGCGCGGGGTCGTCGCCACCCTGTGGTGATCGGGGGCGGCTTTATCGGCCTCGAATTCGCCGCTGTTGCGGCATCCATCGGCCACTCCGTCACCGTCGTCGAGGCAACGGAACGCCTTATGGCTCGTGCCGTTTCTCGCGCTATGTCCGGATTCTTTCAGACCTTCCACGAGATGCACGGCGTGTCGCTGCACTTCGGGGACCCCGTCAACGAGATCCTGCGGAGTGAGGATGGCGGGGTTGTGGGTGTTCGCCTTCTTAGCGGAGCAATTATTCCCGGTGACATGGTGCTGCTTGCTGTTGGCGTGCGACCCAATGTGGAACTTGCCAGAAACGCTGGGCTTGAGATTGCCAACGGTATCGCTGTGGATGCGTATCTTCTCACCGCCGATCCAGCCATTTCGGGCCTCGGCGACTGTGCAGCCTTTCCAGATCCGGTCACGGGGGAGTTGACGCGGCTTGAATCCGTCCAGGCCGCCACCGACCACGCCCGAACAATCGCTCGTCGGCTCACGGGAAAATCCGAACCCTATGAGGCCTTGCCTTGGTTCTGGAGCGATCAGGGGCCATGGAAGTTGCAGATTGCAGGTCTTGCGGTATCGGGCGATGAGGATCATCCCCTTGAAGGTGAAAACGGGCGAAGGCTTGTATTTCGCTTCAAATCGGGCAAATTGCGTGCAGTGGAGACGGTCAATGCCGCAGCCGAGCACATGGCCGCACGTCAGCTTCTAAAGTCGCCAGAAGGGGTGACAGCCGATGAGCTTGTGCAATGCAACTATGATATCACGGCACTGTCGAAATCGAGGAAAGCACGCGCCGCATGACATCTGCCAAGAGGCCAACAAGCGTGCGGGTGAAAACTGGCGCACGCTGCCCGCAAGACCGCATATCCAGTCCGACGACCACACGCGATGGCGTCGAAATTCTCGATATCTCGAATTACACGCCCTTCTTCTTGTCCAGCATCAACAATGCCCTATCGCGTGGGGCCTCAAGCGTTTACCGTGAGCGCTTCGGCATCGGTATCAGCGAGTGGCGCGCGGTATCCATGCTGGCGATCGAGCCCAACATCACGGCGGGGCGCATCTGTGATGTCATCAATCTTGACAAGGCCGCCGCAAGCCGCGCTCTGGCGACGCTCGATGAGCAGGGCTATCTCGACTCGGAGGTCTCGGAGACGGACCCGCGCAAGAAGCGCTGGCGCCTGAACCAGAGGGGCTATGACCTTCACGAAGAGATCATGCGGATCGCGCTCGCGCGTGAGGAAACATTGATTGAGGGTGCAGATCCCCAGGACCTCGAGGCAACCATCCGGGTGATGCGGATCATGTTGAAAAACGTGCAGAACCTGTAAGCACCCAGCCCCTGCGGTCATAGTGAGCCCAAACGCCCGTGTTCTTCGCCAAGGATGCAAATTGAAGTAGGTGTTCATTGCCTGCAGTTTTCGGAGCGGATGATGTGTCGGCTTCTCCAAGTTCACTCGCGGGTTTCTAAGCCTGGCTTAGAAACCCGTTGAGCAAACTTGCCAGTGAAGACAAATGACAGTCCGACCTCTTGTTGCAGGCTTGGGAAGAGAGCGGAAAGGTTTAGGGTTGGGGCGGTGGTGATAGCCCCAGAGTGGTTCCAAGGTCGAAGACAATGGCTGCATAGATGGTCCAGCCGTTCTTCATTCTTGAGGTGGAATAGTCAGCAAGGTAGGTTGTGTTGGGATCCTTGACGTAAGATGCCCCAAACTCAAGAAATCCAGCGGGGCCTATTCCTGTCCGTCCGTGCAGATCGAACTGGAACGTGTCTCGCGGCTGCCGGTCGTAGATGCCTGTCAAAAACCGGCGCGCGTTGGTTTCGTATTGGGCACGTTTTTCACTGAGGCCAATATAGTGAACCGTCGCGCCTATAGATGTGAGGGGGTTAGCTTTCCAGAAGCCGCCATATTCAATGCTGCCATAAGCTTCCCACGGATAGGATTGACCGTCTCCGAACGTGTGGAAGATGCCGCCTGAAACCGCGATGTTTTCGGGGAAGGGGCTTCCATCGGGATCACTCCAGAGAACTTTTCGAACCTGAGCAAAAACCCCGTTTGATCCCCCGTCATGTTCGATCACTGTCTGGTTCGCGCCAAAGGTTGGATTGCCCCAGCCTGTGCCGTATAGCGCGTCCGTGTAGGATGCAGAGCTTCGATAACCACCAATTTCATAGTTAAGCGGCTTCGCTGTCTCCAGAAAATTTTGCCGCTGGGCGAGGTGGACCACGGCGGTATAACCGTCAGAATCGCCTCTCCCCCAGTTCCAGCCCGATCCTGTCTGCCAGTTTTCTGTGTTGTTCTCGGTGATGACGCCACCGAGGGAGAGATCCGGCGTGAGATTGTAGCCAACGCGGCCACCCCATTGCGCAACGGTGTTGCCGGGAGCGCTTAACACCAACGCACGGGTTTGCGAGATGCACCCCTTGCCACCGCAGAACTCTGACCTGAAAAACTCCGGCCACATGTTGAGCCGACCGCCCTCGACCTCCAGCTTTCCGTCAAAAAAATCCCCCTGGAGGGTAAGGCGTGTAAGATCGGTTGAACTATCGAGAGAAGGGTCCGTAGCGTAAAAGGCATTCGAGACTTGAAACAGATACTGATTGGCATTGTGCCTGGGAATGTTGACCGTTTCCTGCCAGTTGATCTTGAACATGTCTGATATATGGTATGTCGTGTCGAACATCAGAAAGCCGAAGTTACCAGAATGGCCCGGATCAAACCCGAAATCTGACGCATTTGCATAGAGATTGACGAAATTGATGCGGACATCAAAACCGGCGTCATGGAGCGTGTGTCCAAGGCCGGTCAAGGGGCCGGGAGGAGGGGCCTGCGGGTCTGGAGCCTTCGCGATGGAAGGATCGGCAGGGGTGTTGGCATCGGCTGCTACGGCAGGAAGTCCGCTTGCCAGCACTCCGTATGCAGCACTGAGGATAACAAGTTGCTTGAGATGGGTTTTCATTTTTCTCCCCCCGAGATAAATGGATAGGATGGGTCGCCGGGTTATACCGGGACGTTTCGACGCTGCTGTTTGTGTGAAGGTCAGGTCTGGAATCCGTCAGGTTTTTCTTCGGCCCGGCTCACTCCAGATGTTTCTGTTGTTGCGTGGCTTTTGGGCACGCGGCATTTGCCTTGCAGGCTTAAGCCTATTGGTCGTGACGGGTCACAATGGCCAGTGCCTTTTTGGGGCTAGTGCGTTGCTGGCGTGCGAGGGCAACAGGCGCATCAGCACCAGCATTAGTCCCGCCACAACACAGGTGGCCACCAGAGCGGTTGCAAGGCTGAGGCCATGATAGCCCATTGTCTGGACCAGAATGCCGCCAACCAGAGGCCCAAGCGCTCCGCCGCCCATGGTAATGGCCGGATTGGCCGCCACTGCTCGGCCAGTTGGTTCCACGCGCGACATGAGTCCGAAGAGAAATGTGTGCGAGAAGATCATGACAAAGGGAATGAAGATTGCCGAGGCGGCAAAACCGGGAACGTCGAGCGCATGGGTTATGCCCAGCGAAAGAGCGGCCTGAAGCAGCACGCCTACTATGCCCACATAAACCGGATGAAGCTTTTTTTCAAAAAACACTGCGAGCGGGGCCGGAATGAGGCTGAGAAAGGCAACGCCCACAAGAATGCCGTTGATGGTGGATGTTGGCCAATCATGGTCACTGGCAATGCGCTCAACAAAGCTGAAATTCATGGCCTGATTGAAGTTCATGCCCAGCAGAGCGGCGATGAGAAACCAGACGACGGGTTCAAAACGCGGCACGCGACCGGAATTGGGCGATGGTTTTTTCTCCGCCTTCGGCATGGTGGCGCTGTGGGGGAAAAGCAACCAATTGACTGCGGCAGCGATCGCCATAACCCCGGCAAAAATCAAGAACAGGTTGCGTGGCTGCATTGCGGCAATCACCTGCGTGGCAAAGCCCATGAAGATAACGCTGAAGATGCCAAAGCCAATGGTGGCATAAGCAAATGTGCGATGAGCATTGCTTGTGCGGCCAATGGTTCCATGAACCGCTGACAAAGCCGTGCCGATGCAAAGACCGGCACAGAGGTGAAGTGCGAGAAAATTGCCGAAACCTGATGCCATCCAGAGTGCTGCGAACGCCAGCGCAGCCCCGCTAAAGCCTGCACCGGGCACCCAACGCATGGAAAAGCGATGGAAAAGCGTCGCAAGGCCGCAACTGGCAATCACCACCCCAATCAGAAATGTGGTGACAAGTCCTCCGGCTTGAGCGGATGAATAGCCATAGCCACCGACCAGTCCACCGACCCAAATGGGAAGAGAGACCATATCGATCATACCGGCCGCATGACCGACAATAAGGGCTGTGCGGGTACCCTTTGTATCAAGATTGGTCATGCGATCCTCCCGCCTGCGGAGAGTTCACCAATCGGGCGCTGAGCCAATATAGGCTGCTGGGGACAGAGCATCGCTGCCAACCGCTTGCCAAGCTGCCGCAAATCAAGGGTTCGGAATAGACCGGCCCATTGCAATATCAAACGGGGACAGATCAAAACTTTAGCGCCCGCGCCAAAGGGCGCGGCATCATACCGTAGAAACACAGACATTTTTTCTCCTCCCAGAGGTATGTTTTTGTGTGTTTCAAAAACATCTCACAGAGAAGATATCGGCATTTTGAAAATAGTCAATTAGATTGACTATAATATTTACTTCACGGCAATAGCCCTATTCGCTCCCAATTCCATGAAGCCGGTCGGCATCATTTTTTCTGGATCGCGCTTTCCGTCGCATCAGGCGTGTGGGCCTCTTTGGATCCCAATGCGGGTGGCGTGCCCCAGTCCATCCCCAATGCGGCCCGCAGGACGGACATTCGGTCCTGACCTAAAACCGTTGCCAGATGGTCTTCGAGGTGCTCCAGCGTGGCAAAGATATTCTCCAATTCAGTCTGACCTTGCGGGCTGAACTCAATGAGTGATGCGCGTGCATCTTCTGGGTCTGGCTTGATAAAAATGTAGCCCGCTGCGGTCAGGTCTCCCAGCATAAGGCTGACCGCTTGTTTGGTGACGCCCATGGTACGCGCCAAGCGCGTCGGACGCCGCTCCCCAAGGGCAATGTTGATCAAAAGCATGCCCTGCGCCCGTGTGACCGGTGTTTGCCCTTGCAACTCCTGGGAGGCTCTCAGCGCCTCGTCAAACCAGTAGATGGCACGCAGAAAACGCGGAAGTAAGGGAGGGGTCTTCGAGTCCATTCGTGCATTTACCCTGTGTTTGCTTGTCATTGCTGTTGCGGTCGGAATCTTCTTTGAGAGGCTTTTGCCGATGAAGGTGTGTGGCCTGCTTGGCGGCTGCTTCGTCAGTTCTCTGTGATTTCTGTTGATTTGCAAGGTGTTAAGGTGAGTGAGGCGGATTTGTGGTGGGAATGTTCGGCCATTTAAGGCTGCTGGCCGCACCCTCGCCGCACTTTCCCTTTCGGGTTTAACGGCTCCTGTTGGAAACCTCAACGCATGTGTTGATGATTTTATGGTCAAGTCACTTGACTATATTCAAGTGGCGTGCCTATCATGAGGCAACAATTATAAAGAGTACCCTTGGCTTGAAATGGGAGGAGAGTCAAATGTGCTGTGGCCCTTTACCAGGGACGCGGGCGGCTATCTGTGTGCTGAAAAATGCGCAAGCCCCGCCCGGCGCGACACCCAAAATTTTTGCAACAGCTGCCATCATTTCCCTTTGCGGAACAGGCACCTGCACCCTATCCCAACTATAAGGACATCACACCATGGCAGCAACTGCTAGCCTTGCCGCTGTGCGGCAGAAGCTTATCCGGCGTGCCGATGTGGCAAGCCTGCGTGCGATTGGGCTTGACGCCGAGGAGGCCAGCCTCGCACCCTACATGCCCGCAAACCCATCAGGCCGCGAGGCTCCGCCGCTTGCGGTCGTGCGACCGCGCAGCACGGAGGAGATCGTTGCCGTTATCGGCTGGGCGCGGAAAACCGGCACGGCCCTGACCACGTTCAGCTCCAGCAGCGGCGCGCGGCTGCGCGGTGCAACGGCAGAACGGCCCACCGTGTTTGTTGATCTCAGTGGCATGAACCATCTGTTGCAGATCGATCAGCAAGATGCGGTTGCGGTGATTGAGCCGGGCGTCACCTTCGGCGCTATCGATGCGCTGCTGGCACCCCAGGGTCTGCGCGCCTTCAAGCCGCTGTTGCCACGCGCGTCAAAATCCGTGCTGACAAGCTATTTGGATCGCGAACCCAACTTGCAATCGTCTGAGCAATGGGATGTGCTGGACCCCTTCGGCGGTGCGCAGTTGGTGTTTGGCACCGGCGATGTCTTTCGCACCGGCAGTGCGGCCATCAGCGGCACCCTTGATGAACATTGGAAGGCGGGGTTGCGCTATCTTACCGCCATGGGGCCAGCAGGCACGGATTTTCTGCGTGTTGTGCAAGGCTCGCAAGGCACGCTTGCCATTCTCAATTGGGCGGCCATTCTGTGTGAGCGCCTGCCAGCACGCGAAGAGGCCCGCTTTGTGGGGGCCGACAGTATCGCTCCACTGGCACGGCTCTCAGCAGAATTGCATCGGCGGCGTATCGGCATGGCCAGTTTTATCGCCAGCAATCTGCACCTTGCAGCCGTGCTGGAGAGTGAGCCAGACCGCATTGCCGATCTTGCTGCCCGCCTGCCCGCTTACACGCTCTACATCCAACTGACCGCGTCTTGTGATTTTCCCGATGACAAGATTGCCTATCAGTTGGCCGATGTCACCCAACTCTGCGCGGATGCAGGACTGGTGGCAAGCCCCGATCTGGCCGGGCATTCCGCCAGCCGGATTGCGGAGCTGCAAGCCAATCCACCGGACAGCAACTACAAAGACCGCATCGCGGGTGCCCATCGCAGTGTGTTTTTTCTCAGCCAAATGGATCGTGCCGAGCAATTTATTGCGTTGGCACGGGAACGTTTGGGCGCAAATGTTGCAATTTACGTCCAGCCACGCCTGCATGGCCGCAACTGTCATGTTGAATTGGTGCTGCCCTTTGATCCGGCATCCATAGAGCAGACATCGGCAGCCGATGCACTTGCCGATGAGCTGGCCAAGGCCTGTAGCGCTACGGGCGGCTTTTTCAGCCGACCCTATGGCGCATGGGCTGACATGGCCTTTGCCCGCAATCCCACCGTCAAGCCATTGCTGCGCGAGACGAAATCCATCTTCGATCCGGACCGTATTCTCAATCCAGGGAGGCTTTGCTTCTAATGACCCATATCAGCCCAACCCTCGAAAAGCTTCACGACAAGCTTGGCTCTTGCACCCGCTGCACCTTTTGCAAATGGGTGCCGGAAGTCCGCAGTCAGGATTTTGCGGAAATCTGTCCAAGCGTTCAGCACGGCAAATTCTTTTCGCATACGGCAGGCGGAAAGCTCATTGCGGCCTATGCACTTTTGCATAATCGTGTCGAATACACGCCGGACTTCATTCAGAATGTCTATTCCTGTTCCATGTGCGGTGGCTGCGATACCAGCTGCAAGACATTGCTTGCCGATTTCGTCGAGCCGCTCGATTCGCTCTATGCGCTACGCCAAAAGGTGACGGCCGACGGGCATGCGCCAGAGCCGCTGCGCGAGATGCTCGCGCATCTGCGCACACTCGGGAATGCAAGGGGCCTGCCCGCCGCAATGCGCGGTGAATGGTTCGCTGGCCTGTCCCTGAAACAGACCAAAACCCATCAGGCACCCGTTCTCTTCCATGTTGGCGATGTGGCTTTCGATCGCGATGAATGGCCTTTCATCCGCCATATCGCCTCTGAGCTTCAGCGGCGCGATGTCGATTTCGTCATTGGCGGCGTGGACGAGCCGGATAGCGGTGGTCTTGCCTATGATATCGGTGATCAGGATCTCGCAGCGGATCTAGCACAGAAAACGGCAGAATGGCTCCGCAAGAGCGGGGCAGGCACGCTTATTGTTTATAGCGATGATGCTTTTTCGGCTTTTCGCAATATTTATCCGCGCCTTGGTGTTTCCCTTGGCAACATCAAAGTCATTCATATCGCGCAGTGGCTGGCCGAAAACCCGCTCACCGTGGCGGCTGGCCAAAAGCGCGACACTGTCACGTACCACGATTCCTGCCGCCTTGGGCGGCTAGGCGAAGAGCGCCATCCGTGGGAGGGCGAAACGGTGATGGCCTATAATTCCATTCCGATGCGCGTGCCGGAAGGCGAGCTCTACCTTGGGGTCAATGGTGTCTATGAAGAGCCCCGGCAATTGCTGCGGGCTGTGGATGCCGAGATTGTGGAAATGGAGCGCATTCGGGAATTCGCCTTCTGCTGCGGTGCCGGCGGTGGCGGCAAACAGGCCAGCCCCGATTTTGCTCGCGCTGCTGCCCGCAACCGACTTCAGGAAGCCGAGAGCACCGGGGCAGAGTTCCTCGTAACCAGTTGCACCGCGTGCAGCAGCCACATGAAAGAGGTGGCGCAGGAGGCGGGGTCTTCGATCCGGGTGTATGGGTTGGTCGAATATCTCCACACCCGACAGACCGCCTCCGCCCCAGACGCATCTCATAAGGCTGGAGAATGACCATGGCTCACGATCGCAACGAAGTTTTGCAAGCGCTTCAATCCATTGTTGGGCAAGACAATGCCACCAATGATCCGAGCTCAATTGCAAGTTACGCCTGGAATGGCGGTGTCGGCTCGATGCCGGGGCCAAAATTTCTTAAAAACTGGCCGATTGCCGTGGTTATGCCCAACTCGGCAGAGGATGTGGCGGCTATTATCAAATGCTGTCTTGCACGCGGGCTTTCCTTTCGTCCGTTAAGTTCCGGCAATGGTGGAACCTATCTCAGCGCCAGCGAAAATGTGGTGGTGATGGACCTTTGCCGTATGAACCGTCTGATCAAGATGGATGCCGCAAACCAGATGGCGGTGATCGAGCCTTTTGTAACTGCGGGCCGATTGCAAGCGGAGGCCATGAAAGTGGGGCTCAACTGTCATATCGTGGGTGCGGGGCCGTCGCATTCGCCGCTGGCCTCGGCCACGTCCTTTCTGGGGGTTGGCATTACCGGTGCCAGCACGGGTGCCAATTTCCGCAATATCCTGGGCATAGAATGGGTGACGCCACAGGGAGACATCGTGCGCATGGGCTCTCTTGGTGGTGATGATGACTGGTTCAGCGAGGAGGGGCCGGGGCCGGGCCTGCGCGGCATGATCCGTGGTCTTATTGGCGCAAATGGCGGCCTCGGCGTGTTCACCCGTATTGGTTACAAGCTCTATCCGTGGGCGGGGCCTAAGCGTTTGAACCTCACCGGGCAAAGCCCGATGCGAGGCATGGCACTGGAGCCAAACATGCGTCTGTTTCTGCCCGTCTGGGATACGATTGAACAGATGCGCGACGCCAGCTTTCACCTGAATCGCACAGGCGTTGCCTTTGCACTGCTGCGCATGCCACCAAACCATATCGGTTGGACGCTGACGGCCACCAATGCCGAATATGCGCGCCGCCGCGAAGCGGGCGACCTGCCGGAATGTGCGCGTCCGGAAAACAGGTTTGGCTGGCAGATCCTGACCATCGGTCATTCTGCGGGGCAGACGGCCTATCAGGAGAAGACTGTGCAGCACATTGTTGCGAGCACCGGCGGGCGGATGATTCCGATTGAACAAAAGGACACGGAAGTGTTGCTGCGCACGCTGGTGACGTCGCTTTATGTCAGCCGCGTCTTCCGGGGTGCCGGTTCCGGCGGCACCAGCTTTGGGGTTATGGAAACCTTTAACCTGCTGCCGGACGTGATCAAGGCCAGCGAGGACATTATGGCAAAAGATCGCATGCCCGGCCGCAATTTCGCAGCCGACGGCAAGGAAGGCTGCTGGGTCTGGCCAACCGAGAGCCGGCAATTGTGGACGGAAAACATCCTTGCATCGCAGGCAGGGACCGTGAAAGGCATCGGAGCGGGTTGGAAAGGCTTCCTCAAACACCTTGATATGGTGGATCGCAACCCAAGGCTCGGATTGATGGGCTTCATGGCGGGTCCATTGATCGAATTGTTTGGACCGCGCTACAGCAACGTCACTTCATGGATGCGGCTGATCAAGCAGCGCGTTGATCCGGCGGGACTGGCAGACGCGACAGTGCATGTCAGCGCCAAACAGCTCCCGATTGCCAAGAGATGGCCGACCTTGCAAAAAATCGCCTTCTCAAAAGCGGGTGCTCCGGTACTGCATTTGGTCTGCCTGTTGCTGGGCGTGATCAGCAAAAAGGAAAAGCTGCCAGAGCGAAGAGGGTAAACATCAACGACAATCTTAGCGTCTGTCATCCGATTGTCGACGTTCCTTGCATGGAGTTTCGAGGTCCATATCGACGACATTCAACGCCGTTCAAGGTGCAGCTTTGCCAGGATATTCGAAACGGCGTGACTGGGCGGCGCGATGCGCAGCGAACTTACGGCGTTTCAGCCAATCTCATCCAGTTGTGGCTGACGCAGTTCGATCGCGGCGACCTCACCTTTCAGCTTGTTCAACCCTTTGCTGCTGAGTTCGAAACGCTGCGTGCCAATTTCGACGCAGCTCTAAGCCAGTTTTCCGAGACTATGTGTGCTGTCTCTGATGCGGCCGGTGCTATCGACAACGGCAGCCGAGAAGTCATTGCGAGTGCTGACGACTTATCCACTGAAGTCGCAATGGATCAGAATGCTGCGCAGATGGAGGCATAGAGGACGCGGGCATTATAGACCGCGCAGTGAACAATCTGGCTGGTCATCGCCCTCTCTTCTTGATTGAAGATATCGCGCGCGAGGCCTCTAGGCCGTAGACTCATAACGATCTGATCCAAATTCTTGCTGCTGCCAATTTGACAGCGGCGAGAAAGTTCAATGGGTCTTTGTCGTAACGGGTTGCGATGCCTCTGAACTGTTTGAGTTTGCTGAAGAAACGCTCAACGAGATTGCGCTGTCGGTAAACCCATTGGCTGAAAGGGAAGCTTCCCTTCCGATTGCTCTTGGCAGGAATATTGGCCCATGCCTGCCTTTGCTTTGCAAATGCTCTGATCGCGTTGGTATCGTAGGCCTTGTCCGCCAGCAGGATCGCACCCTTGGAGATTGTCTGTAACAATGGTTCTGCCATGCGACCATCATGGGCTTGACCGGCTGTGAGTGCGAGACGGATCGGTCGGCCATCGGCGTCGACAACGGCGTGGATTTTGGTGGTCAAGCCGCCACGGGAACGTCCCATGCAGCCATCGTGTTGATCCCCCTTTTTCCCGTGGCCGCATGTTGATGAACACGGACACAGGAGCTGTCGATCATAACGATATCGCCGTCGAAAGCCTTGGAAATCTCGCCCAGAACATGATCCCAGACACCCGCCTTTCGCCATCGCACGAACCGGTTGTAGCAGGTTGTATATGGACCATATCGATCAGGAACGTCTGCCCAGGGTGAACCTGTCCGAAACCGCCACAAGATGCCGTTGATCACCCGCCGGTCGTCAACCCGTGGCACCCCACGCGGCTTGTTGGGCAACAAGGGCTGGATGACAGTCCATTCGAAATCGGTGAGATCAAACCGGCGACGGGTCATGAGAGGCCTCCAAATCAAGGCCTCAGTGAATCAAAATCAGGCCGATTTGCAAACCCGGTTTATGAGTGTGCGGCCTAGCTGCAATAACTGAAAGCTTGGCAATTGGGATTGGGTTGGTGGCTTGGAATCTTTGCGAAAGCACCTTCACCGGCGTGACGGATGTCATGCCGGTGAAGGAGAATTACATACCCAATCAAGTTTAGGGTTATTGGTTATGGAATCGGGTCGAACTTCAATTCGCTCAATTTCACAACCTTGTCGGTGCGGGTCATTTTATATTCGGTGTCCGGGCCAAGCCATTTGTTCCAGATTTTGTTGATTTCGCCATCAGCATCCAGCGCGCGCAGCGTATCGTTGATCTTGGCGGTCAGGGCTGGCTCGTCCTTTTTCATGCCAACACCGATGGGCTGATAAAGCATCGGATCATCGATCATCCGCATCCTCTTGCCCTTGGTCTGGGATTCGTTGACGAATTTGGTGGTGGTCATGGTGTTGGCAACCATGCCTTCAGCCTTGCCCTGCTGAACGGCGAGATAGGCCGATGCCGTATCCTGAAACGTCAACGGGTCCGACTTGTTGAGCTTGATCGACATCTCGGATGTAGAACCCTTGGTGGAGGCCAAACGCTTGCCGGAGAAATCAGCCTTTGTCTTGCCAGCCGTGTCGGCAGGCACAATCAGCATTTCCTTGGCGAGATAGTAAGGATCGCTGAACTGAATCTGTTCGGCGCGGCTCAAAGTGTAGGCGAGATTGGCAACGGTGATGTCGACGCGGCCAAGCTTGACTTCGGGCACGCGGGCTTCCACCGATACCGGCTTGATTTCGGCCTTCACGCCCAGTTTGGCTGCAATGGCGTTGCACAGATCAACGTCAAAGCCAGCCATTTCGCGGGTCTTTGGGTCTGGAGAGGCAAAGGGGGGAACATCGGCGAAGGTTGCGCAACGCAGGGTCTTGGCCGCCATGATATCGGCCAGCTGATCGGCGCTTGCAGGGGCTGCAATGGCGGTGGTGGCGGCAAGCGCCAAGCCTAATGTGATGCATTTCATGTTCATTGCTGTTCTCCTTGGTTTTTATTGTGATGTGAGTGGTTGTTTGGTCCTATTTGCCCTTCTCTAAAGCTGGCTTTTAGTGGCGCAGTTCCGAGAGAAAACGCTGGGCGCGGGGATGGGTGGGATTGGTGAAGAAGGTTTCCGGTGGTGCTATTTCCAGAATTTGCCCGGCATCGATAAACCAGATGTGGTCGGCCACATCGCGGGCAAAGCCCATTTCATGGGTCACGCACATCATGGTCATGCCATCGGCGGCAAGGCTTTTCATCACCGCCAGCACTTCGCCGACCATTTCCGGGTCCAGCGCGCTGGTGGGTTCATCAAACAGCATCACTGGAGGTTCCATGGCGAGTGCGCGGGCAATGGCCACACGCTGCTGCTGGCCACCCGACAATTGCGCCGGATAGGCATTGGCTTTGTCGGCAAGGCCAACCCGATCCAGCAACCGAATGGCTTTATCATGGGCCACGTCGGGGGCCACGCCTTTGACCCGCACGGGCGACATGGCGACGTTATCGACAACGGACAGATGCGGAAACAGGTTAAAGCTCTGGAATACAAAGCCAATCTGGCTGCGCAGGGCATTGAGCTGCTTTGTGCGCATCGGCACATGCACCTCCTGCCCCTCAAAGGAGATCGAGCCGCTGCTGATTTCCTCAAGGCGATTGATCGTGCGGATCAGGGTGGATTTGCCAGATCCCGACGGCCCGCAGATGACAACAACCTCGCCCCGGTTGACATGGGCATCAACACCTTTCAGCACCTCGTAATTGCCATAGCTCTTGCGAACCTTGGACAGCGTAATGGTTTGCTGCTTTTCAATGGCTGGCTTGGATAAGGGCATGGCTTCTACTCCGAGACAAGTTGGGGCGTGATGCTGGGGGCGTCTTCACCTTTGCCGGACAGACCGGCACGGCGGCGGGAGATGCTGCCCTCCAATCGTTTGGCGGCATGGGTCAGGCTCCAGCAAATCACGTAATAGATCAGGGCAAGGATCAGGTAGACCTGAAACGGCTGGGTCAGCAGATCATTGTTGACCTGATTGGCAGCAAAGGTCAGGTCCGGCACATTGATGACAGAGCCCAGTGTTGTGTCCTTGATGGTTGAGACGAAGGTAGACAGGATGCTGGGAATGACATTGTACAGCGCCTGCGGCAAAACCACATAGCGCATGGCGCTGGGATAGCTGTGCCCAAGGGCCTTGGCGGCTTCCATCTGTCCATGGCCCAGCGCAACAATGCCGCTTCGCACAACTTCGCTGAGAAAGCAGCTTTGATACACCACCAGCGTTGTCAGCATGGTGATAAAGCTTGGCACATCGGCCCCCGTGAGCAGCGGCACCAGAAAATAGCACCACAAAATCAACATCAGCAACGGCACGCCACGGGTGACATAGACGAGGAACGTGACCGGCCAGCGCAGCGTGCGCCATTTGGACATGCGCGCAAGGGCCAAAAGAATGCTGAGGGGAAAGGCCAGCGCGATGCTGAAAACCGATAGGATCAGCGTGTTGGCAAGGCCACCGAGCGGGCCATTGGGATATTGGCCGATCAACAACAGCAACCAATAGTCCTGCACAATCTTGATGATGTCGTGGATCATGCCCGCACACCCCTTGCATGATCAACGCGCCACTGCAGATACGCGCCGCCTGCCATGATCAGCAGAGAAAAGAACAGATACAGCACCGTGCCAATCAGATAGCTCTCAAATGTTCTGAAGGTGATGTTTTCGATTTCCTTCACGGCATGGGTAAGCTCTGACGCACCAACAACAATCGCAAGACTGCTGTTTTTAAACAGCGATACCGTATGATTGATCAGCGGTGGCAGTGCATTGCGCACCCCTTGCGGAATCATCACGTAACGCATGGCCGAGAGATAGCCGTGGCCCAAGGCGCGGGCCGCTTCCATCTGGCCTGGGCTGATGGAGCGCAGGCCTGAGCGCAGGTCTTCGCTGAAGTAAGCGGCCTGACACAGGCCAAGACCGATAACCGCAAAGATGGTTTCGGCATTGTGATTGACCAGCCATGCGCTGAGGCCGCTGGGCATCAGGGTGAAAATGCCAAAATACCACAGCACCAGCTGCACAAGCGTTGGCACATTGCGGTGATAGGAAACATAGGCCGTGACAATGGCATTGCCGATACCGCCCGGCGAAAACCGCAGCGCCAGCAGTAAAACCGCAAGTGTCATCGCCAAAACCCATGAGCCAATGGCGATAATGAAGGTCATCTCTATGCCGTGCAGCAGCATGGAGACATAGTCTGGATTGCCAAGAATTGCTGAGAGATCGAACCCCTTCAAGGCTTCCGCTCCTCCGGCTTGGCCGTCTGCAATCCGCCCATCACTTGTAGGGTGGGGGTGATTTCCATATGGCCGATGTTAACGGCAATGGGTGCGGCAATGGCAAAGGCAATGGCATCGGCAATGTCGGACGCCTGTGGCAATTCAAAGCCATCAATAAAGCGCTCACGCACTGAAGGGTCATCACCGTGGACATGGGTGAAAATATCGGTTGCAACGCGGCCGGGGCAGATTTCCGTGACCCGCACGCGCTTGCCAAAGGCATCAATGCGCAACTGGTTGGACAGCATGCTGACGCCAGCCTTGGTAGCGTGATAGGAGGAATTTCCACCGAAATTATACTGAGCGGCGATGGATGAGATGTTGATAACGTGGCCACGATCGCGCGCCACCATGCCCGGCACAACCATGCGGCACAGATGCAAGACAGCCCGCAGGTTCACATCCACCAGCAGGTCAATATCGCCGTCTTCTGCTTCCAGAAACTTCTTTGGACGGTCAACACCGGCATTATTGACGAGAATATCAAATGGAATTTTGGATGTGAGGTCCGCCAGAGCGGCGCGATCCGTGACGTCAATCACATGGGCAATGCAGCCGGTTTTCTCGGAAAGCTGTTTGAGGAGATCACCACTTCTGGCAACCGCATGCACTTCAACATTCTCAGCGCACAGCCGCTCCACAATAGCGGCTCCGATCCCGGAGGATGCGCCAGTGACAAGCGCAGTTTTGTAATCCGAAAATGGCATCTGACGTCCTCTTTTGTTCTTGGGAAAGACTAGCGAAGCTTTAGTCTGAGCGATAATGCCGATTATATGTGGAGTGATAAGCCTATCTTATGAGCTTGGTGGCAATTGCCCAAAAACTGGTCTTCATGATCGCACAACCCGCCAAAGCCAGCTCAAAACCTTGTTTTATCCATTTACGGCGTGACGGCTGCTGCATAGTGTGAAGGCTTGACCCCATAGAATTCGAGTTTACTTCCCCCATGGATATCAGGCGCTTCAAATCCTTCATCGTGATTGTCGATACAGGCAGCATTACCCGTGCGGCCGATATTCTGCATATCGCTCAGCCCGCCTTGAGCCAGCAACTTGCCTCGCTGGAAGAACATTTCGGCACGAAGCTTTTGCTGCGCAGCCAGCAAGGCGTGGTGATGACCGATGCGGGCGCGCAAGTCTATCGTCATGCGCAGATGATTCTGCGGCAGATGGATCAGGCCCATGCCGATGTGCTGGCCGCAGGCAAGCATTTGGCCGGGCGGGTCTCGGTGGGTCTGGCTCCGTTTAGCAGCGCGGCAACGCTCTCGTTTGAGTTGCTGGCGGAAACACGCAGGCTTTATCCGGGCATTGTGCTGCATCTGACCGAAAGCGTGGGGCAGGCCTATAGCCAAATGTTGATGAACAACAAGCTTGAAATCGCCCTCATCCACGGCACCGGACCCATGAAGGGTGTTCACTTCGATCCTTTACTGCGCGAAGATTTCTTTCTGGTGGCCCATGAGGATTTTGGCATTGAGGCCGATGACAAGCCGCTCTCGGTCGCCAATCTGGAAGAGCTGCCTTTTCTGCTGCCGCCGCCGTATAATTTTGTGCGCCGTGCCGTGGATATGGCCTTTGCCCGCAGCCGTACCAAGCTGAACGTGATTGGCGAGGTAGAGGTTATTCGCACCCTGACGCGGGCAGTCAGTGGCGGTGTTGGGGCAACTATCATGCCCAAGGCGGTGGCTGATCGCATCACCGCAGAGGCAAGCAGCCAGATCATCTGCCGCACCCTGTCGCCGCAGATTGAAGAAACCCTGTCACTCTGTGTGTCTGAACACGCGCAATTGTCAGACTCAGCCGTGGCCGTCAGGGATATTTTGCTGCGTTTGACGCGGCAGTTGAAGAATTAGAGCGGTTTATGCGCGCCATGCATCCGTTGGGATGCATGGTGCAATATTTTCTACATGGCCAAGATTACTTCATATCCTTGCAGAATTGCGCAATCCGGTCACAGCCCGCTGTAAGCCGTTCCATGCTGGTGGCATAGGAAATGCGGAAGAAGGGGCTCATGCCATAGGCCGCACCTTGAACGGTCGCAACATGCTGCTCATCAATCAGGGCCGAGACGAAATCGGCGTCGTTTTCAATCTTGCGGCCACCCTTGGTGGTTTTGCCAATCAGGCCAGCGATGCTGGGGAAGATGTAAAACGCACCTTCAGGCTTATGGGCGCGCAGACCATCAATCTCGGCAAGGCGCGACAGCACATAATCACGACGGCCCTTGTAGATATTGGCGCGTTCTTTCAACAGATCCTGCGGACCATCCAGAACAGCCATGGCAGCGGCCTGAGTGATGGTGGATGTACCGCCCGCGTTCTGGCCGTTGACATTGCTGATTGCCTTGATGAGATCCTTCGGGCCACCGCAATAGCCAAGACGCCAACCAGTCATGGCATAGGCCTTTGAGGCGCCGTTTACCGTCAGCACGCGGTCATAGAGGCGTGGTTCAACTTCGGCGATGGTGCAAAATTCAAAGCCGTCGTAGATCAGGTGTTCATAGATGTCGTCGGTCATGATCCAGACGTCGGGATGACGCAGCATCACTTCGGCAATTGCGGCCATATCCTGGCGCGAGCAGGCGGCACCTGTGGGATTGTTGGGGAAGTTCAAAAACAGCCATTTGGTTTTGGGCGTAATGGCCGCCTCAAGGTCTTCGGCGCGCAGCTTGAAACCATTCTGCTGCGGGCATTCCACGGGAACCGGCACACCGCCTGCAAAGCGTACGATATCGGCATAGCTGATCCACGATGGCGTGGGGATCACCACTTCGTCGCCGGGATTGCAGGTGGCCATCACCGCATTGAAAATCACCTGCTTGCCACCACCTGCGACAACAATCTGGCTTGGGTCATAGTCCAAGCTGTTTTCGCGCTTGAATTTGCGGGAAATGGCAGCGCGCAAGGCAGCGGTGCCATCCAGCGGCGGATATTTGGTGTCACCAGCCAGCGCTGCCGCATGCGCAGCTTCAATGGCGTGGGCGGGGGTGGCAAAATCCGGCTCGCCAGATGAGAGGGATACAACGTCAATGCCCTGGGCGGCAAGTTCGCGGGCACGCTGCGTCATGGCTGCGGAAGCGGAAACCGCGACATTCTTGAGACGGTCGGCAATCATTGGCTTGGGCATGGACATGGTCTAGACTTTCAAGTGTTGTGGTGAAGGTTTCAAAATCGGGTGATGTCAGGCAATCACGTCGCGGGCAGTGGCAAGGGTAGCACCCGTGGCTTCAATTTCGCTGCGCACAATTTTCGCCAGTTCCAGCGATCCGGGCGTATCGCTATGCACGAGAATGGAGCGGGCGGGCATGGCAATGGTCTGGCCGTCGATGGTGGTGACGGTTGCCGTTTCAAGGAATTGTTTGACGCGGGCGCGCACCGCCATTTCTTCCTTGATGACCGAATTGGCCACGCCGCGCGGCACGAGTGCGCCGTTGGCATCATAAGCGCGGTCGGCCAGAAACAGCGTCAGCGTCTTTAATCCACAGCGGAGCGCCGAGCGCTCGATTTCCGAGCCAGACATGCAAAACACAATAATCTCAGGAGCCACGGTTTTCACCGCTGCCAGGACCAGATCGCACAGTGCCGGGTCGTGATTGACGCGATTTCCCATGGCGGCGTGGAAGCTGATGTGATCAACGGAAAGGCCTTCGCTGGCGGCAATCGCGCTCAAGGCCCCCAATTGATAAAGCACTTGCGCCCGCAGTTCTTCTGCTGACACGGGAATATCGCGGCGGCCAAAACCCAGCCGATCAGGAAAGCCGGGGTGCGCGCCAATGCCGACGCCTCGGGCCTTGGCCAGCCGCACCATGCGCAGCATCATTTCCGGGTCGCCCGCATGAAAACCGCAGGCAATATTGGCCGAGGACACAACATCCATCAGTGCTTCATCGTCACACAGGCGGTAGGGACCAAAGCCTTCGCCCATATCGGAATTGAGATCAATCTTCATCATCTATCCTCAGATTTAGCGCTTGGTCATGGTGGCGAGGGCGTCGGTCAACAGCGGCACGGTGTTGCGAATGTCGGCCAAATAGCCCGCCACGGCTTGTTCTGCGGCTTTCGCCTCAGCCAGAGTGGATTGAACAAAGCGGATGCGGCTGCCAATGCGGGCTTGGCCCAAGCGCCAGAGGTCAATGTCAATCACACCCGCCATTTTGGGATAACCGCCTGCGGTATTGGCATCGCTCATTTGAATGATCGGCTCACCCGCAGGCGGCACCTGCACCACGCCTGTGACCACGCCATGGGAGCGCATTTCAACATGCTCCTTGAGCTTCACCGGAGCGCCAGACAGGCGATAGCCGGTGCGGTCGCTCTGGGAGGAGATTTTCCAATCCTGCGCCCAGAACCGCATCGATTCTTCGCCAAACCAGTCATGCTCGCCTGCGGGCAGGGCGCGGATGGGCAAAATGCCATTCTCAACCGCTGGAAAATGATCCTGCAATGCCACCTCTGGCGGCATCACGCCGAAACCGGAGGATGGGATCGGCAGAGCCTGCGCCTCACCTAAAGCGAGACGATCACCAACCGCCAAAAACCGCCCGTGATAACCGCCAAAGGCTCCCCGCAACGACGTGCTGCGAGACCCCATCACCAGCGGCACATCAATGCCACCGGAAAAGCACAGATAGGCCCGAGCCGCTTTGGTGGGTGTTTTCAGCTCAAGCTCTTGCCCTGCGAAAACCGGAAGCGCCCACCATGGCGGCATGGCTTTGCCGTCCAGCGTTGCCGCGCAGTCGGCTCCGGTGATAGCGACAAAACCGTCCTTTTCAAACCGCAGCCGAAAGGGAAAGGTCTGAATCTCAAGGCCTGCGGCCCCCTCATCATTGCCCAGCATCAGATTGCCGATTTTCAGCGCAACAGGGTCCATCGCGCCACAGGTGGTGACGCCGATGTTGCGAAATCCAAAACGGCCAAGATCCTGCACGGTGTTGAGGGGGCCAGTGGTGAGAACCTCGATCATAGCTCGATCCTCTCGGCAATAAAGCGCACCGTATCGCCGGGAGCCAGCAGGGCAGGCGAGGCCGCCATGGGATCAAACATCGGCACGTCGGCAAAGCCGATGGAGTTCCAGCCATTCGGCCCGGTCAAGACTGCAACCCCGGTCTGCATGCCGCCAATGGTCAGGCAGCCACGCGCCATTTTCAGCGATGGCACGGTTTTTCGCGGCATGTGAATGCGCGGGTCAAGTCCATGCAGGTAGCCAAAGCCCGGTGCAGAACCCAGTGCAAACACGGTGTAGGTACCAGCCGCATGAATTTTGACAATATCGCGATCTGATAGGCCGGAAAGATCGCAAAGCGCAGGAAGATCAGTGGCATGGTCTCCACCATAGGTCACCGGGATTTCAACGGTTTTCCCGGTCAAATCCATGCCTTGCGCCGCATTCCATGCTTCCAGCAGGCGGCTTGCGATGGCCGCGTGGTCTTCAGGCGTGTGATGCAGCACCAACAGCAGATTGGTCATGCCCGGCACAATTTCCTGCACATCCGGCCAATCCTGAACTATGGCGGATAAGGCCCAGATACGCCGCTGCGAGGCCAAATCAAACGGGCCGGGCGCATCCACCACAAAGGCTTTGGTGCCAATGGCAGAGATTTTCGGCATATCCGCTGTGGAGGAAGCAATCACTGCGGGATGTGTCAGGGTTTTCATATCCATTGTCGCCATCAGGGTTGTTCGACCAAAAACAAAGGGTCGCCATAGCCAACGAGGGTGCCGCTTTTGACCAAGGCTTCGCCAAGAATGCCGTCTTGCGGTGCGATAACATTCAGAAGTACGGGGCCAATTTTGACAAAGCCGACCGTATCGCCTGCTTTGACCACAGGCCCATCTTTTGCCGCTTCATCGGCGCGAGCTGGGTGATGGGCCAGAAAATGCCCCACGCAGGGAGCCT
This sequence comes from Allorhizobium ampelinum S4, assembly GCF_000016285.1. Lineage (NCBI taxonomy): Bacteria > Pseudomonadati > Pseudomonadota > Alphaproteobacteria > Hyphomicrobiales > Rhizobiaceae > Gillisella > Gillisella ampelina. The sequence goes on along the minus strand of NC_011981.1, from coordinate 592,130 downwards.
TAACCGCAACGGATGAAGCAGGTTTTTGCTTATCTCGCGTCTGGAGTGAAATTTGGGCTGCCCCTCCCGCCATCACGATTTTGATCTGCTGATCGTCGCGCTCAATGGCGATGGTGCTGACACCGGCCTGCTCCAACCATGCTGTGAGCGTTGCGATCACCTCTGGACTGGTGAAATCCGCGGCGGATCGGGATTTGGAACGAGTGCGTGTTGTCATGCTGCGCTCCGCTTGCTCAACCATTTTTCAAGATGGTGGATATCGGCCCCACCCGCGCAAAAGCCCGCATCTTCAAAAATCGCCTTATGCAGCGCGATATTGGTGGTGATCCCGTCGATCTTGAGTGCGTCCAGAGCTGCGCGCATGCGCACTATGGCCTCGTCGCGGGTTGGGGCATGCACAATCAGCTTGGCAATCAGGGAGTCATAATGGGCAGGCACGGTATAGCCTTCCACAACATGGGTATCGACCCGCACGCCCTCGCCGGAGGGAAGCTGTAAAGCGGTGATCTTGCCCGGTGATCCGGCAAAGGTGTAAGGGTCTTCGGCATTGATCCGGCATTCAAACGAATGGCCGTTGGTTTGAATATCCGCTTGGGTCAGCATCATCGGCAGGCCAAGCGCCACGCGCAATTGCTCACAGACAATATCCAACCCGCTGGTCATCTCGGTCACGGGATGTTCCACCTGAAGGCGGGTGTTCATTTCAATGAAATAGAATTCGCCATTCTCATAGAGAAACTCAAACGTGCCGACGCCGCGATAGCCAATCCGCTGGCAGGCCGCCACGCAACGTGCACCCACAGTCGCCGCAACATCGGCGGGAATACCGGGTGATGGCGCTTCTTCCACCACTTTCTGGTGGCGGCGCTGCATGGAGCAATCGCGATGGCCAAGCCAAACGGCATTGCCGAAATTATCGCACAACACCTGAATTTCCACATGGCGTGGCTTCTCAAGAAACTTTTCCATGTAAAGCTCGGGATTGCCAAAAGCCCGCCGCGCTTCCTCACGGGTGATGGAAACGGCATCAGCAAGCGCCGCCGCATCGCGCACAATGCGCATGCCGCGTCCACCGCCGCCGCCCGCGGCCTTGATAATCACTGGATAGCCAATTTTGGCGGCGATCTCGGCAATATCAGCCATGTCTTCGCCAAGGGCCGTGTCTGGTCCCGGCACGCAAGGCACGCCTGCCTCGATCATTGCCCGCTTGGCGGCGATTTTATCACCCATAATGCGAATGGCAGAGGCTGGTGGGCCTATGAAGGTCAGCCCGGCCTGCTCAACAGCTTCGGCAAAATCAGCGTTTTCCGACAGGAAGCCGTAGCCCGGATGCACCGCACCCGCACCAGATGCCCGCATGGCCAGAAGAATTGCGGATTGATTGAAATAGCTGCGACCCGGCGCAGAAGGGCCGATACAGATGAATTCATCCCCGGTTGCGCCATAGGGCGCATCGCGGTCGGCCTCAGAGCAGATCATCACGGTGCGCAGGCCAAGTTCCCGGCAGGCGCGCTGGATGCGCAGGGCAATCTCGCCACGATTGGCAATCAGAACCGTATCAAAGGGGCGTTTCGTGTCCGATGTCATCCGGCAATCTCCAGCATGGGCTGCCCGGCATCCACCTCTTGGCCGTCCTCAACAAGCAAACGAACAACCTTGCCTGCGCGCTCTGCCGTAATGGTGTTGAACACTTTCATGGCTTCAACGATGAACAGGCTTTGGCCCACCTCCACGGAATCGCCAACCGAAACAAAGGGGTTTGCTCCGGGATTGGGAGCGCGGTGAAAAATGCCAAACACGGGTGCAGATACGGTATCGACACCTCCACTAGCGGACGGCTTTGGTGTCTCTGCCACGCTGTCTTTTGGGCCGATTGCGATGGCATCCTGCGCATGCGGGTAATGGGAAATCCGAACTGTCGTGCCGTTTTCGGTGACGCTCAACTCCGAAATACGGGATTGACCAACAAAGTCTATGAGCGTTTTGATCTTGTCGAGATCCATTCAAACCACCGGATGTGATAGTGTCATCATGCCGTCTTCAGAGGCCAGAGCAATTGCGTTTCAGCAGGATTGATCCGTAAAGACGTTCAAAAACAGCTAGCACGACCCTTCCTGTGATGGGGGCAAACAAAGTTTGAATGGTGCGCGCCCGCCATGGAAAAGCGGGGCGCAGTTCTTAGGCGAGACAGCTCCAATGGCCCTCTCCACCGAGACGCTTGATGACCTCCATCAGGATCTGTCTCACCTCAAGAACCGCCTTGGTCGGTGGATGATTGACCGGCATATCCAGCACAAGGCGTCGAAACAGCTCCGGTGCCCTCAGTGGAATGACCGAGAGTTGTCCTGCCTGATGATCGGCGTAGACGGCTCCCCGACCCAGAATGGTCAATCCCAACCCGGCACGGATAGCCGCTTTGGTGCTGGCCACTCCCTCGATCACCCGAACAATATTGATTTTTTGACCAAGAATAAGGGCCTGCTTTTCCAAAAGGATGCGAATTCCATGACGCTGCGAGGGCATGATCAGCGGAAGGCTCAAAGCTTCGCGGAGCGGCAAATCATTCTGCCTTTGGGTAAAGGCATTCAGAGGCCCGACGGCATAGAGCCGCTCGTCAAACAAAGGCACCGCCGTTGGTTTGGCAACATCCAGAAGGTTCACGGCTAGATCATGCGCATGGATATCGGTCGCTGTGCGCAGGGTCTGGCTATCGCCCTCGCTGATCGTCAGGCGGATTTTTGGAAACCGGCGGTCACATGCTTCCAGAACCGGAATGGAGAGAATGGGAGACAGCGAGCTGAGAATACCAAGCGAGACATCACCACTTGGATATTTCGCCTGCTCCCGCGTTGCGGCTTCGGCCTGCTCTACCGCCCGAAGGATTGCCTGAGCATGGACCAGCAGCGTTTGGCCTGCCTCCGTTACCACGACGCCACGCGAGGTCCGGTTGAGCAATTGCAGCCCCAGTTGGTCTTCCAGCGCGCGCACATGCAAGCTCAGCGCTGGTTGGGCTACACCCAGCTCACTGGCGGCACGGGTAAAGGAGCCTAGCTCTGCAATGCGCGCAAAATAGCGCATTTTTGTTACATCCAATGCCAAGGCTGCCTCCTGATATACAGCATTCATATATCAAGTATCGTCAATATATATTTGTTGGCATAGCGCAAGCCTCTTAAAACGGAGGAGACCGCGCAAGGGCTGGGGTTAACCTGCGCCGTTTCGCCCTATCGAACGAAGCTGTTTTGAGGTTGCCATGATCCACATTAAGAAAATTCCCGAGCGTCCAAGCCAGCAAGAGATTGATGCGATTGCGAAATTCTCGCCTGCGACCCTGCATGAAGCGCAGGGTCGTCGCGGTGCGCTTTCCTCCCGCATCAAGCCAGTGGATTACCGCATGAAGCTTTGCGGGCCTGCTTTCACGGTCAAGTCTGCGCCACGCGACAACATCATGCTGCAACTGGCGATCAATTATGCGCAACCGGGCGACATCATCGTGGTGTCCGGCGGCGAATACGAGGAGGCGGGGTCATTCGGTGATGTTCTGGCCAATGCCTGCCTCGCCAAAGGCATTGGTGGCCTTGTGACTGATACAGGTGTGCGCGATACCTTGCAGCTTCGAGATCTTGGCTTTCCGGTATTTTCACTCAGTGTTTGCATCAAGGGAACCGTGAAGGAAACCTTGACCGCAGTGAACGACCCGATTGTCATTGGCGATGAGCTTGTTTTTCCGGGCGACATTATCGTCGGTGATGCCGACGGTCTGGTGGTGGTCCGCCGACAGGAGGCGGTGGATGTTGCCGCACTTGCCCAAGCCCGGGAAGATGCTGAAGCTGGCTATATTGCCGCTTATAAGGCGGGGAAGTCGGTCATTGAAGTCAGTAATCTTGAGCCCGTGCTGAGGGCTAAAGGATTTTCGGTCGAAGCGTGAGCGGGTGCTCCGGACATGGATTTGAAATTCCCCTTAAAATCTAAGAGTCTGTCCGAGAAATCATCATTGGCGTGCGATCCGTCTGACGATGGTCATGGCGTAAAGATGTGAAACAGTAAAGAAGGTAGGCCTCGTTTGAAAGGGCGATAGGCAACTGATTTTACTTGCAAAATTTCAACGAAAGCACTGCGTCATCGGCTCCGATCGCCACCCTACCCGATCTCTATTTCATTTCCGCAAATCACGACCTTACAGGACCAATCATAGGGGGCACCAGCCAGGCTGGCGCCCCCTATGGGCTTTACGACAGATGATGCGGTCTGGTCATGCCGTAGACGGGCGTATCGATGCCGACTTGACGAGCTTTCAGCTGCAATGACAGATATTGCGAATAGTGTCGTGACTGGTGCAGGTTGCCGCCGTGGAACCACAGTGCGTCCTGTTGCGTCGGCTTCCACATGTTGCGTTGTTCGCCCTCCCAGGGACCGGGGTCCTTAGTCGTATCGGAGCCGAGCCCCCAACATTTGCCGATTTTGTCAGCGACGTCGCGCGAAATGAGATCGGCCGCCCAGCCGTTCATCGAGCCATAGCCGGTGGCATAGACCACGAGATCCGCTGGCAACTGGGTACCATCCTTCAGCACGACGGCGTTTTCGGTCAAATGCGAGACGTCCACGCCGGATTTGAGCTTGATCGAGCCGTCAATCACCAGATCACAGGCGCCGACATCGATGTAATAGCCCGATCCACGTCGCAGATATTTCATGAACAGGCCAGACTCGTCGTCGCCGAAGTCCAGCATGAAGCCGGCCTCTTCCAGTGCCTTATAAAAATCTGCGTCCTGTTCACGAATCCTGTTGTAAATCGGGATCTGAAACTCATGCATGATCCGGTAGGGCAGGGATGCAAAAATCAGGTCGGCCTTACGCGTGGTCATGCCGCCCTGCACCGCCCTTTCCGAGTAGAGATCGCCCAGACCGATCTCCATCAGTGAACCCGATTTGACGATATGGGTGGATGACCGTTGCAGCATGGTGACATCGGCGCCGGCTTCCCAGAGCGCTGCGCAGATATCGTGGGCGGAATTGTTGGAGCCGATCACCACCACTCGCTTGCCGGCATAGGCATCAGGCCCCGGATGTTGCGAGGAATGTTGCTGTTCACCCTTGAACACATCCTGACCGGGGAAATTCGGCACATTGGCCTTGCCCGACATGCCCGTCGCCAGCACCAGCTGCTTTGGCTTGAGCACGATTTCCTTGCCGGCGCGTTCAACAATGACTGTCCATTCGCCGGTCGCTTCATCGAATTGCGCCGACTTGCAGGTCGTGGAGCTCCAGTAGTTCAACTCCATGACTTTGGTATACATTTCCAGCCAGTCGCCTACCTTGTCCTTCGGGGTGAAGACGGGCCAGTTTTCCGGGAAGGGAATATACGGCAAATGATCGTACCAGACGGGGTCGTGCAGGCAGAGTGACTTGTAGCGCTTGCGCCAGCTGTCGCCCGGGCGCTCGTTCTTCTCGATGATGATTGTTGGCACACCCAGCTGGCGAAGCCGTGCGCCAAGGGCAATGCCTCCCTGGCCGCCACCGATGATAACGACATAGGGTTGCGCCGAATAGCCCAGCTCGGCGCTCTCGCTCTCGCGCTTTTCTTTCCAGGTCATGCGGTTACGGTCATGGCCGTGCTCGGCCCCCATCGGGCGGCGGATGCCTTTCGGCTCTTCATGGCCCTTCAATTCGGTCATGGTGGTCAAGAGGGTCCATATCCGCCCATCCTTCAGGCGGATATGTCCGTAACCGCGTGCGACGCCCGTTTCGAACTCGAACCAGCCGTCAGTGATCCCACCAGCATCAGTGGCGGGCTCTTTTGGATCCTGTACGAAATTCGAGGGTGTGATGGCGCCAAGCTGGCTCTTCAGCATCTCTCGGATCTGCTCGTGACCCTCGAGTGTCTTAAGGTTCCAGGTGAATGTCACCAGATCGCGCCAATAGCAATCGGTCTGAAACAGGTTGACGGCGGCATCAATGTCGCCGCTTTCAAGCGCTTTGCCGAGCTTCGACAAAACCGTGTCTATCTTGGTAGCTGGGCTGATATCAAGCATGGTCTTCTCCTCCGTAGTGCTTGTGTCATCGGTGATGAAGCGCCCCTCCAGGCGCCTTTCGAAGCGGCCATCACCTGCGCGGTCTCCTCTCCCGCAACAGGCTTTGGCCACGACGCTATTTCGAAAGATCGATCAGGATCTTGAGTTGGGCTCCCGCCGGGTCGAGCAGGACGTCGAAGCCTTCTTTGACAGCTGTGTCGAGGGTGACGCGCTTGGTGACGATCTTCATTGCCGGCAGCTGGCCGGAAGCAATCAGCCTGATGACCCGTGGCCAATAATGTGTCGGGTAGGCCCAGGACCCTTTGATTTCGAGATCTTTGAATGTCACCTGGAACCAGTCGATCGGATTTTCATGCGGATGCAACCCGGTCTGGACCACGACGCCCTGCTTGCGCACGGCGTCGACGCAGGCCTTCAGCGCATGTTCGTTGCCTACGCATTCGATGGCGACATCGCAGCCGACGTTGCCTTCCGTTTGCAAGCGAACGACATCACCGACATTGTCGCGCTGCGGGTTGATCGTGATGACATCGGGCAACACCCCTTTCGCAAGCGCGAGCCTGGAGTCATTGAGGTCGGACACAAAAAGCTGGGTGGCGCCCGCCGCGCGCGCGGCAAGCAACGTCAGCATGCCGATGGGACCAGCGCCCGTCACGAGGACGCTTGTGCCAGCCGTTACGCCGCCGCGATCGCAGGCATAGACAGCAACCGCCGTTGGCTCGACCAGGGCTGCCTCTTCATCGCTCATCTCCTCCGGGATTTTCTGGACATTGTAGTCATTGACGAGCGCTGCGTCGGCCATGCCGCCGCCATCCCAGCTCAAGCCCACCAGCGCTAACTGCGTGCTTAAGTGGAAAAGGCCGCGATCGGCGAAATAGTCGCCGGACCTTGGCATGACGAGGGGCTGGATGGATACGCGGTCGCCAACAACAACGGACGTAACGCCCTCGCCAATCGCCTCGACGAAGCCGCCGAATTCATGGCCGAGCACTTGCGGGCCATGGGCGCCGGTGAAGGGGTGTGGCTCGGTCGGGATGAAGATCGGGCCGTAGCTGTATTCATGAAGATCCGTGCCGCAAATCCCGACGAAGCGATTACGGACCAGAACCTGACCTGGTCCCGGTCGCTTCGGCTCGGCAATGTCGTCCAGTCGCAAATCCTTGGCTGCATGAAATCTAAGCGCGCGCATGTTTCCTCCCTTGGCTGCTGTCGATGCCAAGAGAAGAGCAATACCCGTGCCAGTGGCTCCTGGCAGGGCGAAGGACTGGAATTATTCAGTTTTCGAGGCGGGGCAGGTTTCGCTACGCCACAGCTGTGGCGCGACAGGTGTGGCGTATGCCACAGTCCGGATGCTCAATGCGGCCTGTCTATGCCGAACCTGCGCATACGGCGATGCATTGTGGTGCGATCAATACCGAGGCGGCGCGCCGCCTCGGAAACATTGCCATGGCAAGCGGCGAGCACCGCGCGAAGTTCGGCTTCAGGGCTGTCGTCGCCAGGCAGCTGCACGTTGGCAGCCAGCTGTTCTGGAAGGTCCGTTACCTCAATCAGCCCATCGTCGCACAGGGCTGCGGCGAAGGCGATCGCATTGTCCAGCTCGCGGATATTGCCTGGCCAGCGATGATTGAGGATCAAAAGGCGGGCAGTGTTTGAAAGCCTGAGCGATCGGTTCACCGGAGCATGTTTTTCGAGCAACTTGTCGAGGAGCCATGGCAAGTCGCCGCGCTCACAAAGCCGTGGAAGGGATAGTACGGCGGCATTCAGCCGGTAATAGAGGTCTTGCCGGAATGCGCCGGTTGCGACCATGTCGGCCAAAGACCGATGCGACGCAGACACGACGCGAAACTCCACCTTGCGCGCCACCGAACCGCCGACCGGCAACACCTCACCCTCGGCCAGAACCCTGAGCAACCTGCTTTGCGCGGCGTATGGCATGTCGCCGATTTCGTCGAGGAACAGGGTTCCGCCCACCGCTTCCTCGACCAACCCCTTTCGTCCCTTGACAAGGGCGCCGGTGAAGGCGCCTGGCGCATAGCCGAACAATTCGCTTTCGATCAGCTGTTCAGGGATTGCTGCGCAATTGACCGCAACGAAGCGGCCTGACAACCCGCTCACCTCGTGGATGATGCGTGCCAGATATTCCTTGCCGGTTCCGGTCTCGCCCTGAAGCAGGATCGGCAGTGCGCTCGGTGCGAGCTTGGCGATCTTGCGGCGAAGGCTGTCCATGATTTCGACACTGCCGCCGAGCAGGTTCATGGCTGGCGGCGACCGAAGAGCTCGGACGAGCGGCGTCCCGGCCACGCGCTGTTGCGGCTCGATCGCATGGGCAAAGAGGACCGACCCATCGCGCACGGCAATCCGCCGGTCTTGCGGCAGGCTGGCGCGGGTCAGCGAAGCGAGCTCGTCCAAGCCTGCCTCGAAAAAATCCGCGACCGGCTGGCCAAGCACAAGCTCGGGCTGTCGCCAGTCAATTCCACGCGAGGCAGCGAGAAGCCGCGCGCCGCCATGCGTCATGCCGGTGATGCGTCCGGCGCCATCGACGGAAATCGCCGCTTCCGGATCAACATCGAGAAATTCCGGCGCGCCAGCAAAGCGCAGCACCAGGTCGTGTCGACTGTTCGCCATGAGATTGGCGAGCTCGATGCGCCGCACGGTCGAGGAGACAAGATGACGTGCCATATTCTGGCTCGTCTTTAAGATGGGTGAGCTCAGCAGCGAAATATCGAGGACCGCTGCCAACGCGCCTTGCGTGTCATAGATCGGTGCAGCGGTGCAGGAGAGTGGTGTATGGGTGATGTCAAAATGGTCGGTCTGATGGATCGTCAGAGCCTCGCCGGTGGCCAGGCAGGCGCCAACAGCGCACGTGCCAGCGCGGGGCTCGGACCATTCCGAGCCGAGATAGAGCCCGGCCTTTCGCAAGTTGTTGTTGAAGGAGGGATCACCGAGAAATTCGACGGTTACGCCCTGCCGGTCGGAGAGGAGAAGAACATAATTCTGCTCGGCAACCTGCCGGTAGAGCCGCTCCAGCCCAGAGCGTGCGATGTGTACGAGGTCCTCCGCCTGCTGACGATGTTCGCGCAGGCGTGTTTGCGAGACGATAACCGCCTCACGCGCTTGCGCCGGGTCGAGCTGGTAGGTCTCCAGGCAACGCCGCCAGGATTCCACGACAATGGCGTCGCGGCCGGTATTGCTTCCCTGCCCGACGCGCTCGATTTCCTTGACGTGATCGGCAAAACCCATGAAATCACCGGCTCTTGAAAAGCCGCCTCCCGTGATCTTTAAGGAGATCATAGCCCCAATTGCCAGAAGCGCCTAATGCTTCGAGACATCTTGTCGGTCACGCGTAGCGATTGTCGGGCAGGTTGCTTTCGCGGCAAACAAATGGCTAACAATGGCAGGCTGGCAACTATCTTTAAGCTGGGCCTAGCTGGCTCCATGTGGAGCCGTTTTTGAAGGCCTGTGCAACAGCGCTGAAGATTGAGGCGGCTAGAAAAGGCAGTAAATACCTGATTTTAAATGAAAAATTTTTGCAGGATGGGGCATGACCGGCACCGATCTTGCCCCATCCAGGCTGCATTTTTATTCAGTAAATTAAGGTCTTACGGGGCTGATCATAGGGGTCGACCCGCGACACTCATTCATAGTCGGCGTTGACCCAAAAACCTGCGGAGCGGTCGCGCACTCAATCAGCGCCATTTGAATGAGGTAGGCAAGAAACGTCTTGTCTGCGTTTGTCGCAAGCAATGCAGCCTTCAGATGGTCGACAACCATACGGTTATTACTCATAGTTGTTCCTACGTGTTTCTATAACGCGACGATAGTCTGCTATCGTGAGTCCAGCGTGAATCGTCCGTGAGTTTGAAGCGCTTGGATAACTAACTGGCGATGGCGTCAATCAACCGAATCCGTCGCATGGTTGTGACCGGATAATCGCTGTCGAGAAAGCGTGCAGGCAGGAAGTCAGGCTCGAATTGTTGCAACCGGGAGACGGCTCGATCCATTTGCTCGATCATGCCCGCCTGCTTGTAAAGTGCAATCAAATACCTGAGGGGCGCACGAAATGCGGGACGCAGAATAAGCGCTGCTTCTGCGTGACCTATGGCCGTTGCATATTCGCCCAACGCGGCGGCGGACATACAGCAAAAGAATTCGACAAAGGCCCTGTGCTCTCCTCCGCCTGTTAATGCAAGTGCGCTTAAAGCCGATCCTTGACTATCCCTAAGCTTGTCGAGAACCAGTTCCGTATTGGATAAAATCGCCAGATTGACTGCGTTCAGCGGGTCAAGGCTGACAGCGCGTTCAGCAAGCCGCAGTGAACCACGGCTTGAACCGCCTCCAAGATATTCGAGATGGGCCCCGATGCCCAGGATGCTGGCGCTACCAGCGTCCTCGCGCAGCGCTTCCTGTACCAGTTCCGTCGATGTGATCTTGTCGTCCAGGAATGCGCTGCTGCAATGCTGGAACTGTGCCATGTTGCGCAGGAATGCCCGCCATGCCAGATATTGCGGGCGCGGATCGCGATCATAGGCATAGCGCAGATTGACGTCTGCATCTCTTAAACTTTGCCGATCAAATCGGAAGATCAAGGCCCGCGCATGATTGGCGAGCATGGCTCCCGAATGTGAGATTCCAAGCTGATCCTTCCGCTCGCGCAACGTTGAAAGAATGGCTTGGACAAGAATCCCGGATTCGTGATGCAGCAACTCTGTGTGTGATGCCGATATTTGAGTGGTTCGCGACCAATAGAGCTGTCCAGTCCCTGCATGGCTGAGGGCAATAGCCACATGGCTGTCTCGACCTAAAGTTACGGTCCGCACTGCGACAGTGAGGCCCTTGACAGGCAAGGGAGGGAGAGTGCCGCCGATGGCAGCGTGACGGGGAAAGATTTCAAAATCGTCTAAATCGCGGAGCGACGTCGTTGTCAGTGTCATCAGTCGACTTGACGTCAATTCACTCGAAGGTTGGTTGTCGGATAGGAATTGGAAAAAAATTGCGGGTTTGGGGGCGGTATGACTGCGTAGGGCATGGGGCGGACTGATCCGCGCCTTGTCCGCAAGAGAGGCTCGTAAGTTCCGGATCCAGTCTTCAAACTCAGGGTCACGAATGTCGAGGTCGGCAAATGCGTCCTGCTCATTATTCCAGTCATTCGAGGCGGGCATGAGCCGGTATTTTATCGAAAAGCGGGTTGGATCAAGTGCTACCTTTTCCCGATCCGCTTTCAATATCGTTTGATAGGGGCCAAACGCCCGTCGTATGTCGACGAGCGTTTGGCGAAGGCTGTCCGACCCCCTCTTGGAATCTCGATCGCTCCACAGCTTATCCTGCAACCAAGTCCGGTTGCGGGAGTAGCCTTGTGACATGGCAAGTAACGCTACTATCCCGCGCGCCTTCGATCCTCTCGGGCTGCGGTCGCACCCATGAGAGTCGACAATCAGAAAGCGGCCAAAGATGTTTAATGACAACATGTGCAGCCCCCTGGAGACGGAATATATTTAAAGTATCATATCATATCAGCGAAGGAAAAGCTTGCCGGTTGGATCGAGTTCAAGTTTTTCAGCGCCAGGAGCAGTAATGTCAACAGGCGTCACGGTGATTGTGTTGCCGGGTTTGAAGGGGTAGGGCGGGACATCCGAGGTGGATGCGGCATGATCAGGAAAATCGGTCTTCACCCAATTGCGGAAGGCAGAAATTCCTTTTGAAACCTGCAAAACATAATCAAGCGACTGCGTGTCCGGCACGGGTGAATTGGACCCAATGTTTCTGAAATAGGCGGCGACGGCTGAGTCGTTGTATGGATCAGTGGGAACATCTGGTAACAGTTCCGCCGCTTGCGCCGCTTCAGGGCTGTCAGGCAAGACTGCTGTCCCCCAGTCAAGCGCGCGTTGATGACATGTAATGCAGGCGGACATTGGGTTGTCGACGGGGCCATTGGCGCGCCCGAAAAGGCCGAGATGCTGTCTCGGGAGGGGATAAAACATCGTGGCGACGGCAGGATTGACCCAGCTTTCGGTCGGCGACATGGCTTGTTCCAGATATGCTTTTGCATTCAACGCAGGGTCGCTTCCCCAGATCAGGCCGACCGGAACCAGGCGCTGATACGGCGTATCACCGGGCTGCATGGCATTATAGACGAATGTCCCGAAGAACCAGCCGTTGGGCGAACGTTTGTCCTTAATCGACAGATCAAATTGCAGAAGCCGCATCGTCATGGTGCTGCCGTCCTTTTCTCCGGCAACGTCCCACTCCTTTGACCCTGCAAGATAAGGAACGCTGGAAGGCTTTGCTGACGTGAACAGCATTTTGGCCGCCACGGCACCGTCCGCGAATGCAAAGTCAAGGGTTTTGGGAAAGGCCGGATCGGCCCAGATCTGACCAAAACCGTAGCAGGCCACATCGTTGTAGATCCCGACAGCGAAAGTACGCTCCCAATCTGTTTGGAGCGCGTGAAGCTCCTTCGGACGAGACCACCGTTCGGTGGTCATACCGTGCAGTGGCTCCCTCAGCATGAAGAACCATGGCGCATCGCACCATTCCTCGACCTTATTATCCTGGATGCGCCAATCAATCTCAGGGCGAGCGTTCACCTTGGTGACGTAATTCAAGACGGCCTGCATATAGTCAGCGGGATTCTTGAAGGGATCGATCGTCAGCCATGGCAGCTTGCTGGTATCGGGCAAGGTCTTTGGAAAATCATAATGAACCTGGAACTTGCGGTCTGTTTCGTGACCTTTCAGGGGCAGGCTACTGGAGCAGTCGAACTTGGCATTGGCCGCCGCTGCAAAGCTGTTGTCAATTGGGGCGGGACAGTCGGCAAAAGCAGATGAAATAGGCAAAAGAAAAAGGGCTAAACAGAAAAGAACAGTTTTCATTGTGGCTCCCCAGCTCGGTGATGTCAGACCGATGTAAAGCCAAGAGTCTTGGATTGCAAATATGCAACCTGACACGTGTTTTACGTGTATTTTGTAACTTGTCCAGGTGTATTAACGGATGGGGGTTCGATCGAAGATTGTTACCTGCCTTTCGCCGAACTTATAGAGTAGCGCCACAAAAATTTCTTTGTCGTCCCCAATGAGGACTTTGAGGTCTATGGACGGTGATGCCCAGTTAATCCTGGCGCTTGAACCAGGCATCGTCTGGCAGGATCAGGCGGCAATCCAGCCGCGCCCTTTCAATTTAGGACCGCCTTGGCACGAGCAGATATCGCCGGAATGATGCTGGATTGAGTGCAGATTTGCATTTTCAATATAATTTACAAAGCGCAAAAATAAAAAAACGATCTTTTGGTATTTATTTTGTAATATTTATTATTCCTAAATAATATATATTATAATGTTCCGCTATCAATAGGAGACGGCGCTATGGGATTGTTGTCAATTGTATTCGGAAGCGACATCAAAGCTATTTTCGATGCCATAAATCGGTCTCAAGGCGTCATTGAATTCGACATCCAGGGCAATATTCTTGATGCGAATGACAATTTCTGCAAGACGCTTGGATATGCAAAATCAGATATCATTGGCAAACACCATCGGATCTTTCTCGATCCTGAAGAGGTGAAGACTAAAGCCTATGCCGATTTCTGGGCAAAACTCGTTTCCGGCCAGTTCGACCAGCGCCAATATAAGCGGTTCACCAAATCGGGCGACCCCATCTGGATCGAAGCCTCTTACAATCCGGTTTTTCGCGGGGGTAAGCCTTACAAAATTGTAAAAATTGCCACGGACATTACGGCGTCCACAAACAAAGCTATGGATGGCGACGGCAAGATGGAAGCGTTGTTGCGTTCTCAGGCCGTTATCGAGTTCACACCGACTGGCCAGATTTTGACTGCCAACGAGAATTTCTGCAAGGCGATGAACTACGACCTCAGCGAGATCATTGGCAAAAATCATTCGATGTTTTGTGAACAAGCTTACATCGCGTCCCCCGATTACAAAGAGTTCTGGCGCAAGCTTGGAGCAGATGAGTTCCAGAGCGACGAGTTCTTGCGGATCGGGAAAGGTGGCAAGAAAGTCTATATTCAGGCCACTTATAACCCCATCACAGATGAAAAGGGAAAGGTCGTCAAGGTTGTGAAATTCGCGATCGATGTCACCGGCCGCGTCAACGCCATTGCTGCGATTGGTGCAGGTCTTGAGCGCTTGTCCGACTGCAATATCCGAATGACGATTGATGAGCCGTTCATTCCAACCTTCGAGCACTTGCGTAAAGACTTCAACATGTCCATTGGCAAATTCCAGGAAACCCTGGCGCAGGTGCTGGCGGAAACGGCGGCGGTTTCCGCCAATAGTCATGATATGCTCAAGGGATCGACCAGCCTGGCAAAACGCTCGGAGCAACAGGCTGCCGCACTGGAGCAGACTTCTGCGGCATTGGAAGAAATAACCGCGACGGTGAGAGAATCCAGTGCGCGTTCCAAAGATACTCGAAACTTGGTGCGCGACGCTCGTCAGGCCGCAACCGAGTCCGTAAAGGTCGTTAACTTCACCGTCGCCGCCATGAGCCGCATCGAGGGCGCTTCGAAGGAAATCAGTAATATCATCACTGTTATCGATGAAATTGCCTTCCAGACCAACCTTTTAGCCCTGAATGCAGGCGTCGAAGCAGCCCGCGCTGGTGAAAGTGGCAAGGGCTTTGCGGTCGTGGCCCAGGAGGTCCGTGAGTTGGCTCAACGCTCCGCCAAGGCCGCCAAGGAAATTTCGGAATTGATCGCTAAATCGACCAATGAAGTGAAGGACGGTGTACGTCTGGTCGGGGAAACCGGCAGTGCGCTGAACCGGATCGAGTCCTTCGTGCAATCTATCGATGTTAATATTGAAGCCATTTCCACGGCAGCGTCGGAGCAATCCACTAGCCTCACGGAAATCAGCACTGCGGTCAACGCCTTAGACCAGATGACACAACAGAACGCGGGAATGGTCAGCGGCATGAATGCCATCAGCGAAGCACTTTCCAGTGGCGCGGCTAAACTGAGCGAACTGGCAAACCGCTTCCAGCTCAACAGGCGCAGTGCCATCCGCGAGCCGGGAAGTTCCGCTGCAATGCGTGACAACGACAGGCGGGAAAGCAATCGCTCGGCGGCCTGACCGACAGACTATTTATGACCTGTATTAACGCTCAGTCAGCGGCGTCAGAATGGTCCAAGTATCAACGCTCGTGGATCAAAAATTGAACACGCCGGACGCCTGAAAAGCACTGGTATCTGCCGTTCGCGCAATGAACTCCGCCACGTCTGACTCTCGGAGTGGCGGAGAACAGATATAACCTTGAACGAGGATTCCGCCGAGTTTCTGTAGAGCCGCCAATTCGTCGTGTGTTTCTATACCTTCAACAACACACTCCAATCCCATATCTTGGCTGAGAGCGAGTACGGACTTAACAATTTTATAACTTGCAGGTGTCTTGTCCAGACCTACGACAAAGCTGCGATCAATCTTGATCTTGGTGAGTGGAAGAGAGTGCAGTCGTGTGAGGCTCGAGTAACCAATGCCAAAATCGTCAAGAGAAATTCCGCAGCCACGTGACCGCAGCATTTCAATGGACCGCTTAACCTGTGTGAAGTCATGTGTGAATGCTGTTTCGGTAATTTCAAAATCAATACGACCTGCGTCAAATTTCCCATTCTCGATGATATCAATCAAGAGCGTTGCACTTTCGCTCAAGTTAAGATCGTAAGCAGAAAGATTGAACGATAGCCGGAGGTCCCTATCCCATTGGCTTGCGGCATCAAGTGCCTTTCTAAGAAGTGGTCTCGTTAAAAGACCGACGATCCCGGCTCGCTCCGCAATAGGAAAAAACTCGGCGGGCGATACACAGCCTAATGTTGGGCTTTCCCAACGGGCCAGCGCCTCGAAGCCAACGGGCTTTCCCTGTCTGATATCAATGATGGGCTGATAGACGACGGACATTTCATGCGATATGTCAGCTTGCTTGAGTGTTTGTTCGATGCTGGCGTTAATATTGATTTGTCTTTCATGGCACGCGTTAAACAATACCGCACTCCCACGTCGAGTATTCTTTGCGTGATAGAGGGCGTAGTCAGCCTGATCAAGCAATCTATCTGGCGTCAATGTGAGATCCGGATAGATTGCAATGCCCATTGATGCAGAAATCTGAACGGTGGCCTCCGCCATATGGAAAGGGTGATGAAGCCGCTCAATCAGTGCATTCGCGGCGCTTAAGAACTGTTCATCGTCTAGAGAATTCGTCGCAATCACCGCAAATTCATCACCGCCCAGCCGGAAGATTTTGTGGCCCTCAGGAAGATCCAACAGACGTTTTCCCACTTCAACCAAAAGCCGATCACCTGTCGAATGGCCGTAAAGGTCGTTAATCGGTTTGAACCCGTCGAGGTCGATAAGGCCAAGGGCGACCCTGGAACCAACGGTACTCGCTTTCGTCAGTTCGAATTCAAGATACGAAAAAAACGCTCGTCGGTTTGGTAGCTCGGTTAGGCTATCGACGTGGGCCAGTCGTAAATTTTCGTTGCTCAACGCTTCTGCCCTATGTTGTGATAGGACCATCTGCTCGAAATTGCGGTAATTCGTGAGCAAAACCGATATAATTCCTGCGCAAACCAATATGATATTGACCGCAACGGCTATACAAATAATTTTTTCAAGTGAAATGAAAAATATTATAAATGACACGCTGACGATTATAGTAACAATTACTGCCGCAGATCGCAGATACATCAAGCAGAATATGCAAGACATTACGGTAATTGCCATGTAGAAAGAGACGTAAGATCGCTCGTATTCATCTCCATAAGGTAACAACATGTAACACCAAACCGCAAATGTGATTGCAATGACAATGGCAAGACGATTTGCGCAGGTCATTGCGGCGTGGGCCATTTCAGCTGTCGGCTCAACACTGCGGTTTCGCAACCAGAATACCATTCGTAGGCCGCCTAGACACGTAAACAGAAGCGGCATGCCGACGGTAAGATACAAGGGCGAGGACTGAAAATGCGTGATGGCCAACGCCCAGCTGCTGGACAGCAAGATGAAATACATCATCGGCATTTGGCTGGAGAAAGCGCGATATTGGGCTTTTAGCAAATCGGGATTATCAGATCGGACAGTCAGCAATTCACGAACGAGTTTAGAGAATTTGAAAACCGGCATCGTTTAATCCAGGATTATGGTTCAGCCAGCCGTTATAATTACATATTACTTATATAATCATAACGAAGTTCAATCAAAAAAAGAATCTTCTGCGGCGCTGATAAATTGGTCAGCCATGAAATCTGTAATCTGTCCATGTGAGATCAACAAGCGCGGAGTCGGCTGTGTTACAGCGATCAGATTCCAGTCGAGATAGCCCAACCCTTTGGATTTTCCATGCACCGCAGGTGAACTCTTGATGGCCACGCGCAGTCATCCGGTTGAGCGTGCGGACGCCGCCATTTGCGTCAGGTCTGACTGTCGAAGTTCCTTGCTTTGAACTGCTGTCTTGGAAGGCGGGGTAATGATTTCATTATGGATATCCACGACTGCTTTGCGCCAATCATCCCTGCAATTGCTCCAGCCGGTTTCGAAATGACGGAACTCGCACCCTGGGTACTGTTCCTTCAGGTGCAAGCCTTAGGGCGCTGACAGACAAGATTCCGGGCTGAGGAGGAAATATGGTTTCGATGGACGTGTGCGGAGGCGAAGGTTCTCGCTGCCAGCGTCCATCAAAAAACAAACCAAAAGGGGAAATTCGATGAGTATAGATTTCAACCTGAATGCGGACCAGATTGCCCTTCGCGATGGCGCGCGTGCCTTTGCCAACACAGTCCTGAAGGGCGTTCGCAAGACAATCGCCCAATATTCTCGACCAGATGAACGCTTCTATGCAATCAAGCCATTCTTTGAACAGGGCGTTCATGCTGGCTTTGTCAACGCTCTCCTTCCCAAGGAAGCGGGCGGCTCAGATATTCCCACCCTTGATTTTGCACTTGCGGCGGAAGAGCTAACGTCAGTCGATGTTAACATTCCATCTGCACTTTTGGGCAGCGGCCTTTGCATCAAGCCGGTTGCGATGTTCGGAACCAAAGAGCAGAAAAAGCGATTGCTGACGGATTTTGCCGAGGATGGAACGCGGCTGGGAGCGTTGGCGTTCACGGAGGTTACGGGTGGCGCCAATTTCGATTCTCCCGATCCCCGTTTCGGTGTTAAGACCTCCGCTACCCTGGAAGGTGATGAGTGGGTGATCAACGGCGAAAAGCATTACACCACCAATGGTACCGGCTGGGACGGCAATAATTGCCACCTTTATGCCGTCGTTTGCAGAACCGATCTGACCCGGAACGCCGAGGAATCACTTGCGGTCATCATGGTTCCGGGCAACACGCCCGGCGTTCGGGTTGCGGGGCTCCTCGATACGGTCGGCCACCGGGCAACGATTTCTCCGCGGATGACCTTTGAGAACGTACGTGTGCCGGTAAACAACATCCTGGGTGAGCCGGGCGACGGAATCAAAATCGTTTCCACGAATTTCGCCTGGACCGCCGCGCTGATCGGTGCGGCCTGTGTTGGTGTCATGCGTGCCGCCTACGACTATGCCCTGCAATATGCGCGTGCTGACTCCCACTCCGGGCCACATCCAATCATTGAATATCCGACGGTCGGCTATATGCTTGCCGACATGAAGATGAAGATAGAGGCCTGCCGTTACATGACGTGGAAGGCGTGCCATCAATACGACCAGTCCAAAGGGGCGGAGCATGAACTGGCAGTGATGACAAAGGTCTTCTGCTCGGAAACATGCGTCGACGTCGTCTACGATGCCATGCGGGTTGTTGGCGTAGACAGTTATACTGATATGCATCCGCTCGCAGAACTGATGAACGATGCGATGTGCTTCCCGCTTTATGACGGCGGCAACATGGGAGCTCGCCGACGCAATCTGCACAGCATCATCAAGAGTTCTTCCTACAGTTCTCTGACGGCGCCTTACGCGACATTTGCCTGAACGATAATCAAGCCTAGCGCAGCTTTGCCGTACAGCGGCAGAGCTGCGGTTCTGTTGCGGTCATCGCCTGTAATCGCGGGGGGCAACGCCGAAACGTCGCCGGAAGGCTCTGCTGAAATAGGACATGTCGTTGAAACCCCAGCGGAAGGCTGCTTCCGAAATGGTCAGGCATGTCCCTTTACGCAGTTCGGAGGCGCAACGATCGAGGCGCTTTGCCAGGATGATCTGCCCCAAGGTCTCGCCGTGTTCTTCCAGCAGCTTGTGCAGGTAGCGGGTCGATATTCCGAAATGAGCCGCGACCTTGGCGGGTGAGATCTCCGGGTCTGCGAAGTTAAGCTCGACATAGCGTAGAACAGACTGACGAAGGGGTGACCTGAAGGTCCGGCGGCGATCGTCGTCACGCTCGGGCGTCGAGGCTCGAAGCGACATGGCAACAAGGTCGATGATTGTCTTCGTCATATTGATCGAGCTGTGGCGCAGATTCTCGGGGTTTCGGGCGATGGATGCCAGAAAATCGACAACGACCTTGCCGATGGGTGTGCGGTCCGTGACTGTGCGCGCCACGAATTCGTGGCCGACATGGGAATCAAACATATGCTTCGGGATCTTGAACGCATATTGTTCCCAAGTGTCGCTCGTATAGTCGAGAAGAAACGGTTCGGACGAATCGACGACGGTGAACTCCCCGGGCATCGTGATGGCATCGCGGTTTCCCTGACGGATGCGGCATGTGCCGGCCACTTGCAGATTGAGGAAACAATAGGCATTCGTGTCGCGGCGTATGCCGCTTGTCGTGCGTGCAATGGTCTGTTTCAGCGACGCGATATTCGAAATGCCGATTTCGTCGAACGGGTGATCGGTTACAGCACCTCGGAAGTCCATTTTGGACGGTGTTTCTGGATCGAGCGCGACATAGACGTTGCACAGAACGTCCCTCCAGTAGCTAAAGCGCTCTGCCGTCCTGATCTCACCCAGATCGAAACACCTCATATGCATATCGTGCTGCCTTTGTTGGGACGTCACAAACTGACAACAGAAAAGCAAGAAATGCGCCAAATTCGCTTATCTGGAAGCGGATTTTTGGGATAGCAAAACATATTTTGTGGCGGCAAAAACAGGTCACGACAACTGAGACGGAAAAGCCATGTGCCGTCAATCGCGAGGGGCGACATTGGCTGCTTGCCGTGCCCTTACGGGTCCTTAACAATAGCGCTGTCGAGACGGGCGGCACCGGCTTTTGTGTGAGGCTGCGGAGAGTGTATTCCCTGACTGGATATTAATTGGAACTCTCAACGATTGGATCGGGTAGCGCATACTGTCCGGGCGAGCGCCGGACTGCCTGACACCATGATTGCAGTTGGTGGTTCCGGTCCAATCAACCCTGACCAACGATACCTCTATTCTTGCGTCTCTTCGGAGCGACGACAAAAACGTGCGGGACATCTACCCCAAAATCTGAATTGTCGCTCAACGATGAAGTCTGATTTCGCTGGCGGTGTCAGCAATTCCAAAGCCTGTAAGCGCATCTGTCCCGTTCACGAACGAGCGGCTAATTTTTGTTCCGTTGCGGTGTTCGAAGGGCTGTCATAACGCGGAACTTCGCCGGAGTGAGGCCGGTAGCGCTCCGAAAGGCCTTTGTGAAATTGGCCTGTGACGAGAAGCCTGCCGCAAAAGCGATCTCTGCGATATGGCTGTCATCGCGTGTCAGGCGCTGTTTTGCGAGTTCGAGGCGCAAATCCCTCACATAATTATGGGGAGTCTTGCCGGTTGCAGCCCTAAAACTACGGGCAAAGTGCGCCACGCTCATGCAGGCAATACTGGCAAGATCGACAACCGTGAAATCATTTTCCAGATGCGCGTCTATATAGTCCTTGACCCGCGAAAGGCGCTTCTGGTCTAGCGGCCGATCCTGTGCTGAAGGCTGTTTTGGACGAAGGTCGGTTGCGGAATACCGCTTGATGAGATGGGCAGACAGGGAAATGGCCAGGGTTTCCATCAGCAACCGCCCGGCAGGGCTCTCCTCCGCCATTTCCTTGAGGATCTCGGTCGCTATGAATTCAATGAACGGGTCGCTGGCGATGCTCTCGTAGCGCAGTTCCACGCGGGCTGGATCAATATCGTGTTCGCGCAGGATTGTCTCGTCGAAAGGCTGCCCGGACAGAAAGATGTGCAGACAGTCATCGATCGATTCGGTGACGTTTATGAACTCTTCCTCGATCCCTGCAGGACAGAGCCAGATCGTGCCGGGTCTCGCCTGGGTGTATTGGCGCATGCCGCCGCCGATACGATCCACCACGGATCGACCGCGTAGCAGGATGGCAATTTCGGTTTCGCGTGGCACGAGCGAAGGCAGTTCACCCGGCGCATGGCTCCAGCGCTCGGCGAGCATATTGGTCCATCCGTGGGCATTGGATGTCTCCAGCATGGATCCGGTCACATATTTATCGACGGAATGTCCGAGCATGGCTTGGCCTCTCCTTCAGATTGGCGCCGCGACATATGGCTCAAGAGACAAGCAAGATTTGCGCCAGAATCCAAGGAGGGGGTTTTCGCAGGAATGGAACAGTAAAAAGCAGTTTTGGATAACGCCGAGGGCTGAATTTTACAGCAGAATGCCGCCATTCGAAGCGTGTAAGCGAGGTAAAAGCGATGGCCCGTTCTGTTGTTGTAGGTGCATGTCCGCATGACTGTCCTGATACCTGCTCGATCCTGACGACCGTCGAGGACGGCAAGGCGCTTGCTGTGCGGGGCAATCCAGACCATCCCTTCACCCGCGGCCGGCTCTGCGTGAAGGTCAACAATTACCAGGATCGGGTCTATAGCGATAAGCGCCTGCTTTACCCGATGCGGCGCGTCGGCCCTAAAGGTAGCGGCCAGTTCGTTCGAATCTCTTGGGATGACGCGCTCGAAGAGATCGCCATCCGCTGGAAGGATATCATCGCGTCCCACGGCGCTCAGGCGATATTGCCCTACAGCTATCTTGGCACGCAGGGTATTCTCAATGGCCTCAATGTCGGCGATCCTCTGTTCAACAAGCTGGGCGCCTCGGTGAGCGAGCGCACCTTCTGTGATTCAGGCTCATGCACGGCCTATATGATGACGATTGGGCATACACCGGGTGTCGATCCCGAGAGCTTCGTTCATTCCAAATATATCATTCTCTGGGCCTGCAACACGCTCAGTACCAATTCGCATCATTGGCCCTTCATTGAGGAAGCCCGAAAGAGCGGTGCTAAACTTGTGGTGATCGATCCGGTGCGTACCCGCACTGCGCGGCTTGCCGACTGGCACATTCCGATCCGGCCTGGCACGGATGGGGCACTGGCCATGGCCATGATGCACGTCATCATCACGGAAAATCTGGTGGATCGGGACTATGTCGACAAGCACACGCTGGGATATGACGAACTGGTTGAGCGGGTGGCGGAATACACACCGGAATTCGCCTCTTTGGAAACCGGCATTCCCGTTGATGACATCCTGAAACTGGCTCGTGAATACGCGACCACGCCTGCGGCGGTCGTGCGGATCGGGGTGGCGGTGGAACGTCATGCTGGCGGTGGCCAGACGGTTCGTGCCATTGCCTGCCTGCCAGCGTTGATCGGTGCATGGAAACATGTCGGCGGAGGGCTTCTGCAATTGCCGATCTGGGCCTTCCCGGTAAACTGGGGCGGGCTGATGCGTCCCGATCTCCAGCCTGAGAAGATGCGGGTGATCAATTCCTGGCGCCTTGGCCAGGCGCTGACGGGCGCTCTTGAACTGGACCCTCCGATCCGTGCCTTGTTCGTATACAATGCCAATCCCATGGCCATGGTCACCGAGCAGGAAAAGCTGGAACAGGGGCTGGGGCGGGAAGATCTATTCACCGTCGTCAGCGAGCATTTCATCACCGACACCGCCAGATATGCTGATATCCTTTTGCCAGCGACCACGCAGCTGGAACAGAAGGACATCATGTTCTCCTGGGGCCATCTCTATCTGTCCTACAACAATCCAGCGATCGAACCGCTCGGCGAGGCGGTTTCAAACACGGAATTGTTCCGGCGCCTTGCCGGCGCACTGGGCATCGACGATCCCTTCTTCTTCCGCTCGGACGACGAGATGATCGAAGCATCGATGGATTGGGCAAGCCCCGTTCTTGAAGGGATCACGCTCGATCAATTGAAACAGTCGGGATATATGCGATTGAACATGCCGGCTGCCGACCGATGGGCGCCGCATCGTGACGGAAATTTTCCGACACCTACGGGCAAATGCGAATTCAAATCAACCCTCGCCGAAAGCGGCAATTTCGTCGCCCCGCTGTTCAGGCAGGGTTACGGTGGCGACCAATCGGGCGAAGCGGTCGATCCGCTCCCGCATTACATCCGTCCCAACGAGAGCCCCGCAACCCATCCGGTTCTGGCGCAGCAGTATCCGCTCAGCCTGATTTCTCCGAAAAGCCACGCCTTTCTCAACTCGAATTACGGGAATCTGCCAGCGCAGATTGCGCAGGCCGGCGAGGAACAGGCGGTGCTGCTGCACCCTGACGACGCCAGCGAACGCGGTATCATCGCCGGAGCGCCGATCCGCGTGTTCAATGATCGCGGAATGTTCGAGGCATTCGCGACATTGTCGCCCGATGTCATGCGTGGCGTTGTGGTTGCTCCGTCCGGCTACTGGCAGCGCTCCAACCGAAAGGGCGCGACCGTGCATGCCGTGACGCCGCCCGCCTATGCCGATCTCGGCCGGGCGCCGACATTTTCCGATGCGCTGGTCCAGGTTGCAATGGCCTGACTCCCTCAAGATTTTCCGGGCGGATGATGGCGTGTTCACCAAATCGTCTGCCACATATGATGAAAGCTGACCATGACCTATGTTGTAACCGACCAATGCTCCGGATGCCGCTATACGGAATGCGTGACTGTATGTCCCGTCGAGTGTTTTCATATCGATGAGGAAATGACCTATATCGATCCCGATAACTGCATCGATTGCGGTGGTTGTGCGCCTGTTTGCCCCGTCGGCGCCATTCATGCGTCCTATCTCCTGCCAGCCGACAAGCAAGAGTGGATTGAAATCAATCGTCGCCGCGCTGCAGAAACGCCGGTGGTCGCCAGTCGGCTACCGCCCTTGCCAGGGGCTGAGGAGCGACGGCAGGCTCTGACATCATGACCATCCCAATTGCCGCCGCCGCGAAGGCTGCTTCGCCTTTCCGCATCGCCATTGTCGGTGCAGGCCCGAGCGGCTTCTACGCCGCCGAAGCTCTGTTGAGAGCACCGATCAACATTCAAGTCGACATGTTCGAGCGGCTGCCGGTGCCCTATGGCCTGGTGCGGTTCGGCGTGGCGCCGGATCATCCGAAATTAAAACAGGTGACCGCCGTATTCGATCGTATTGCCAGCATGCCCGGCTTCCGCTTTGTCGGCGGGATCGACGTGGGGATCGACGTGACGATAGACACGCTGTTTGATTGCTATCATGCCGTCATTCTTGCGACGGGTGCTGCGTTAGGTCGAAAGATGGGTATTCCTGGCGAGAGCCTGCCGGGAAGCCACCAGGCTAGCGATTTCGTCGGCTGGTATAACGGTCACCCTGACTATCGCGATTGCTGCTTCGACCTCTCCGGTGAGCGTGCGGTGATTGTCGGACATGGAAATGTCGCTCTCGATATTGCCCGCATCCTGCTGAAGACGACCGACGAATTACGTCATAGCGACATCGCGGCCCATGCGCTGGAGGCCTTAGCCGAAAGCAAGATCCGCGAGGTGCAGGTCGTCGGGCGTCGTGGCCTGCTCGAAACGCGCTTTTCGGCCAAGGAATTGCAGGAGTTCAGCATGCTCTCGGACTGCGACCCCGTCCTTGATCCGGACGATCCGGTGCCGGATGTCGCCGCTTTGCCTGATGGCACTGACGCCGAGAAAAGGGCAGCTGTCAGCATGCTGGCATCGTTCTCGACGCAGATCTCGGATCGGAAGCGGCGTTGCGTGTTCCGGTTCCATCTGCAGCCGCACGCTATCGAGGGAAGAGATCGGGTTGAGCGGATGGTATTCAGCCGAGGCTCCAGCCTATCCGGCGATAAGTCTATGCCGGTTTCCATCGACTGCGGTCTCGTATTTTCCAGCATCGGCAGACGGTCTGCGCCCGTTCCGGGCGTTGCCTATGACGAGGCGAGGGGCGTTCATGCCAATGTAGCAGGACGAGGCCCTCATCAAGCGACCTATGTTTGTGGGTGGAGCAAGCGCGGCCCACAAGGCACGATTGGTACCAACAGGGCATGCGCAGTCGAAACCGTGCAGCATGTTCTTGCCGATCTTTCCAGCAATGGTCATCGCGTGCTCGCGGATGCCGATGCCTTGATCGCAAGGCTGGCCGGTAAGCATGGTGTCCACATCGATTTCGCGTCGTGGCAGGCTATCGATGCTGCGGAATTGGAGCAAGGCCGCCTTGCTGGAAAGCCCCGAGAAAAATTTTTGTCTGTCGACCAGATGATTTCTGTCGTCACAAAGAGACGCACAGCATGCTAACCCCGGGGACTGCCTTGCCTTCTTCGTGTGGTCTGATCGACCGGTTCGGTCGCCGCGTGACTTATCTACGTCTTTCAGTGACCGATCGTTGCGATCTACGCTGCATGTATTGCATGCCGGAAAACATGACATTCATGCCGAAGCGTGATGTGCTGTCGATTGATGAGCTGGAACGTCTTGCGGTTGCCTTCATCCGATCCGGCGTCACGCGGATCCGCCTCACGGGTGGTGAACCTCTCGTTCGCAAGGGTATCATCGACTTAATCCGCTCGCTAGGACGCAATTTGCAAGGCGGTCCGCTACAAGAGCTGACATTGACAACCAACGGCACTCAGCTTGCCCGTTATGCTGAAGACTTGGCGCAGGCGGGTATTCGACGCCTCAATGTTTCGCTTGATACACTCGCGCCAGAGCGGTTTCGCACTTTGACGCGGGGTGGCTCGCTTACCACGGTGCTTGAGGGCATCGACGCGGCCCGTGCAGCGGGGCTTGCGGTCAAGATCAATTCGGTAGCACTCCGGGACAGCACCGAACAGGAAATTCATGATCTTATCGCGTTTGCTCATGGCCCCGGCATGATGCTTTCTCTGATCGAGACCATGCCGCTTGGAGATATCGGTGTCGATCGCATCGATCAGTATCTTCCACTCAACGAATTGCGCAAGACGATTGAAACCCGCTGGTCACTGACAGATATTCCCCTGCGGACGGGAGGCCCGGCGCGCTATGCCCGCATTGCCGAAACCGGCGGAACAATCGGCTTCATCACGCCGCTGACACATAATTTCTGCGAAGGCTGCAACCGTGTTCGCGTAACTGCTGCCGGTGTGCTTCACACTTGCCTGGGGCAGGAAGACGCCGTTGATCTCAAAGCGGTGATGCGCCGGTCGCCACATGATCAGGATCTGTTTGCCGCGATCAACCAGGCAATCCTGGACAAATCGCGTGGGCACGACTTTGCGATCGACCGAACCAACGCCCCGACAACGATCAGCCGGCATATGTCAGCCACCGGTGGCTGATGCATGTCTGCTGTATCAAATGCCTCTCCTGAAGGGAAAGAGGATACGCCTGGCCCTAAGAAAGCTGGTGCTGTTGATTTTCACTCTGAAATGAGCCGTATTTCCATTCGGTCCCGATCCGGTCTACGTTTAGTCGTGATTTGAAACGTTTGATCAATTCAAGGCGCGTCCTTCACCCGGCAGCGAGAGCGGGGTCTTCATCGGCGCCGATCGTGGCCCCATCCGACCTTCATTTCATCTCAATACATCAGAGATCTACGGGACAGGTCATTGGGGTAAATCTCCGGTGCTGATTTACAGTGTATGCAGGAGCCAACGGGAGGAGGCGTTCGATCACAGCGACAGCTTTCGAGCAGCCCGCTGCGCTGCGGCCTTTGCGTCATCCATGGCGGGCTTGCGGATTTTCAGGAAGGCATTGGCGATGTCAGGACCGGCCTTGTCGGGACTGCCAGCGTCAAAAGGCGGCTTGGGATCATATTCAATGATGAGCTGGATGCGCTTTGCAAGGTCTTCCCCGCGCAATCTGGCAACCACGGAGAGGCCAAAATCGATCCCTGCGGTGGTCCCGCCGCCTGTGATGAGATTGCCGTCCTCTACCACGCGCTCATTGACGGAAATTGCACCGAATGTTGGCAGGAGGTCGCGGACGTTCCAGAGCGTTGTTGCTCTCTTGCCCTTGAGTAAACCTGCCGCGCCGAGGACCAGTGATCCCGTGCAGACGGCGGTCACATATTTTGCGCCAGCTGCCATTTCCCTGACAAAGTCAAGCGTCTCCGCGTCTTCCATCAGTTCAGTCGAGCCGACAAGTCCACCAGGAATGAAGAAGACATCGACGTTTCGAGGGCACTTCTTGAACGTGGTCGTGGCTGTGACGGGAATACCGACATCCGTCGATACCGGCGTCTGGTCTTTCCAGACCAGGTGAATCTTTCCCCTGGTGATGTTGAAAACGGTCATCGGACCGAGCAGATCCAGCAGGATCATCTTAGGGTGGACCAGCATGGCAAAAACCGGTCCATCCGGTGAGGGGGGTGGCGTTTGAGCCGATGCGATGCCGTTGTTCAGCAGCAGGCCTGCGCCTGCTGCTGTGAAAAGCACATTGAAGTCCCGACGGTTCATGATCGTTGTCCTGGTGAAGGGAGAATGAGGCTGTCGCTCAGCTGCTGTCCGACGGTCTTTGCGCCAGGACCGTTCGAAAGTAGCTCCCGGATTTTCGTGATGGCCTGTTGCTTGTCGAGACCGTAGGGAATCATGTCCTTCAACCGACCGTCTGCGCCGACGAGAAGCAAGGACACCGTGTGGCTCATGTGGTAATCGCCATCTTCACTCGGCAGCTTGCTCGCATGGATCATCCAGCCATCGACGACCTTCTTCATTTCCTCCGGTTTCCCGGTGATACCGGTAATGCGGTCGGTAAAGGCCGTGACATAGCCGTGCATGACCTCCGGCGTGTCGCGCTCCGGGTCGATCGAGAAGAAATAGGCCTTCAGGTCTTTGCCCTCAGATCCCAGCGTCTTCAGCCAATCGGCCACTTCATAGAGCGTTGTCGGGCAGACTTCCGGGCAATGGGTATAGCCAAAATAAACCAGTGCTGGCGAACCATGAAAAATTGACGGGCCGACCGGATTGCCCCGGTCGTCGGTGAGCTCGAACTGTGTGCGAAACGGACCCGGCCGTGGGCTGTCATAAGCAACCCAGATCATGACGCCGATCAAGGATGTCACGAACAGCCCGGCTACGGCGAGTGCCAGAATTATCAGTGGGCTGCGCGTCATTTTCCATGATCCTTATGAGCGTCGTGCCCGCCGTGATCCTCGGCGCCCTCGACCATGACCGTGCCTTCAAAGCTTGCAAACAGCACCAGTGTCTTTGCGTCGACATGGGCTTCAGCGTCCGCCAGCTTGGCGGAGAGGGCGCTTGCGTCATTTTCTGAGAGGCCAATTGCCTTCAGGGTATCGG
Source organism: Allorhizobium ampelinum S4 (assembly GCF_000016285.1). Classification (NCBI taxonomy): domain Bacteria; kingdom Pseudomonadati; phylum Pseudomonadota; class Alphaproteobacteria; order Hyphomicrobiales; family Rhizobiaceae; genus Gillisella; species Gillisella ampelina. The sequence goes on along the minus strand of NC_011981.1, from coordinate 563,651 downwards.
CTTGCTTCAAGCCATCGCCGCTGCACAGTTGAATGCTCCACACATCGCCCTTGTTCTTCAGCAGCGCACGGCCACCACGACCCTCTTGGGTCCAGCCGGCGATGGCCCAGTCCCCCTGCACAACGACAGGGGCGACGGAGAGAGGCTTGTCGGCCGTCTCGAACGCAGCTTTCAACTTGGCCGGGATGGCTTCTTGAGGATCGGCAGATTGCGGCGGCATCTGCATTGCGGCGTGGTCGCCGTGCTTTGCATGGCCGTCGTGCTTCATTTCAGGCGCACCACCAGCCGGTGAACCAACGGAGAATTCGACCTCGACCGATCCCGCCTTTTCGAAAGTGAGGGTTGCCTTGACGGTTTCACCCTCCTTGAACGGCTGTTGCACGTTCATGAACATCACGTGGTAGCTGCCGGGCTTCAGCTCTATGGTTTGGCCTTTGGGAATGACAATGCCGCCCTGAAGCTCGCGCATGATCATGACGCCAGCATCGATTTTCATCTCGTGGAGCTGGATCGATCCGGCCCGGTCCGAGGTTGCGCTCACCAGCCTGTCGTCTGTGCCGCCTTCATTGGTCAGCTTCAGATATCCGCCGCCGACCTTGGCACCCGGCAGCATGGCACGGGCGTAGGGATGACCAATGTCGATGTCGCCGACCTTGAACTCGTGGGCCAGGGCGGGTGAGACAAATACGAGCGTCGCAATCACAATGGTCGCAAATCTGCTGGTTCGGGATTTCATGGTGTTTCCTCCATAGGACTTGTTTCAATTGAAGTGGGTGAAAGGGGTAGAATGACCGGGATTCCTGACTGGCTCGGGATAAACTCAGCTTCGATCCCATAGACGGATCGCAGGATGTCCGGCGTAATCACCTTGTCGAAAGCCCCGTGTCCTATGAGCCTGCCGCCGTTCAGAAGCATGACCGTGTCGCTATGGCGGGCTGCCAGGTTGAGATCATGGACGGCGATCAAGACCAGCGCGCCAGTCCGCTCGACGTAATCCCTCAGTCGTTTGAGAACATGCATCTGGTGCCGGACGTCCAGAGCGCTGGTCGCCTCATCGAGCAGCAACAGTTGCGGTTCGCGCAGCAGGCGTTGTGCAAGCAGCACCAATTGTTGTTGACCGCCGGAAAGGGTCAGCATGCTGCGGGTTGCGAGATCGCTGATCCCGAAGAAGGCCAATATCCGAGACGCCGCCGCAAGCATGTCACTGGCAATCTGCCAGCCAAGCTGCTCATGACGGCCGAGCAGGATGACTTCGAGCACGGACAAGTCAGCCCTCACCTGGCATTGCTGCGGCATGAAACCGATATCGCGGGCGCCGACCGGCTTGCCGTTCCACAGAACCTTGCCTTTCGCGGGCACCTGCCCGGCGATCGCGTTCAGCAGGGTGGACTTGCCGGCACCATTCGGGCCGATCAGGCCAACGATCTGCCCAGCAGCAATAGAGGTCGATACACCTGAAACAATCGTGGTGCGCCCATGTTGGACGCTTACGTCTCTCAAGACCAGCCGCGCCGTCATGTCAGGCCTCGCTGACCGCGTTTGGCGATGACGACAAACAGCATCGGTACGCCTGCGATGGCCGTGATGATGCCGACCGGAATGACGGCAGCCGGAGAGATGAATTTTCCGAACACGCACGCGCCGATCAAAATGATGGCTCCCGTTAGGGCTGCCAGCGGCAGGGAGAACCGATGGTCCTCTCCGACGAGTGCGCGGGCAACATGCGGTGCGATGAGCCCAACAAAGCCGATGGTTCCGACGAAGGAGACGGCTCCGGCTGTCAACAATGCCACGATCAGGAAGGTATTCCGACGGATTTTCTCAACCGATAGCCCGAGGCTTCGGGCATTGGCATCTCCGAGACGCAACGTGGTCAAGGCCCAGGTGCTACGGGTAATGAAGGGAAGGCAGGCGCATGCAATCGCAGCACTCACTGTGACGCTCGTCCAGCTTGACTTCAAGAGGCTGCCGAATAGCCAGAAGACAATCTGCTGCAAGACTTCCGGTGACGCCAGAAACTGAAGCAGGGACTGGAGCGATTGGAAGAAGAACAACACCGCAATGCCTCCAAGCACGAGGATTTCCGGTGTCGCGCCACGAAGCCGCGCGATCAGATAGACCAGAGCACAGGCCACCAGGGTCATCACAAAGGCGCAGGCGGGGATGACGATGAAACCGGGCAGCGGGATGAGCGAGCCGAACATGATCGCTAATGCCGCGCCAAAGCCTGCCGCTGCCGAAAAGCCGAGTGTGAAGGGGCTGGCCAGCGGATTGCCAAGGATCGTCTGCATTTGCAGGCCGGCAAGGCCGAGGCAGGCGCCGACCAGGACGCCCATGACAGTTTGCGGCATGCGCAATTGCCACAGGATCGTTGCAACCATGCGGTCGTCACCGGCAGGCCCGGCGAGAAGCCCATGCCATACTTCGGCAAGCGGCATGCCGGATGGACCGGTGGTGAGATCGAGCACCATCAGCAAAACAAGGCAAATGAGGGCGCCGATCATGACTAAAGTCCGACGAGCGGATGCGCGGCGATAGCCGTCGCGCATCCCATCAATCTCTGCGGAAAAGGTCGTCATTGTCCGTTCGCTTCATAAGGGAGAACAAACACACCGTCGGCCTTGATCGGCAGCCAATTATTATAATAATCAGCAATGTTCTTTGCCGGATCGACGTTCTTGAAGGCATCCGGATAGAGCTGTTTGGCGATATATTGCGCATACACATAGTCGGACAGCGTGCGTGCGCCGCCATGGTAGATCGCATGCGCGCCGCCCTCTTTTACGGCTGGCAGATCCGACCACCCCGGACGTCCGAGATAGGCCTTCATGCGTTGGCGGGTAACCGCCGGATCAGCCCCAAAGCCGACCTGCACCGATTGCGGCTTGTTCAGCCACTCCGACCCGCCCAGAAAAATCAGGTCCGGCTTTTGTGCCAGGACATATTCCGGGCTTAGCGGCCCCCAATTGCCGATCTGTCCCTTGGCAATGTTATGGCCACCAAGCCTGTCGACCAGCGCGCCCCACATCGTATCGCCGTAGGAGTTCCCGACTTCATCCGGCCCTTTCTGAGCCAGTTCGACATAGACCTTTTTCTCCGTCGGGCCGGCTTTCTGGATGCGGGCCTGAACGTCTGCCATCGCATCCTTGTAGTTTTTGGCGAGCTTTTCGGCGCGGTCTTGCGTCCCCATCAGCTTGCCGAGTGCCAAGGTGGATGCGACATGTTTCTCGACCGTCTGGGCATTGTAGTCGAGCGTCACGATCGGAATGCCGGCGGCCTCTAACTGCTTGGTGCCTTCCCCGAGCGCGTCATAGGACCAGGCCGCCAGAATGAGCAGGTCGGGTTTGGCCGCAATCACCTTCTCAATCGAAAATGTATTGTCCTCGGTACTACCGATGTCGGGAATGGAGGCGAGCTTTGGCAGCGCTTTTTCATAGGCCGCGAACTGGTTTGGCCGCCAATCCTTCCAGGGGGAGAGGGAGAGAGCCACGACTTTGTCGAGCGCGCCGGGTCCGGCGATGGCAAGATAATCCTCATAATAGAAGCTGAGGACAACACGCTCCGGCACCTTGGGTACCGTGACGGTGCGTCCCTTGACATCGGTAACGGTGATGTCGGCGAAGGCACTGGCTGTCATGGCCATCAGGCCGACAAAGGCTGAGAAGACTAGTTTTTTCATTATGTTTCCTTGCGTTAAATCTTGACGGGTGGGCGATCCTGCGCCAACCACAATGGTGAAAGGCTGGCGGTTCAGCGCGAGCTTAAGCGGCTTGACGCGCCTGATGATGAGATGGTCGAATGCGATCACCATCACCATCACCAGCACGGCGCCGGTCAGCGAAAAAAGAAGCAAGACGACGAGCATGATAACCGTCCCCCAGTGCTATGACGGTTGAAGAGAGACATCGCCCTTTGCGGATTTCTGCCCGGCAAGCGAAGGCTGGCCTGAGGCGAGGCATCGCAAGGCGTTCTCGTCGGCTATGGTGATGATTTCGGGATGGTTGAAGGTGAGTATACCGCTGCGCTTGAAGCTGTTGAGGCAACGACTGACGGTCTCAAGTGTCAGTCCTAACCAATCGGCAAGATCGGCTCTGGTCAGGAAAAGCCTGAATGTCGTTTTCCGCAGCTGCGAAGCCTTCGACGTCAGGGTAAACCTCTCAGCGAGATCGAGGAGGGCAAACGCAACTTTTTCCTGGGCCGTTTTTCGGCCGAGCAAGGTCACTAATGCTTGCGACCGGCGCAGCATATGTTTGAGCGCACTGCCGAGAGCGTGATCGGTGAGCTGCGCAACCGGTTGAATCTGCGTAAACGCCAAGGTTTCGGCACAGCAATTGACAGAGCTGCCAATCGATAGTCCGAGAAAGGAGCCCGGCCCAAGGATGTCAAGTATTTGTCTGCGACCGTCGTACAGAGATTGATAGAGTGCGATGCACCCGTCCTGGAGTAGAAATTCGCTCGATCTTGGGAAATCATGCAGGAAAACTCTGGTGCGCGGCGCAACGAGCTTGCACATCTGAGATTTACTGCCGATTTCGGCGGATATCACAAAATCGATTGGGAATACGGGCGATACTTCACCCAATGCTGTCCTGTTGAACATGACGTGTGTCCGGCGCTGCACCGGTCGTCACGTCCCAGAGTTTGGAACGCTCAACCGGCGCTGACTGAAGGGCTGCTGTGAAATGCAGCAGTGGTTTCAGGCAATGGTGCCGGTCGGGGGGCCACGTGGGCTTGCGTTGGGAGGAAACAGCTGACGGTAAAAGGCTTCACGACGGATCGGAATATGAATTTCTGTTGCAACGACGATGGCTTGGCCAATTGAATCGGCAGGGGTCGGCAAGACAATGGAGGCCGTTATCCGGCAGGCTTCGCAACCGGTGCCGAGATCATGGCTATGATGTTTACCGTTGTCGTCCTGGGTTGGCAGGCAGAGGACCGGGAGGGTCCCGTCTGGCAGAGTGTATGATGCAACTTCAGAAAGCGGAATTACCGATTCGATGACGGGTGTCTTATGGGAAAATCCGACGCACAACAGGGCAATGGCGCATATGATGCGCACCAGTTTAGCCATGTCTGACGCGGTTGCGGCCATCCAGATTGATCCCCTTCAGTTTACGATTAGGCGTTCTTCCAAACGTCCGCAATGCGGCATTTTGTGCCGTCGTCAGGATTTCTTCAGGTTGTTCGATTGTTATTTTTTTGATGGAAAATGCTTACTCGCTTTGTCTGCGCAGTTCGGAACGTTTTGACAAGCGGATGTCCGCGTCAATTATGCAGTTGGCGCGGATAGGCGGGCAGAATGGCTGATTTCAGCAGCAAGGAGGCGGGGTGGCTGACATGGCCCAGCGCCCCGGTTGCGGTTTCCTCGACAATGCGGCCCGCATCCATGATCAGCACCCGTGATGCAAACCGCTCGACCAAGCGCAGATCATGGGTGACAAACAGATAGGCAATCCCGGTTTTGTGCTGCAAGTCTTTCAAAAGAGACAGGGCCGAGGTCTGGAGATGAAGATCGAGGTTGGACACGGCCTCATCCAGAATGATCAGTTTGGGAGAGCAGGCGAGGGCGCGGGCAATGCAGACGCGTTGCAGCTGGCCGCCGCTGACCTGCCCCGGCAATTTCGAGGCGATGGCAAGGGGAAGCTCCACCATGTCCAGCACCTCGCGCAGGCGGTGCTCGCGGTCTGCCTCATTGAGGTTGGTGAGATGGCGCAGCGGCTCATCAATAATGGCGCGAATGTCAAAACGGGGGTTAACGGCGCTGGGGGAATCTTGAAACACCATTTGAACACTGCGTCGAAAGGCGGCTTTGTCTGCTTTTGCGAGCTTGCCAAGGGCTGTGCCGTTGAAACAGACCTCTCCCTTGTCTGGCTGTTCCAGCCCCGCCAATAATCTGGCCAGCGTGCTCTTGCCACAGCCGCTGCGGCCGAGAAGGGCGACGGTTTCGCTGTTGGCAATGGAAAGCGAGACACCCTCCACAACCGTTCGGGCCGGACTTGCGCCAAGCAGCGAGTAGTGCTGATAATGTTTGCTCAGATGTTTTGCTTGCAGCAGTATCATTGCGCCAGCTCCAGACCGTAGAGGGAGAGGTGCGCCTGCACCAACATGCGTGTTACCGGATGTTGGGGCGCATGGAAAATGTCCATGACGCTGCCCGTCTCAACCAGTTTGCCTTGATCAATCACCGCCACATCATCCGCCAAGCGCGCCACCACGCCCATATCATGGGTGACGAGCAAAACGCCCAAGCCCTGTTGTCTGGCCACGCGCTCGATCAGATCCAGAACCTGCATTTGCACAATCAGATCAAGGTCCGTGGTTGGCTCATCGGCAAACAGAAAGGGCGCGCCGGACATGAGAGCAAGGGCAATCATCATCCGTTGCAACATGCCGCCGCTCATCTCAAAAGCATGCATCTCCAGAATGCGCTGCGGCTCTTCAAGCCCGACGTCGTGCATAATGGCCAAAGCCTGTTGCAGGTCATTGTCTGGCGGTAACCGGCCCGTGGCCTTCAATGTTTCAACCACATGATGGCGCATGGTTCGCACCGGATTGAAGGCGCTGCGCGGATTTTGCATGATGGTGGCCACCGTCTTGCCACGCAAGTCCGCAGGCAAGGCGGGCTTACCATCCAGCGCCAGAGTGCCATTGGTAACCGTGACACCCGCAGGTGCCACGCCAAGGCTTGCTGAACAGGTCAGGGATTTTCCCGAACCACTGGCACCAACCAGCGCAAGAATGCGGCCACGTTTGAGCTCAAGCGAGAGATGATCGACAAGAGCAGGATGACCATCGGCGTGTGATGGGTAAACCGTGAGATTGTGGATGGAGAGGGTCTGAATCATTGGTGACCATGCTCCACACGCAAATGGGGATCGAGCCTGTAGCGCAGGGCATCGCCCAGAATGTTGAAGGCCATGACGCTGATAAACAGGGTTAATCCCGGCCACAGGATCAGCGACGGCGCTGTCCAGACATATTGGCGGGCATCGTTGATCATCACGCCCCATTCCGCCGTGGGCGCGGTGACGCCCAATCCCAGAAAAGACAGGCCAGAGACATGCAGCATGATATGGCCAATATCCAACGTGGCCAGCACCACCAGCTGAGACAGGGTTGCGGGAAGCAGGTGATCTATAAAGGTTCTGATCGGTCCTGCGCCGCTCATGCGCGCCGCCAGCAGAAACTCCCGATGGCGCAGGGACAACACAATTCCGCGCACAATCCGGGCATACCAGGCCCAGTGGGAGAGAGCGATGGCGAGGATGACATTGGTAAGGCCCGTGCCCAGCATTCCAACCATAAACAGCGCCAGCACCAGCGTTGGAAAGGTCAAAAACACATCGGCAATGCGCATGATCAGCTGATCGGTGCGCCCGCCGATAACGCCTGCGGTTCCGCCAAGGACAATGCCGGTGACCATGATCAGGCCCAGCGCAATGGCAACAGAGCCCAGCGACACGCGGGCACCGGCAACCAGTCGCGAGAAAATATCGCGGCCCAAGTGATCAGTTCCAAGCCAGTGGCTCAGGTCTGGCGGTTGAAGCCGCTGCGATAATTCGACAAAATTCGGATCATGCGGCGAAATCCATGGCCCCGCAATCGTGGCCACTACCAGCAGCAGAACGATGACACCACAGGCTTTGACACCCAGCGATGAGGAGCGCCAAAAGCCAGCCGGGCGCGTGGGTGAGTGCAATGCTGACGTCTGGCTCATTCGACATGCCCCGCTGACAGCCTGATCCGTGGGTCTGCCCATGCATAGGCAATATCGACAAGGAGATTACAGGTCACGAAAATGCCCACCATCAACAAGGTAAAACACTGAATGACGGGATAGTCCCGGTTCAGGATGGCAGAAACGGCATAGCGGCCAACACCGGGCCAGCCGAAAATACTTTCAATCACCAGCGTGCCGCCAAGCAATTCGCCGACATGCATGCCCGTGGCGGTGATGATTGGCAAAAGCGCGTTTCTGAGGATATGGCCCCGCTCAACTCGCTGTCTGGAAAGGCCACGCAGCCGGGCATAGAGCACATGGCGCTGCCCCGCAGCCTCCAGCATGCTGGCGCGCAACAGCCGCGCATTGATGGACAGGGACATGAAGGCGATGGCAATGGCCGGCATGATCATATGGGCAAAGCCGCCGCGGCCCATGGCGGGAAGCCAGCCGAGCTGCACGGAAAACACCAGCACCAGCAGAAAGCCCAGCCAGAAATTGGGCATGGACACACCCAGGAATGACACCAGCCGCACGATATGATCGGGCAGCTTGTTCCGGTGGCGCGATGCCCAGACACCCATCGGGATGGAAATGGCAAAGGTCAGGATCAGCGCCAGCCCGGCCAGTTGCAGCGTTGCCGGAAGATAGTAGAGCAAGTCTGGCAAAACCGGCCTTTGCGTGGCATAGGATACGCCAAAATCCAACCGGAAGGCATGGCCCAACCAATCGATATATTGAGTGGCAATCGGGCGGTCGAGGCCAAGCATCTGCCGGGCATCTGCCAGCGCCAAAGGCGTTGGCGGCACTTTGGACAGGCGTAAGTAATCCATGGCCGGATCGCTCGGACCAAGCCGCAGCATGAGAAATATCACCAGTGATGCGCCAAGCAGCATTGGGATCAGCAGCAAAATGCGCCGCAGGATAAACGCGCCCATGGATCAGTTCGTCTTTTGCTTGATCTGATCAAACGGAATTTCGCTCGACATCGCCCCAAACGGAATGGGGCCAAGCTCCTTTTTGGCAACGGCAATGGCGGTAACATAGGTGAGCGGCAGATAGACGGCTTCATCATGCAATCGGGTCAGAATATCCCGATACAGATCCTGCCGGATGTGTTCATCCGTGGAGATCAGCACGTCGCCGATTTCCTGATCAATCTTCGCCTTGTCCGGCAGGCCAAGCTGCGCCTGATAATCGGCATGGGAGGGAATGCGCATGGAACTGACAAAGGCGTGAGGATCATAAGGAGGCCCCCAGGTGCGGTTGAAAATCATGCCAAACCGGCCATCGCGCTGACGCGACAAAATGCTGCTTTCTTCCTCTCCGGTCAGGATAACCTGAATTCCCACCTTACCAAGATCAGCCTGCACAATCTCGGCCATGGATTTGCTGATGGCGTCTGTGCCGATAAAGCATAATTCGATGGACAGCGGCTTGCCATCCTTCTGCCGAATGCCTTTCGGATCAAGGCGTTTCCAGCCAGCGTCATCCAGCAGCTTTTCCGCAACGGATCGATCAAACTGGTAGGGTTTGAGACCAATATTGGCATAGGGAACATTGGGGGCAAAAAGAGTGTCAGCGCGTTGCTGGGTGCCATAGAGCACGGTGGCAATCATCTTGTCCTTGTCCACCGCATGGTTGATGGCCTTGCGCACAGCAAGTTCCTTTGTGGCACCAAGGTTCGTATTGATGGCCAGCACCAAGGTTTCCAAAGGCTGCGAAAGCTCTGTTGTATAAGTTCCCATTTTGCGGAAACGCTCAAACGTATCGGGAGAGATCGGCCCATCGGCCCCATAGATCAGATCAATATCGCCGGTCTCAAACGCAATGGCGCGGCTGTTGGGATCGGGAATAACCTTGACGGTCACACTGTCGAAGGCAGGTTTGCCACCCCAATAGCGGTCGTTGCGGACAAACACGTCTTTTTCGCCCAAGCGGGTTTCTTGCAAAACCCATGGGCCAGTGCCAATCGGCTGGGCAATGCCATCCTTTGTGCCGCCCTGCCTGAACTGCGAAGGGGCGATAAACCGAAAGGGCCGGGGCAGGGACAATTCCTGAAGCAAAGGATAATAGGCGTGTTTCAGTGTGATGCGCACATGCGAAGAGTCAACGACATCAGCGCTTTCGATCTCATTGGCCAATTCCAACCATGCATGACGGGAGCGATTGGCCAGCACCGCATCAATATTGGCTTTTACCGCTGCTGCATCAAAGGGTTCGCCGTTTGAAAAGCGCACACCGTCGCGCAATTGAAACGTATAGGTCCGCCCCTCGTTCGAAATCTCCCACGATTGCGCCAGCCATGGCTTGACGGTGCCATCGGCCTGATAACGCACCAGCGGTTCATACACCATGTTTTGCGCAAACATCTGATTGGGTGAATAGAGATGGGGATTGAGCGGGCCGACATTCATGGGCCATGAAAAATTCAGTGTCTCGCCCGCCTGCGCATTGGTAAGAGGGCTGCAAAAGGCAAGCGTCAGCGCCAGTGCCGCATGGCGAAAGCAAGTTTTGATCATGGAAGGTCCTGCTGAGCAATCATGAAGTAAGATGTTTTTTCTGATACATCATACTGTCATTGTCAGGTCAACCGTCTATCGGGACAAAGGCTGGAAGCGGATAAAAAAGGTGATACACCATACATCAGCATCAACGTCGGGAACAATCATGCAGCGCATTACCATCACCATTGACGACGACCTCATGACTGAGCTGGACCGAATGATCGAGGCAAAAGGCTATCAGAACCGCTCCGAAGCCTTGCGCGATCTGGCGCGGGCCGGGTTGAAACAGGCCTCAATCGAGGAGGGGCATATTGCGAATTGCGCCGGTGTTTTGAGCTATGTGTATGACCATGAAGCGAGAGATCTCGCCAGCCGCCTGACCACGACCTTTCATGATCACCATGATCTTTCTGTGGCCAGCATGCATGTGCATCTGGATCAGCACCGCTGTCTTGAGATCAGCGTTTTGCGCGGCAAAACCGAAGAGGTGCGCCACTTTGCCGATCATGTGATGGCAGAGCGCTCCGTCACCTATGGTGAGCTGAAAATTATCCCGGCATAAGCATCGAATAGGGACAAGGCCGAGCCGGTGTTGTCACATTAAGCTTTTCAGGCCGAGAAGTCCCGAAGCGATGGTCGTCCAGTTCTCCGCTCCCGCATCGTGCCTCGCAAAGAGTGCGTTCTTAATGCCCAGTGTAATCCCCGTTCAGTCTGCTCATGTCGGCGATGACGTCGAGGTCCATTAACGTAGACATAGAAGCGCACAGTTTGTGACTCGTCTGTCCGCAATACATAGGCCCGCACTACCAACGCCGGATGCGGTCAACTTGCCGCTTACCTTTAACCGGATGCAGCCGAGTCTACCACGTGGCAGCACAATGAGCATGACGACAAACGCCACGTTGCGGCAACCTTGTGTGCCGCTCTCAATATTCTCGATGGGCTGTTCACGTCATTCGCGACAGCTACGCGCCTCATAAGCAGCCGACGGTTCGCGCCTGGCTGGCAAGGCATCGGCTGGACCTTTCATTCCGTTGTCGACCTGCAGGTGGCCATGAAAAGCTGGCAAGTCGTTCACTTTAACGGACCACTCATAACGCTGTGGAGATTAGCATGCCTCAGCTTCTGTTGCCTTCAAGGCGGTTCATCAGGAAAAGTTCTCCAGTACGGCCAGGAACGTATGCCGATCGCCCTGTCCCTCCGTGAGCCGAACGCGACCTTCGATATCTGCGAGGTGGTGATCCATTAACTGCTGCGCCTTTGCCAGGTCCTTCGCTTTTATGGCGCTGACGATCAGGCGGTGGTGATCGGCGCCGCAATCGTCTTTCCGCTCCTCCTCGTAGAGGGACATGACAAGAGAAAGGCGGGCAACGATCTTCGACAGCATCTCCGTCATGACTGCGTTGCCGCCAAGTTCAGCCAGAACGACATGGAATTTGCCCGACAGCACGGTCTTCGACTTCTCGTCACCATGGTGATGGATGTGCTCCTCCTCATCCGTCAGCTTTTCAAGAGCATCCAACTGGTCAACGGTCGCGCGGTCAATCACGAGCTCGAGAATGACATGTTCTAGCTTGCGTCTTGCCTCGAACAAGGCCTTTGCTTCTTCGATGCCAGGCTCAGCGACGAATGTGCCACGGTTTTTCTTGCGCTCCAGGAGATGGTCGCTCTCCAGGACGCCGAGCGCGCCACGCACGACTGTCCGGCTGACCCCGAAATGGTCGGCAATCGCATCCTCAAGTATCTTGACGCCTGGCTTGAGCGCACCTTCACCAATCGCCGTGGCAAGCGTGATCCGAATGCGCTCAGTCACGTCATCATTGGCGTTTTCGGCCGTATCCGCCGCACCACCGGCTTTCGGTGCGACCTTGGCGCTTTGGCGGCGCGTCACCTTCTTCATTTCCCTCTCCAGCTCCGATCAAGCGACGTAATTATGTCCATGATAATATTCCTGCGTATATTCGCTTACTGCATAATTCCTTAAATCGGAATCGATTTAAGGAGAAAATTATGCATTAAATTTAAAGTATTACAGCGTCCTTTGTGCGTTTTATAAAACGCACGGCGCTGTAATACCAAAATCCAGATCTTCGCAACATTTTAGGATGGGCCGGCACCAGAAGCGACCGGCGCTCAACCTCTTATACCAAGCGCCATTTTCAATGACCCTTGGTATTCGATGTCAAGCCGCGTGCTGCTTTGTCGATGGCGTTGAAAGCGGAATGCTGTTTTGTGTGCAAACCTCTTCGATATGGCGCGCTGAGGTTTTGATAAACGTGATCGCCTCATTGAAGCCGTAGGACTGATGCTGATAGCTTGGGTAGCCATACTGGTTGGCCTCATAGGTTTCCCAGTCCGGGATCTCTCCGGCGGCCACACGTTTCTCGAACGCATCCACCAGTGCCAGATAGGCCTCCAGTTCTTCGGCTGTCAGGTCCGGATGGCCAGCGCGCCAGATCGGGTCGTTGATCTCGATGCATTGGCGAGGATTGGCCTTGCGGGGTTTGTCCTCGACGGAGGCGGCGACTTCAAGGGAAAGGTTCAGTTCGGAATTGGCCTTGGCAAGGATGGGGATGATCGTGGCGAAATCGACGATGCCCCGGCCGACCGGACGGGTCTGGAAATCGAGACCCCCTGTGGCATGGCCGACATAGGCATCCTTGATGTGGGTCTGGCGAACATAGGGAGCAACGCGTTTTGCAGCGAAGACCGGGTGTTCTGCCCGTTGCAGGCCGTTTGCTGTGTCGAAGACGACACCCATGCACTCCTCACCGACCGCTTCGATCAGCCGGAGGATTTCGAAGGAGGTGATCTCGTCATGGGTCTCCATGTTGAGGTGAACACCATTGGCACGCGCCACGGGCGCCAGCTTTTGCAGCACCTTCTCAATGGCGGTCAATTGCTCGTCCCAGGTAACATCGGTCCGGAAGCGGTCATTGGCCAGGCGCCCGCGATATTCTGATTTGAAATTTCCCGGCGACACCCAAAGTTCGCGACAGCCAATTGCTGCGCTCGCTTCGATCATCCTGATAAAGCCGAGGATGACGTCGCCATCGCCGATTGCCCTGAATTCCGGGGCTTCAGCGCTGCAATAGGGGTTGATCTTGCCAATACCGGCTTCGAGATAAAGGCCAAGCTCATCGGCTTTGGCCCTGATGTCGCGCAGTTCGCCCGGGTCTAGCGTTTCACTCATATCAAGGACCGTGCTGAAGAAGATGCCAGAAAGACTGAGTTCCCTGACGTGATCAAGGCTTTTGAGCGGCCCACGCTTCTTGGCTTCGGGCAGTTTTTGTCCGTCAATTCCTAATCTCATGATTTACTCCGTGATGTTTCCTGATCGGATGCGCTGCAAAGGCGTTTCCGTTTGATTGGTGGTCGAGCGGCCAGTGCGTCAGCCGCGTCGCGGCTGATCTTTCTGTGCACCGGCGTTCCGGCCTTTCGGGGCCAGGTGCTTTTCCAGGAAATACTGGCCAATCGAAGCAAGGGTTGTGATGAGGAGGTACCAGAGCGACGCAACGCACAGGAGCTCGATGACAAGGAAGTTGCGCGCATAGATGGCCTGCGCCTGGGTCAGCAAATCCTGCATACCGATGACGGATACGATGGCGCTGGCCTTCAGCATGCCAATCGCCTGGTTGCCCGTAGGCGGTACGATCAGACGGACCGCTTGGGGCAAAACCACGGTTCGAAGGGTCTGAAGTGGTCGCAAGCCGAGTGACGAGGCTGCCTCTCGTTGGCCCCGGTCGACGGCGGTCAATCCGCCGCGAATGATCTCGCTCATATTGGCGGCTTCATGCAGGCCCAGCGCCAAGAACCCGGCAAGTGCCGGAGTGACGAGCGCGTTGATCGATATGGAGTAGCTGCCAATGCCCACTTCCGGAATGAACAACGCGATGTTGAACCAGAAGAAGATCTGGACGATGAGCGGCACGCCACGAAACCACCAGACGAAGGCAATTGCCAGGGCTTTCAAAACGATATTCTGACTTGTTGCCATGACAGCAACGATGCAGCCGAAAGCGATACCGAACACCATTGCGCCTGATGTCAGTTGCAAGGTCAGAACAACGCCGCTGAGGATGACTGGATCAACCATGTAACGGGGTATTTCGCCCCATTGAACGCTCTGGTTTCGCGCGACGATGGTGATGAGGAGCGCCAGCGCAAGAATCGCGCTGGTGCCTGATGTAATCTGCCCCCACCGTATCGGCTTGCCGATCGGAGGTGCGATAGCCATGCTGACGGGTTGAGCAAAAAGCGACATGGCTCAGTTCACCGGCATGCTGGCGGCGTCATTGAACTTGACAGTCGTCACGGCGAGCGGGCCAAGGCCCCATTTCTCCATGATCGCCTTGTAGGCGCCGCTGTCGACCATGTGTTGCAACGAGGCGATGACCACATCACGCAGTTCCGGATTGTCCTTCGACGTCAGCATGCCGAGATAACCGACTGCGAGGCGGACATCCGGAAGCGCCTGAAGGCCAACACCCTTACCGGTCTGGTTTTTCGTCGTATAAACGCTTGTCGCGAAGCCGTTAACGGTCGCGTCGGCGCGACCGGTGCGAACAGCTTGCAGGACGTCAGGCATTTTCGGAATCGAGATGATATTTATAGGTTTCGAGCATTTTGCCGATGCGGCCTCAACCAGGCGCGCCTGGAACGTACCGACGGGGGCAGCAACCTTCTTGCCGCACAGATCTTCCATGCTCTTGATGCCGAGTGGATTGCCCTTGATGGTCATGATCGTCGTGGCATCAAACATGTAGTCGATGACATCGACCTGCTTTTCCAGTTCCACATCGTCGTTGATGCCGGAAATTGTCATGTCGAAACGCTTGGAGACGACAGCCGGTACGATTGCGGCGCCAGCGCCGACATTGGTCATCTGAACATCGATCCCGAGAATAACGCCGAGGGCTGCGGCAATATCAGCATCGATCCCGATGAGTTTTCCATCCTCGGCCTGAAAGCTGATCGGGGGCGTCAGGTCGGTTGCCACCTTGATGGCTTTCTTGTCCCTGATGGCAGACGGCAGGCGGTCTGCCAGGCTCTGGTCGAACGCGATACCAGGCAGTTTCGTGACTTCCGCGTCGGGCACCATCTTAATGGCGGTCCCTTCTGCGGCAAGTGTCGAGGTCGCGAGCAAAGCGAATGCGATGCCGGCCAGGCTGTCTTTGAGGCTTTTCGTGACGCTGCGCATATGATCCCCATTTAACTTTTTATCGGCGTGAATTGACGCAAACCTCGAAGCAATCAGCGTGCCAGCTTGATTTGCATCTTCTCAAGATATTGTTTTGAAATGTTTATTTTCCTGATCAGGATCTGAATTTTCTCCGTAAAAAATATGCGCACAAATATTCGCAAGAATGATGAATAAAAAATCACCTCATGCATCGATATCGATTCGTGAATTGGCGACTGATCATCTAAATCACTGCTTTTGCAGGGTATTTTCCAGTTATCCAGGATGCGTGGAGAGTGTTCCATGGCGAACTAACCGGGAAATCCTCCAGGAAACCCCTAGAATCAAACCTAGATTTTGCTCAATGCATGAGCGACGTCGACGAAAATTGCACATTTTTTAAATTCGAAAATCTTTTCGGCTAAAAATTATTTTAAATATGCGAAAATATAAAACGCAAAAATATCTTTTAAAATTCTGAAACTTAGTAAGTTCTGTTGATTGAGGATCGTCAATTGGCATGCAGATTGCTGCTTTCACTGCCATGATCGACACCGTAGGCAACATCGTCGATCGACCAAATCTCTGTCTTGTGCCGCAAAGCCTTGAGCGCTTTGGCAACACGGGGCAACTGAAGGGGACATTCATGGCAGAGACCTCAAAGGCCGCAGAGGGCAAGCATCTCAGCATTCGCGGTCTGACACACAGCTATGGCGGACAGAACGCGATCAGCGACATCTCGTTTGAGATAGAGGCTGGCGAGATCGTCGCTCTTCTCGGGCCAAGCGGCTGTGGCAAATCTACCGTCCTGCGTGCCATCGCGGGGCTGATCCAGCCGAAGAGCGGGGTTATCAAGCTTGGCGGCCAGGACCTTGCCAATGTTTCGGCCCGCTCCCGCGGCATCGGCATGGTGTTCCAGAATTACGCCCTGTTTCCGCACCTGACTGTGGCCGAGAACATCGCCTATCCACTGGCCTGCCAGCAGGTTCCGCGCGCAAAGCGCAGGGAAAGGGTGGAGGAAATGCTCTCACTCGTGCAGTTGAAGAGCTACGGCAACCGGCTGCCACGCGAACTTTCCGGCGGTCAGCAGCAGCGTGTCGCGGTTGCCCGCGCCATTGCCGGACGCCCCTCGCTTCTGCTGCTCGATGAACCGTTCGGGGCGCTCGACAGGGCGCTTCGTTTCGATCTGCAGGTCGAGCTTCTGCATTTGCAGAAGACGCTCGGGATCACGACGCTGATCGTTACGCATGATCAGGAAGAAGCCCAGAGCCTCGCCGGTCGGCTCGTGCTGATGAACAAGGGCAATGTCGAGCAGATCGACACGCCCATGGCCGTTTATGACCGGCCGAAGACGCTTTTTGTCAACACCTTCATTGGCCAGGCCAATGTGCTGCATGGGACGGTGGAGCGCCTGGATGCAGATGCAACCAGCATTGCGCTGGTGAACGGCAAGGCCATTGCTCTGCCGCGTCGACTGAACTTTACGATCGGTTCCAAGGTGACAATGACCTTCCGTCCCGAAGATGTCCGTCTGTCTGCCAACCCGAGTGACCTTGCTTTGCCGGCCAGGGTGACCGTATCCGTGCCACTTGGGCCGACGCTCGTCCACGATCTTCTTCTTGACGATGGGACAGGCCTTCGCGCGTCGCAGGTCCGCAGCCCTTCCACCTTCATTCCAGAGCCGGGAGCCCAACTCTTTGCCGAGATCGACACCGCCAGGTGTCACGCCTTTCCGAGCGAACCGGAAGCATCCAGTCAATGAACAACAACAGAGGTGAACAGATGCAAAACTTCAACATCACAAGACGTCATTTCGGACTGCTTGCCGCCGGTGCGGCTGCGGCCGCCACGCTGCCCTTCGCTGCCCGCGCCGCTGGTGGTACGGCTGTTGCGGCGACCTTCCCCGGAAACTGGGAGGATGGCTACCGCTTCGTGCTGACGCCGCTCGTCAAGGAAGCCGGTTTCGACCTGACAGTCGCTCCCGCCTTGGCGCAGGACCAGCTTGCCAAGGTGATGGCAAGCCCCGGCAACCCGCCTTACGATACCCTGCTGATGTCGCCCGGTCAGATGGCCGTCGCCATTGAGAACGACCTCATTCAGAAGATCGATCCGTCCAAGCTCAAGAACTGGAGCATGCTCGATCCGGCATTCCAGGGCGAGTACGGACCGACCGTGACGGTCGAAGTCAATGGTATCGCTTATAATCCTGATCTGGTGCCGGCTCCGAAAGGCTATCGCGACCTGTTCGAAAACCCGGCTTATAAAGGCCTGGTATCCTGGACCGGTTTCGCCTCCAACACCGGCGTGATGGCCTATACCGAAATCGCCAGGATTTTTGGGAACGGTCCGACCGACATGGACGCCGTGTTCAAACTGTTCAAGGACAATCCCGAGCAGATCAAGGGCGTCGTCGCCAGCACAAACCATCAGATGACCTTGTTCCAGCAGGGCGAAATCGCTGTCTTCATGTGCTCGACCGGCAATGTTGCGCGCCTCAAGTCCATGGGCCTCAAAGCCGAGTTCGTCCAGCCGGAAACTGGCTCTCCGGCGGCTCCCGTCAACATCCATCTGACCAAGGGCGCGAAGAACATTGACGCAGCCTATACCTATATGGACGCCGCCATCTCAAAGGCCGCGCAGGACAAGCTGAAACTGCCACCAACCGAGATGTTCCCGACCAATAAGGAGGTCGCTCTTACACCCGGCATTGAGGCCTATGTGAAACGCGAACAGCTGGCCACACTGGTCTACCCCGACTGGGCGGCGATCAACAAGAACCGTGCGGAATGGATCCGCCAGTTCGATGCTCTCGTCGCCGGTTGAGGGTTTACAATGAAAGCGAGCGGTTTCCCATACGTTGTCCCGATGCTTCTGCTGTCGGTGGCGTTCTTTGCGACGCCGCTCGCCGTTCTCGTCGGATTCAGCTTCATCGGCCCCGACGGCCTTTCTCTCCACAATTACGCACGGTTTTTTGGCGATGCATTTAACTACCGTGTTCTGGTCAACACCGCCACGCTCGGTCTCCAGACCATTGCCAGCACGACCCTGCTCGGTGTTCCGATCGCGCTTTTCTATTGGCACAGTGGCAAGACCGCGCGACAGGTCATCATCTTTCTGACACTTATTCCGATGCTGACCAGCAATGTGGTTCGGACCTTTGCCTGGATCGTCATTCTTGGACGACAGGGACCGATTAGCGAGGCATTTGTCGCGCTTGGGCTCGCGGACCGCCCGTTCACGCTGATGTCCACCGAACTCGGTCTCGTCATGGCGATGTGTCAGATCGACCTGCCTTTGATCATCTTGCCTTTGATTGCCATTCTCTCGCGCACGCCGGTGCAGTTCACCGAGGCGGCGCAGGTTTCAGGCGCGGGTCCATGGCGTATCTTCGTGACGGTTCTCCTGCCAATGATGCTACCCGGTCTGCTGGCGGGCTGGATCCTTGTGTTTGCCAGCACCAGCGCGTCCTTCGTCACCCAGGCGGTCATCGGTGGTGCGCGAAACGTCTATGTACCGCAGCTGATCTATCGAGAAGTGGGCACGCTGTTTGATTGGCCGATGGCCTCTGCCATCGCCGTTGTCCTCCTTCTGTCAACCGGCATCCTTCTCGTCGTCATGACCATGATTTCACGTCACAGGAGGCTTGTCGGCCATGCATAATCATCGCGAAAATCCGATCCCGACCCTTCTCTACAAGGCATTTGTTTTCGGCTTCGGCAGTCTCAGCCTGATCTATCTGGTGGCGCCGATTATCATTGTGATCACCATGTCCTTCACCTCGGGCCAGACGCTCAAATATCCGCCAGAGGGTTTTTCTCTGCGCTGGTATGAGGCGCTGATCGATCCCGTCCGCTCAGGAACCGAACACATAGCGGCTGGCAATTCGCTGAAGATCGCCGGCCTCGCGGTGCTCGGATCGCTGCTGTTTGCCGTGCCTGCCACCATTGGCATGGCACGGATGCGACGCAGTACGGTCAATGCGCTGGAGCCGTTTCTGTTGGCCCCGCTCGTCCTGCCAAGCCTGGTGTATGGTCTGGCGGCGCTGATCGTGGCGAATTTCGTCGGCTTCCAGCCTTCGCTCTGGCTCACCGTCGTCGGCCATGTCGTCGTCTTCGGGCCACTGATGTACCGCGCCGCTTCCGTTGTCGCGCAAGGGATCAATCCGTCGCTGGCCGAGGCCTCTGCCGTGATGGGTGCAACCTGGCACACGACGCTCCGGCGCGTGATCCTGCCGCTGCTGACACCAGGCATTCTGGCCGGCGCCTTCCTCGTCTTCATCCAGTCCCTCGACAACGTCTCTGTGTCGCTTTTCCTGGCCGACGCGCAAACGACCGTGCTGCCGCTTCGCATGTTTGCATTGATCGAGGAGTCGCTCGATGTCCGGGTGGCCGCAATGTCAGGAATCCTGATCGGGCTGACCCTGGTGGTGATGCTGGTTGCGAGGCGGGTGCTGGCACCATCCCGTCAAGCCTGACCCAAAATACATCTGGAAGGAATACCCAATGACCATACATGCCAACACGTCAGGCACCTATCGCATCGGATCACTGCTTGCCGATTTCCAGCCGGATTTCGATTTTGCGGCGCCTTTGCCTTTGCCCGTCGAAGAGTTCGAGGATCGTCTGCGGCGCATTCGCCGCCAGGCTGTTGAAGCTGGCCATGATGCGCTTGTCGTCCATACTGGCGGCGTTGGCTGGTTCCACACCTCCAATCACTATCTTCGCTATATCTGCGACTGGATGCGCGAGGGCGTGCTGATTATCCCGACGGATGTCGATAGGCCTATGGTGCTATTATCCTTCTTCACCCAATCCGTGCTTCTACCGCCGGGCGGCGAACCAGTGCTGGTGGAAGATATCTGGCAGATTGGTCCGATCGGCCGCGAATATGCCGATCGTCCAGGCGACTCGGTAATCAAGACGGCTGAGAAATGCGCCGAACTATTGACAGGCATCGGCTTGGCGAGAGGGCAGGTGGGCCGCATTGGTGATCGCACTTCGCTGACCTTCTGGGCCGCACTGGACGAGTTGATGCCCAAAGCCAAGTTCGTCGCTGACAATGCCATTCTCGACCGGATGCAGAAAATACGCTCGCCGCGCGAAATCGAGATGTTCCGAGCCGCGGCCCAGCTTGTCAGCATCGCCACGCAGGCGGCCTATCATGTGACTAAGCCTGATGTCACCGACCATGAAATCTACGCTGCCTTCACGCAAGGACAGCTTTCCTTCGGCGGCGAAACGGGTGATGGCTACCAGATCGGCATCAACGAGTTCGGCACCCATTGCGGCAAGCCCTATGGCCATGTCGTTCGTCTCGGTGATCTCATCAATCTCTATGTCTCCAACATCACCTATCGCGGCTACACGGCCCAGACTGCCCGTATGATTGCCGTTGGCGACATCACCAAGCGGCAGGAAGAGGTGCTGGCGGCGTGCACAGATGGTGTGAAGCGGGCGGAAAAGCTGATCCGCCCGGGCGCACTGATGCGCGATGTCAACAATGCAGCCTTCGAGCCGATGATCGAGCGCGGCATGCTGTCTTCGCCGGAAGCGCGCACCATGCCTTACAACTGGGCGCCGATGGAGGATGGCAGTGCGCGGCTGATCCCGCGCCAGTATGTCAAGAACATCGATTGGGAGGCGCAGGGCCGCACCCTGATGCATGTCTACCCGGCAACCCATGGCCCGCATAACCCTAATCTCGGTCATTCCGTTGGCATGGCCGGCGGGCAGAACAGCTTCAACATCTCCTCGCATAATTACGACCGGATGGAAGAGGGCATGGTATTCGTGCTGCATACGCAGTGGCTTGAGCCAATGTCTGCTGGCTGCAATGTCGGTGACATGTATGTTGTCACCAAGGATGGGTTCGAGAACCTCTCCCGCCACACTCCGCTTGAAACGCACCGCATTGCTGCCGAGGCCTGATATGACCGACCATACCCATTTCGATTTCGCCAAGCTCAACGAGCGGGAGCGTTACAAGCTCCTGATCGGAACCGTGATTCCACGCCCGATTGCGCTGGTAACGACAGTGAGCAAGGATGGCCAGCCGAATGCTGGTCCGTTCAGCTTCTTCAACGTCCTGACCCACGATCCGGCAATCGTCGCCATCGGTGTCGAGAACTATTCGGACATGCGCTTCAAGGACACCGCCCGCAATATCCGTGAGACGGGTGAATTCACGGTCCATATCTGCGACAATGCGCTGGTTGACCGGATGGAAGTTTGCGCCATCAAGTTCGGCCCCGAGGTCGACGAGATGGAAGAGGCGGGTCTTGCGACCGTTCCCGGTCGGATGGTGCGCAGCCCCCGTATTCTGGCCGCTCCTGCGGCTCTGGAATGCCGTCGCCACACAACGCTTCAGGTCGGCCCGGCCCGCGAGATCATTCTCGGCGAGGTCATCGGCGTGTTTGTCCGCAGCGATGCAGTCAATCCTGCCAATCTGCATATCGACCAGCAGCTTATGGATGCCGTCGGCCGCATGGGAGGACACACCTATGCCCGCACCCGTGACCAGTTCGACATCAAAACGCTGACACCTCAGGAATGGGAGATCCGGAAGATTGGCGAGAAGCTGACGACAGAATAAGCGGCACAGAAGGCCCTCTGTGGGGGACGAGGATTTGGTGCGCCTCATGGTTTCACAAGGCGCACCGAAAACGAATTATCCAAGGAACTCGATCAGATCTCGATTGAGGCGGTCTGGAGCCGTGGCAAACAGGCCGTGAGGCTCACCTTCGTATTCGATCAGTTTGGCACCTGCGATACCATTGGCCGCTGCTCGACCTGCGGGGTCAATCGGCACGGTTTTGTCTGCCGTGCCATGGATGACCAGTGTGGGGATGGTGAACGCGGCAAGATCCGGCCTGAAATCGGTCTTACCAAATGCATCGACACAATCAATTGTCGCTTTGGGGCTGGCCATAACGCCGAGAATGAATGACCAATCCAATACGCCCTGGCTCACCGGACTGGTAACCAGGCCGACGCCGTAAAAGGTCTTGGCAAAGCTCTGAAGAAACGCAAACCGGTCTTTGCGGATGTCATTCTTCATACCCTCAAATACGCTGGCGTCGACACCATCAGGATTGCTTGCATCCTTGAGAAGATACGGCGCCACAGAGGCAACCAGCACCGCCTTGGAGACCTTCGAGGCCCCATGTCGCGACAGGTAGCGGGCGATCTCGCCCCCACCCATGGAAAAGCCGACAAGCGACACATTCTGAACATCCAGGCTATCGATCACGCTGGCGAGGTCATCGGCAAACGTGTCGTAATTGTAGCCATCGGCTGGATGCCCCGACTGACCAAAGCCCCGACGGTCGTAAGTGATGACGCGAAAGCCCGCTTCCAGCAGAGCAAGTGACTGATATTCAAACATATCGCCGGTCAAAGGCCATCCATGGATAAGCACCACGGGACGACCTTTTCCCATGTCCTTTACATGCAATTGCGTACCATCTTTCGCTTCGATAAAAGCCATACTGAATCTCCTTTGATGATGGCAGGCAAACGCCAGGAGGAGGTTCCTGTTCCATCTCAAGAGCATTTCCAGGAAAACTGTGAAGCGGTTTTTCGTTCGCAAATGCGTAAAACAAAGACCTAGATCATTTCAGCGATTCAACAAAACGCGGAAATGATCTAGGCTCAATTTTGCTTCGCAGTCCGCCGGATTACCGGTTCGCGACTGCGGCACCGCGTTGATCACAGCGCGCTCCGATCAGGGCTTACGATGGCCAGAACCGTCTGAATGTTGAAAGCGAGGCGCCGTTCCAAGGCCGCCCGCGTCATCATTCGCTGCCCATAGACGATTGAACTGGTGGCTTGGTTGGTGAAATAGTAGTAGCAGATCGAGGTGATCGTCAGGCTCAACTGGATCGGATCAATTCCAAGACGAAAGGTGCCATCCGCCTCACCACGCCGCAGGATGTCATCGACGAGTGGCCGGGAGCTGGCAGCACCTTCCCGGATGGCGCGGGACTTTTTGAAGTGGATGGCTTTCAACTGGTTCTCGGAGTTCAGGATGGTAATGAATTCCGGGTGTTCAAGGTAATATGTCCAGACGAACGTGACCAAGGCGATCAGCGCGTCGCGCGGTGGTAGCTGCTCGAGATTCAACGCCGCCTCGGCATCCCACACATCGCGATAGACCTTCTCGATCACCGCCTGGTAGAGCAATTCCTTGCTTCCGAAATACTGATAGATCATTCGCTTGTTGATCTCAGCCCGTTCAGCAATAGCTTCAACCCGGGTGCCAGTCAGACCATTTGCCGCAAACTCGACAACGGCAGCCTCCAGAATTCGGTTTTGAGACAAATCTGGCCTGCGCGGATGTCGGCGCCGAGGCTGCTTCTGTGTCTGCTTTTCTTCCGTCACGATGACCCTCACTTGAAGAACTGCGTCCTTGCCTCGCCGAGTTTCAAACGGCGATTTCGGCCCGGCCATTGCCGATGTTCGATAAGGCGTTTTTACGGCCTGCGTCAACAGCTTAGAGTGACTTACAAAGTAACCACTTCGTTATTTATACAACCTATCTCACGAAAAAATATGGATAAAAATACTTTATTTGAAAGAGCGTGTCATCGGGACGTTAAAAAACTCTCTTAAAGCAAGGGGCGAATTGACTGAGGGCGTTGGCTAAAACACCGCTGTGTTTCGACCCGCGTAATTTTGACGGTGTGATCCTGGAAAAGCAGTGAAGAATATGGTCGGTCATTCCATTGATATCGTGAATCTGGAAAAGTGCTTTGAGCGCGTGCAGGTTCTAAAGCGCATCAACCTTCAAATCTGTGAGGGTGAATTCCTGACGCTGCTTGGGCCTTCCGGGTGTGGAAAGTCGACGCTGTTGCGGTTGTTGGCCGGTTTTGAACCTTGCACAGACGGACATATCATGATCGCAGGACGTGACGTGTCCTCGCTGCCGCCGAAGCGACGCGGTATTGCCATGGTTTTCCAGAACTATGCGCTCTATCCGCATATGACAGTCCGTGGAAATCTGACTGTGCCACTCGAAATGGCGCGTTTGTCGTTCAGCCAGCGTCTGCCGGGTGCTTCCCTTCTGTCATCAAAGGTTCGCGGTATCCGCAACGATATTGAGACGGATATCAGCCAGATAGCAAAACAGCTTGGCCTCGACATGCTGATGGAGCGCAAGCCGTCACAGCTGTCCGGCGGCCAGAGACAGCGGGTGGCGGTTGGTCGCGCAATGGTCCGGCATCCCGGTGTCTTTCTGATGGACGAGCCACTCTCGAACCTCGATGCGAAATTGCGCCAGCAATTGCGCGACGAGATCGTCGATCTTCACCGCCGGACCGGCATCACCTTCATTTACGTCACCCACGACCAGACCGAGGCCATGACGATGTCAGATCGGATTGCGGTTATGGAAGGTGGAGAGATCAAGCAGTGTGGAGCACCGGCAGAGATCTATGACCAGCCGAACTATCTTTCCGTCGCACGGTTTGTCGGCACAACGGCGATCAACGAGATGCCGGTGACGGTCAGCAAGGGGGCGGTTTCGATCAATGGACGGGCATTGCACCTGACACTACCGGGCATCGCGGATGGGTCGTACCAATTGGCGATCCGGCCAGAACGACTGCATCCGACTGAAAATGGAAATGGCGATTTTTCGCTGCGGGTGGAACAGGTGGAGTTTGCGGGCAACGATGTCGGCATCCGGTGCGACGGCACTGAGATCGGTGCTGGTACTGTGCGCGTGCAACTGCGGCCAGAGAGCTTTGCCCGATTGGCGACGGGCCGCAAGATAGGTGAAAGGATTGCGCTGCAGATCGCCTCCGATGCTGCGCTCATCTTTGATCAAAGCGGTCGCCGTGTTCCAGTGTCGCTTCCTTTGGCAGCTCCGGTCGAGGAGGCATGTTATGACGTCTCTGTCTGAGCTGCACTCCCAATCGTCTGCAGCCGCCTCGAAGCGCTTCAGTTATGCCGCCATTGCGCATCTCTTCGCGGCCCCGGCCTTCCTGCTGCTAATCGCAACGGTGGTTGCGCCGATCTTCGTTGTGGTCCTGATCAGCTTGACCGATTATCGCCTCGGTCGGCTCACCTTGAATTTTGTCGGCCTCGGCAACTATGTCAGAATGATCAATGACCCGTTCTTCTGGGCGGCCCTGCGCAACAGCGCACTCTATACGGCAATTGTCGTGCCGGTATCGGTGTTCGGTGCGCTGTGCGTTGCCGTGCTGCTTGATGGTCGCCGTCGCTCGCGACGTTTCTACGAGATCGTCTATTTTCTGCCGGTCACCTCCACATTGACGGCCATGTCCATTGTCTGGAGCTATCTGCTCAATGGCCATATCGGGCCGCTGGCAAGCCTGTTGGACGCATTGGGCTTACCGGCTCTCGATTTTTTTGCCGATGGAACACTTGCGTTGATCGGCCTTGCCATCATCGGCATCTGGCATCTGTTTGGCTTCAATCTGATCCTGTTTCTGGCGGGGCTCACGGTCCTATCGGCCGAGCTGAAGGAGGCGTCTGCTCTGGATGGAATGGACGGCTTTTGCGACCGGCTGCGTTACCTGACCTGGCCGCTTCTGGCTCCTACGACCATCGTGGTTGTCGTGTTGAGCTGCATACAGTCATTTCAGGTCTTCGACACGGTGGCGGTTCTGACCAATGGTGGCCCCTATGGCGCGACTGAAATGCTGCTGCACAAGATCAACACGGATACGTTCACAGGCCTGAAAGCCGGTTATGGCAGCGCGCTAACTGTCGTCTATCTCCTGTTGATCGGGACATTTTCAATCGTCCACGTCGGCTTAAGCAACAGAAAGGCGCATTTTTGATGGTCCGCTCTCCGCTTCGCGCAATGCTGTCGCATGCCGTTCTGCTGGGCGGTGCCTTTCTGATGGTCTATCCGTTCTTTTGGATGTGGCGTGCGTCAACGCAGGCCCCGGGGGAGATATTCGGCAGCCTCCATGACGCGCCGCCGATCCTCACATCGATAACGGACAATTACACGCGGGCGCTGTTCGACTCTCCCTTGCCACGGTTCATGCTGAACGGTGTCATCATGACCGGCGGCATTCTCCTGTTTCAGATCCTGACCACGGTGACCTGTGCCTATGCACTGGCGAAGTTCACGTTTCGCGGCCAGCACCTGCTTTTCGCAATTGTTCTGATCAGCCTCTCCGTTCCCGCCCAGGCAACCGCTCTGCCGATCTTCATGGTGCTGGCCAAGTTCGGGCTTTTGGATACCTATGCTGGCGTGATGATGCCATACCTGACTTCGGGATTTGCGATCTTCATGTTCTATCAGTTTATTCGCTCGTTCCCCGACGAGATTCTTCTGGCTGCACGGCTGGACGGGATGAGCGAGATAGAAATTGTCGTCCGCATCATTCTGCCAGCGATGAAACCAGCCATTGCCGCCTTCGCGATCTTCTCGATCACCTTTCATTGGAACGATCTCTATTGGCCAATGATCGTGATCAGATCCATCGATCTGTCACCGCCAACACTCGGCCTCCTGTTCTTCCGGAGCCAGGAAGGCGGCGACAGCTTCGGGCCTTTGATGGCCTGCGCGACCCTGATCACCGCACCGCTGATCCTGTTGTTTCTCGCCGCACAGCGCGGGTTCGTACAGGGCGTTACGATGACCGGCGTCAAATGATACGGACCTGCCCGGCGGCCACCGGGCAGGTCCGAAAGTCAAGACCACTCCACCTTGTAGGAAACACCATGAAAATGAAAAACATCTTCGCGGTTGCAGCCCTGACCGTGTTCGGGACTGCACCGGCTTTCGCCGCTGATCCAGTCACGCTGACCTTTTATCACACACGACTTGCCTTTATGCAGCCTATTCTGGAGGGTTTCAAGAAGGCACATCCAGAGATCACCATCAACGAGCAGGCACCAGCCGAAAACTACAGCGCCGGTGACCAAAGCGTCATTCGTGGAATGATGACGGGCTCGACGCCGGATGTCTATCTCGCCTCCTACTCCTCCATTCCTACCCTTGTCGGCGTGATGAAGGATCGGGGCGAGACAAGTTCGCTCGATCCGATGTTGGATAAGGAAGGGAAGGACTGGCAGGCGGCCAATTATGCCCCCGCCATTCTTGACCTCGCAAAAGTCGATGGTCAACAGTATGCGATGCCATTTACGGCATCCCTGCCGCTTCTCTACGTCAATAAGGATTTGGTCGAAAAGGCCGGTGGCAATGTCGATCAGTTCCCAACCACATGGGATGGCGTCATTGATCTGGCAGCCAAGATCAGCAAGCTCGGCAATGGCGTCTCGGGCATCGGTTTCTCGGTCGGTGGGCTGAGCGATGACTGGTACTGGCAGATGATGGTGATGAGCGCTGGTGACCAGATGCTCGACGCCAAAGCCACGGGTATCGGTTATGACAATAAGGCTGGGCTGGAAGCATTGCGCATCACCCAGGACCTGGCGGTCAAGACGGGCATGTCGGTTTATGCCGACCCCAAGCCTGCACAGCAGCAGTTCTTTGCCGGGAAGATCGGCATGGTGGTTGAATCGCCATCCGATCTCGTGGCTTACGAGACGGCCATCGGCGACCGCTTCACCATGCGCACCGTCCGCTTCCCGCTGATCGATGCCAAGAAGGGCGGCCTGCCTGCTGGTGGAAATGCCCTGATGGTGTTTTCCAAGGATGCGGCCAAGCGCGCAGCAGCCTGGGAGTTCGTCAAATACATGACCAGCGCTTCCGTTCAGGCCGACGTCTCAAAGGCAAGTGGCTACATGCCGGTCAACGTTCAGGCCGCCAAGGCGCTCGAGAGCTTTTATGCAGAGCATCCGAACTTCCAAACGGTCTTCAAGTCGATGAATACGGCCATGCCATGGTTTGCCTATCCGAACAACACAGCGGATGGCGTCTGGAAGGGCGTGGCACCAATCCTGGACCAATTGCAGCGAGGCAAAATCACGCCTGAGGCTGCCATGCCAAAAATCCGCGAGCATGTCGCGGGTGTGATGGCGGCAAAGTAATGCAAGTCGGGCGCACCCCTTGGTGCGCCCGACCCCGCCCTGCGGTGCTCCGCGCCTTGAGCGGCAGGTACAGATGGAAGCTTCCAAGGAAAGATAATGAAAATAGCGATATTGGCCGATCCTCACATCGGCTCTCAAAACGACGTATTCGTCGAAAACTGGAAGGCGGTTGTTAAAACCGTCAACGGCTATGAGGATGTGGAACTGGCAATTGTTCTCGGCGATCTGACGCTGGATGGTGCAAATATTGAGGCAGATCTGGCATTCGGTGCCGCACAGCTTAAGGCGATTAATGCCCCGGTTCTCGTCCTGCCGGGCAATCACGATATTGGCGATATCGCCCGCGACAGCACCCAACCCGCTGACGACGCGCGTCTGGCGGCCTGGGAGACGCATTTTGGCGCTTGGTATTGGCAGTGCGATGCCGTCGAAGGCTGGAGGCTGATCGGCCTGAACAGCCAGATTATCGGCTCAGGCCTGCCTGCCGAGGAGCAACAATGGTCTGCCCTGGAAAATATGCTGAAGGAGCGGGGTGATCGCAAACCGGTGTTGTTCCTCCACATGCCTCTGTTCCTTGAAGACTGGAACGAAGGTGACAGACCGGCCTGGGCCCTCAAGACCGAAGGTCGGTTGCGGCTGCAACGGCTGATCATGGAGCACGGCGTGTTTGCGGTGGTATCAGGACATATGCATCGCACGCTGCATCTGCAGCAGAAGAATGAGCCAGTACTGATCTGGACACCTGCTTCCAGCTTTCTGGCCCGCGACGAGTCCATGCCAAGCCAGCCGGGAAAAGAACTGCTGGGCGTGACACTGCTGGACTTCGGCAAGGATGATATCTCGGTCGAATTCATTGATATCGACGGGCTGATGAAGAGCTATATCGAAGATTACAACGGCTCGATTTATCGCTCGCCTGCGAAAACGGCCTGAGGACAAGCTATGACCTGGTTTAGTTATCACGGTGGCCATAGCGGGCAGTTCTGCGACCATGCGAAATCCACTCTTGCCGACGTGATCGAGACGGCAATCGACCGCGGCTTTACCCATTACGGGTTGAGCGAACACTGCCCGCGGTATCGGGATGAAGATCTCTATCCCGGTGAAGAAAGGTTGGGCGTCGCAGGCCTTGCGCGCCAGTTCGCCGACTATGTCGATCACGCATTCAAGCTTCGTGACGCCTATGCGGACCGGATCGAGTTGCTGATCGGTTTTGAGACCGAGAAATTGCCGCCGGATACATGGCTTGCCAAGATGGAGGCCATACGGAACGCGCATCCGTTCGACTACATTGTTGGCAGCGTCCACGATATCGAAGGTTGCTGGCTCGACTATTCCGCGCAAGCGACCGAGACCCTCAAGAGCGAGCTGGGCGGCACCGACGCGCTACAGATCGCCTATTTCCAATCGGCGACCGACATGGTGGAACGCCTTCGTCCAGATGTCGTTGCGCATCTCGATCTCGTCAGGAAGTATGAACCGGCAGGCTTTGAATTTTCCGACAAGGTTTTGCGTGAGGTGGACACCCTTCTCGAAGCGATCAAGGCCTATGGCGGCATAGTGGATGTGAATTGTGCCGCCTTCCGCAATGGCTTCGGCCCGGTTTACCCGCTGCCGCACATACTCAACCGTGCCCGCCATATGGGCATCCGCGTGACGCTGGGTGATGACAGCCACGGCGTGGACACCGTCGGCGTTGGGCTTGAGCAGTCAGTCGCCGCAATCCGAGCCGCTGGCTTTGAGAGCATTGCCTATCTGACGCGTTCCAATGGATGGCTCCAGGCGGACATAGACGATGTCGCACCCGGAAAAATCTGAGGGCGGCGCGATGCCAGCACTTCATGCGCTTGCCATCCGGCCCGCAACCCCGAATGACATCGATTTCGTCATGCGTGTCGAACGGCTCCCCGGCTATCCAGAGCGGGTGGGTACCTATTCGGTTCAGGAGCATGAAAGCCGAATGGCTGACGAAAACTACGAATACCTGATCGGCATATGTGGAGAAAAGCCCGTTGGCTTTGCGGTGTTGAGGCCGGACGACGGCATGGGAAATGTCGTGATCCGCCGTCTTGCCGTGGAGCAGTCCGGACGCGGCATGGGCAGCGTATTTGTGCAGCGTATCTGCGCCGCTGTTTTCTCAGATCCGACAATTGGTCGCCTGATTCTCGATGTCCTTCCCTCAAACACAATTGCCCGGCGCGTCTATACCAAGCTGGGTTTTGTCGAGGAGGGACTGATGCGCAGCGCGTTGCGCTACCCGGATGGCCGTCGCGCCGATTTGCTTTTGATGGCGCTTCTGCGCGACGACTGGCTCAGTGGGGCTTCGATGCTGGTTCGTTAGAGTTTATCAGGGAAAAGTGGAACCCGGTTTTCCCTGGCAAAGTCTAGGTTTCGATCCGGACTGGAATTGCTTTCGATGCGGGTGTCTTCGACATCTCGTCATGATGGTCAATGGCGATCAGCACGTTTGCTTCAGGATAATAAGTGCCGATCGTCCCTTTTGGCAGATTATGCGCGGTGACAGTCAAGCCACCGAGCGCTCGGCGAATGCCATCGCCGAAATCGCTGACGAGTGTGACAACCTGCCCAGGTTGAAGCCCAGATGTCGCGATGTCGCTTTCGCACATCAACAGGACGTCGCGGGTACCCTCTATGCCGCGGAAGCGGTCGGAGTAACCATAGATTGTCGTGTTGAACTGATCGTTTGATCGCATTGTTACGAGTCGGAAGCGGCCGTCGGCATCCTCGAAGGACAGCGCGTTCAATTGCGTGGGCGTTGTGAAGACAGCCTTCTTTTCCTCGGTTTTCCAGAGGCGCTCATGAGCTGCGTTGCCGCGATAAAACCCGCCCGGCTGGAACATGCGCGCATTATAGTCCTTGAAGTCCTCGGGATAGGTCGCTTCGATCAGGTCTCGTACGAGGCTGTAGTCACCTTGCCATTCATCCCATTTCAGTTTCGGCCTTACGGCGAGCGTCGCCTTTGCAATGCCGGCGACGATCGCCAGTTCGCTCTTCAAATGTTTGGATGCGGGAGGTCTTTTGCCGATTGATCCGGAAATATGGGAGAAGCTATCCTCGATGGATACAGCTTGATTTCCCGTGGTCTGCTCATCTATCTCTGCACGCGACAGGCAGGGAATAATATAGGCCTGCTTGCCAGGAAAAAGATGGCTTCGGTTTAGCTTGGTGGAGACGATCACGGTCAGCTCCTGGCGAGCCCAGGCGCGTTCCATCTCCGTTTGATCTGGTACCGCGCGGACAAGATTGCCTCCCAGCGAAATGAAGGCTTTGATCTTGCCAGCCATCAGCCCTTTCACCGCATCGACGATCGTCGTGCCGTCCTCGGTCGGAGGATCGAAATCGAAGAGCTCCTTCAACGTGTCCATGGGAATAAGCTTGGTCTTTTCGGCGATTCCGACGGTTCGTTGACCTTGGACATTCGAATGGCCGCGAACCGGACAGCATCCAGCCCCTTCGCGCCCGATATTGCCGCGCAAAAGCAGCAGATTGACCAGCATGGCCACGTTAATCGCGCCTTGCGAATGCTGTGTCAGGCCCATGCCGTAGACACCGATGACCCTTTCCGCGCTGATATAGATTTCACCGGCACGCCGGATCGCCGCCTCAGTCAGACCGCTTTCCCGCTCGATATCGGCCCAGCTCGTCGTTCTGACAAGGGCGATAAAACTATCGAATCCTGTCGTGTGCTCATCGATGAACGCCACATCGAGCACGCGCTTTTGTCCATTGGCCACCGCTACGTCGTCAGCTTCGATGACAACCTTGCAGAGGCCCAGTATTGCGGAAATGTCACCGCCAGCCCGAACTTGAAGATACTCGTCTGAAATCTGCGTTTCGCGTCCCGTCAGCATGTCAATCGGGCTTTGTGGATTGACGAATGATACCAGCCCCTGCTCGACAACCGGGTTGAATGTGACGATGCGCGCACCGCGCTGCTTGGCCTCCTGCAATGGGTGAAGGAAGCGCGGACTGTTCGATCCCGGGTTCTGGCCGAAAAAGAAAAATGCGTCGGCCTTCTCCAGGTCTTCCCAGACAATAGTGCCAACCGGCGAGCCGATAACCTTCTGAAGCCCGACTGACGTCGTCTCATGGCACATGTTGGAACTCTGGGGCAGGTTGTTGTTGCCGAAGACCCGCGCCAGCAGGGCGTAGAGATAGGATGCTTCAAGACCGGCATGGCCGGAAGAGTAGAAGACGACGCTCTCGCACGGCAAGGATTTCAGCGTCGTGCCGATGTCAGAGAAGGCCTTGTCCCACGTCACCTCAACATAGCGATCCGTTCCAGCGTCATAGCGAAGGGGATGCGTCAGCCGCCCGGTCTGTTCGAGGTCATAGTCTTTCCAGTTCCTGAGCTCGGCCACGGTGTGACGGTTCCAGAAATCAGGCGTACAGCGCGCGCTGGTCAGGTCCGAGATCGTTGCCTTGGCACCGTTTTCGCAGAACTCGAAGGGATGGTAGTTTGCGGGTTTTGGCCACGCGCAGGAAACGCACATAAGCCCGGCAGGCTTATTCAGGCGGTAAAGCGTTTCAAGGATTGCCGGTGAGGGTTTGTTGTCGCCCAGCATACGGGCGATCGACTTCACAGATCCCCAGCCACCAGCGGGACCTTCGGCTTCCGGGTTCTCGATAGGGTCGGCCATGGCGGGCCTTTCTTTTGATGGGAGGTTAAAGAGGAAAAAAGGCGGCTTTAAAACAGCCATGCCTCCAAATGGTTCGGCATCGATAGCTGGCTACTGGCGTGGCTCATGGAACGGACACCCATTGAACTTTGCCCTGAACTCTGCCGAGTGCTGATATGTGTCCTTGCGGACGCGGTTGATGCCGCCGAGCGGCTGATGGTCCGCGAGGCCGGTCCAGACGCTAAACCGCATCTGTTGATCGACCTTCTGAACCTTCGTATAGCTCCAACTGTCCTGGGGCATGGAGGTTACAGTGGCGACGCTGACGAACGGCGCTTCATCTTCCTTCCACTCCACGGTCGGGTCTTCGATAGGCTGCGCATCAACGTCACGACAGAGTTGCACCTGGAATTCCCATTCCCCATGAGTATCCTGCATTTCCGCCTGGACGGTCTCGCGGATTGCGTCCCCACGAACGCTGACATCGATTTCCGTTCCGGTCCGCTTCGTCAAATCGGGTGAGACTGGTTTCAGCCGGAACTTGGCGATGTAGTCACCGTAGCGGAACGGGGTAACGCTGAAATATGTCTCGCCAAGCGGATCGACATTCGGTGCGCCGCCGAGTGACTGAATGGTCGAGCTGGAAATGCCGACGGCCTCGAGGCCTTTGTTGACGGTTTGAAGCACGCTCGACAACACAGCCTTGGTACCTTCCATTTTGTCCGTCGTCCGCGCAAGAAGCTTGAGGCTGGAGAGAAACTTCTCGGGATTGGGTGCCTGGAAGACCGGGCCATTCACCATCACGAAGTCCTGCGTATCGCCGTTTGCGTCCGGCAAACGCGGCCCCTCGACACCAACGACCTTGATGGCCAAACCACGCGGAAGAGCGATAGCGTCGGGCAGGATGTCACCGGCGTTTGTGGAGAGACGCATATAGACCGGATATTCACCGGCTTTGGCGAACAGGCCCTGAGCGAGTTCGGCTGGCAAACCATCTCTGACGATCATCGTTGCTTCGAGAATTCCATGTGCCTTGGCATGCACGGAGCGCACCGCATGGCCGTAGTCTCCGGCGGTCTTTTCGAGGATGATGTCGAACTGCTTGATAAGAGCAGAGACAGTCTCCTGTTCTCCCGGTTTGACTGTTTCGAGATCGGGGGAATAACGGACAGGCGTGGCTGCTGTCATATGTCGCTCCTTTAAAAACCAAAGAACGCCACGGATGGGGGATGGTTCCAGCAATCCTGGACCTGGAAGTTTCAGTCAACGTGATCATTCGCCTCTGAAATTTCTACGGCGGGCCGCACCTTGGAGGAACCACTTCGTGCGCTAGACGCTGGGCTCGACGGCGTTTGGAGTGATACCAGAGGTCGACTTGCGTTGTTTCCCGCGCTCAATTCATCACATTTGTCGTTCTTTAATGAGCTGGAAATCATATTAAATTGATCAACTGTTTTAGCTGCAGCGGCTGAATGAGGCTGCGTTGCCATAGCCAAACTTTGTCACCACGGGAGATCTTTTGAAGACATGAATATCGTCGCGATCAAATCCCCGGATTCGCGCCTCAGTTTGCCGTGCAGTATGTCATGATCGTCTGACCATCCCATGAGGTCGAAGGACACGGTTTCGTGTGGGTCGATATTGCCGAGAAAGAAGATGTCCCTTCGCACGGCTGGTTTTCTGCCGGGAAACCAGGCTTCAAGGGCGCGATCTGCCACGGCCTGGAACTCCGCGAAATAGAAAAGTCCTGCTCCGTTGAACTCCTGCGCCGTGCTGGGGGCAAATCTGAAGGTGCGCAGCGCTTCGGCAGCATCTAAAGGAAGCCCCCAATAGGTCTGAAGCCGCCCATTGCGGATATGCGCCGCATGTTGTGCCAGAAGACTGACTTCGTACGGTCTCGTTTGCGGCCTTGGCGCTGTCACCCGTGCGATGGAGCGATTGCTCCCCTGGACTGCCCTGTGAACGAAGGCGGAAACCAATTCTATTCTTCCGACGCTCCGGCCCGCGATAGACAGGAGATGGGTCGTCGACGTCTGGGTCCTGGATACTGCCGAAATCAGGGATTGGATGGTCAATATATCATTCGCTCGCACGAGCTCGAAGCGAGCGTCTGTCAGTGACGTGGCGCAGATCGCCGCATAGACCTCCTCTCCATCGGCGGTTCCGAAATCGGCATTGTCCATGCTAAGGTCGCGCGCCAGCATCAGCCAATGGCGGTGGCCCAGCTCCTTCATCAACCAGGTTTCCGACAGGCCATGTGGCGTCAGGTGCGGCATGCCGATCAGCAGGTGAGGCTCGAGCGCGCGGTCCATGAGATCGCGGCTCGAGGGTGCATTCAATGAGCATGACGT
This sequence comes from Allorhizobium ampelinum S4, assembly GCF_000016285.1. Lineage (NCBI taxonomy): Bacteria > Pseudomonadati > Pseudomonadota > Alphaproteobacteria > Hyphomicrobiales > Rhizobiaceae > Gillisella > Gillisella ampelina. Next base: position 528,280 of record NC_011981.1, on the reverse strand, counting down.
GCGCAATGCGAGGTTCATCGCTTATCCGTTCGCCGCTTGCATTTGCGGGCGCTTGGCCTGCTCCAGCTGCCTCGCCAGATGGTCCACCACATATTCGGCATCCTTGCCGACTGAGAGGAACCGGCCGGACCCCCAGGTCCAGAGCCAGGGCAGGCCGAGGACATAGACGCCCTTGATGCCGGTGACGCCGCGGCGCTGGATCGGATAGCCGGTGCCATCGAAGATCGGTAATCCGACATAGGACCAATCAGGGGTAAAGCCCGTCGCCCAGATGACCGACGTGACGTCTTCGGCCTCAAAGTCCAGCTCGGTCGTTTCACTCTGCGGTTCCCAGAGCGCAACGTAAGGTCCACCTGCCGGTGCATGGATGCCTTTTTCCGCAATATGGCGATCAATGAGGGCATTGATGCCGTTATACACCCGGTCGGCGCTGTCGAGATTGCTCTTCAGATTGGTCTCGAACAGCATTTTTCCGGCGGAAACGCCGGTCATGCGACCATAAAGGGCCATGCCTTCCAGCGCGAATTTTCGAAGATCGATATCGCGTCCGCCATCGCGTCCGGTCAGGTAATGGTTGGTATCATGCTTCTTTTTCGCCATACCGTCATGGGCGATGGTGATGTCATATTGCCCGATATCGGCCAGCCAATCGACGACATCGCGGCCCCGGTAGAAGCGGGCGCAGCGTGGTGCATTGCCGGTGACCATATGAACCTTGCGGCCAGCAAGATGCAGGTCCTCGGCAATCTGGCAGCCGGATTGGCCGGACCCGACAACGATGACGCCGCCTGGCGGCAGTTGCGCGGGATTGCGATAATCGGCCGTATGGATCTGGGCTATGCCATCGGGAATGCGTTCTGCGGCACGCGGCACGAAGGGCTGGCTGTAGAGGCTGGTGGCGAGAATGACGCTGTCGGCGGTGATGGTGCCCGCCGTCGATTCGATCTGGAACAGCTCTCCCGTTTTCTCCAGCGCGGTCACGCTGGTGCCTTCTAAAACGGGCGCATCGACCTTTTTGACGAAGCGATCAACATAGGCGACGATCTCCTCCTTCACCATGAATCCGTGCGGATCGGCACCGTCATAGGGATGGTCGGGCAGCTGGCATTGCCAGTTTGGAGTGACCAGACAGAAGGCATCCCAGCGCTCATCCTTCCATTTGTGGGCGACAGTCTTCTTTTCGAAAACGACATGGTCGATACCGTGTTTCCTAAGGTAATGGCTGGCGGAGAGGCCGGCCTGGCCGCCTCCCACGACGACGGCGCTGTAATGCGGCTTCAGGGATCGGGTCATCGTATGTCCTTTCACAGGATAAAGGTCTCGCAGCGGACGCGGGCATCGGCGCGCTCGAGGAAGGGGAGGGCGGCGGTTTCGATGCGGGCGAGCTGGTCGTTTGCGGATGAGCAGGCAAATCCGTATTTTGCCTCGACGCGATCACTGGCGATGGTGAGCGCTTTTCGGCTGCGCTCGACAAAATCCGCCACCGGATAACTTTCACCCTCGGTGAAGAACTCGCGGATGATCAGCGAGGGTGAATAACAGGTCTCTTCCTGGCCATCGGGCCAAGTGATGACAAAGCGCATCTCAGGCATGGGCTGCCTCCTTCAAAGTTGCATAGGTGGAAAGATGTGCCTCGGCGACGCGCCGCCAAGTAAAACGGCTGGCAACCTCCAGGCCACGCGGGATGATGCGCTCGCGGATCTCAGGCACCAGCGCCAGGGCCATGGCTTCGGCGATCGAGGCAGAGTGAAGGGGATCGCACCAAAGGGCATCGTCGCCGCTGAGATAGTCGATGAAGGGTGCAATGGATGGCACGATGGCTGGAACGCCGCTGGCCATCGCCTCCAACACGACAAGACCGAATCCTTCCTTCAGCGACGGGAACACCAGCGCATCGGCAAGCCGGTAGAGGTTCGGCATATCGTCGTCAGATACGGCGCCGATAATGTGCACGGCGGCGGCATCATCGCGCAGCGCCCGCAAGTGGGACTGGAACTCCTCCTGATAATCCCGATGATCAAGCAGCGAGACCCCGCCAGCGATGACCAGTTGTGCATCCGGCTTGACCGCCCGCAACTGCCGGAAGGCATCGAGAATGCCGAGCGTGTTCTTGCGCGCTTCGATGCCGCCGATGCTGAGAAAGACGGCACCGGCATGAAGACCGATCCGGTCTCGCAGCGCCGTCTGCTCGCCGCTCCAGGCAGGGGAAAAACGCCTGTTATCGACGCCGTTGCCGACCACTTTTGCGTCCACGCCGTAGCTGTCGCGCAAGATGGCCTGCCACGCAGCGCTGACGGCAAGGAAAGCATCGGCCCGTTGGATCGAACGGTCCTGAAGGACCATCAGGCGCGGGTCTTCAAATTGATCGATATGATGGATGGTACGGACGAAACTCGGGATCAGACCACGGCTTTTCAGCGTCGCCAGCGCATTTCCCGAAATGCCGTCATGGGCATGGAAGACATCGAAGTCACGATTGTCGGCCTGTTCGAAGTGGCCGATGTAATCGGCAATCCGCTGCTCGACCAGGGCTGTCATATCCGCCAGGGCAGGTGGCACGGGAAAGCAGGCCGCGCCACAGGCGGGCGAGCGGAAGAAGCCGGTGCCCTTTGGATCGGGCGCGTGCAGGGTCACGGCATGACCGAGGGCCGTTAGCGCTTCGGAAAGCTGCATGGCATGCACGACGCCACCGCGTGGATTGGTAGAATGCGTGAGCATGGCGATGCGCAGCGGGCTGATCATGTGCAATGCTCCGCTGGCCCGAGTTGCATCAGGGGTGTTGCGGCATGGTCACGAATGACAATCCGCTTGCTGCCATTGGTGATCGCAACAGCGCTGCCGACAGAGACGGTGCCGATGATCGCAGCGGTGATGTCGCGCGTTTCGAAACGGGTCAGCACGGCAGTGACGTGTTCGGGCGGCACGGACAGCAGATAGCCGAAGCTTGGGAAGGTCGCCAACCAACGGTCAAGGCTGACGTCCTCGGGCAGGGGAATAGCCGCCACATTGATGTCGATACCGACGCCGGAGCATTCGGCCAGCATGATTGCCGTGCCGACAATGCCGCCCTGGCTGATGTCCTTGGCGGCCAGGGCGAGCCCGGCTTCGGCAATCTGCGGTAAGATCTCGAGATCGCCGCGCAGCCGCTCGGCAGGCGCGTCGGTGGCCGCTTCCCAATTGTCGAAGGGCGGGCGATAGCGGCCACGATGATCCACGGCAGCGACCAGGACGTCGCCGGGTCTTGCGTCGAAGCTTGTGAGCAGGCGCTTTGCGCGTCCGAGGATGGCGACGGACAATTGGCTCCGGTCGGTGCGGATATTGGTGTGACCGCCGACGATGGGCACGCCATAGGCCTCCGCCGCCGCCCGCATACCATCCAGCACCGGAGCCGCATCCGCTTCGCCATCGGCCCAGACAGCATCAACCACGGCGGTTGGCCTGCCGCCCATGGCGACGACGTCGGAGATGTTGACCATGACACCACACCACCCGGCAAACCAGGGGTCGGCGGCGACGAAGGCATTCATGAACCCTTCGATGGCGAAAAGCAGGTAGCCATCCCCCTCCGGCAAGGCGGCGCAGTCGTCCCCCACCGCAACAGACTTGCCTTTCACGCCGAGCCGCGCGGTGACGCTGCCGATATCGTGTTTCGCAGCGATCCCGCCGCTTGAGCGCAGCTTTTCAGCCAGTGCGTCGAGATCGATGTCCCTCCTGAAATCGGCCATCGTCATGCCGCCCGTTTGGCCAACGCCACGAAACCTGCCTCCGGTGTGGCGCAGGGCGGATACCAGCTTAGATCCGCCTTCATGCGCAGATGCGGCTTGCCGTAAATCTCGAATTCCTCGACAACATCCCAGTGCAGGCGGCGAAAGAGCAGACCGTTCTGCACCTGCACATTGGCCAGAAACGTCTGGCAGCCCATGGCATTGGCGGAGGAGACGGCAAGCCGGATCAGCGTTGCGCCCAGCGCGCCGATCTTGCGGAAATCCTCATGCACGGCAAGGCGCGACCCCCACCAGAGGCCCGGCTGTTCCTCGTGAATGCGCACCGTGCCGACCAGCCTGTCGGCGGCCACACCCAGCATGGAGAGCGCAACGATGGGGGTAGCGCGGTCATCGATCGCGTCCCGGTCGTCGCTTTCAAAAATCTGCTGTTCGCGGCAGAAGACATCCCGACGAAGGGCATGAGCCTCGCGACGCTCCCAGGTTGATGTCGCGAACTTTACCTGGAATTCGCTGGTGTGGAAGGGTGAGAAAGGTTCGATCATCATCGGGTCAGCATCCTCTCATAGGTGGAAAGGGCGGAGCAGGCACCGCATTTTCCGCAGCCAGCCTTGATATCGACGGCCTTCAGGCCACTCTCTACGAGCATTTTTGAGAGCGGGCCGAGGATCGAATGCATGAAGTCCGGTTTCGGCGCGGGATGGCTTTCCAGCGGCGTTCCCGAGATCGGCACGAAGGGCACGACGAAGGGATAGACGCCTATCGCCACCAGTCTTTCGCAGATGTCGAGGATGGCCTCGCGTGTGTCTCCAAGCCCGGCGAGCATATAGGTGGAGACCTGTCCGCGCCCGAATACCTCGACCGCAGCCTTGAAGGAGGCCATGTATTTTTCGATGCCGACTTGCGCCTTGCCCGGCATGATGCGGGCGCGGATTTCCGGCGTCACGACTTCGAGATGCATGCCCAGCGCATCCACACCAGCGTCTTTCATCCGTGAAAACCAGATGTCATCTTCCGGTGGCTCGCACTGTGCTTGAATGGGAATGTTGACGGCAGCCTTGATGGCGCGGGCGCTTTCGGCAAGCACCGCGGCTCCCCGGTCGTCGCCTTTCGGTGTGCCTGTGGTCATAACCATATGCTTGACGCCGTCCAGTTCCACGGCGGCCTTGGCGACTTCAGCGAGCTGCTCCGGCGTCTTGTGGGCAACAGTGCGGCCAGCCGCCAGCGATTGGCCGATGGCGCAGAACTGACAGGTTTTCGTCCGGCTCTGGTAGCGGATACAGGTCTGTAGGACGGTTGTCGCCAAGACGTCGCGACCGTGAAGCACGGCAATCTGCGAATAGGGAATGCCGTCCGCCGTCGAGCGCTCGTAAAAGCGTGGACGCAAGGGGAAGGAGACTTCCCCGATGACATGGCCGTCGCGACTGATGCGGCTGTTGCCAGCGTCGTCAGGTTTTTCGACAAGGTAAGGACTCTCGAATGCGGGTGCCGTGTGTACCGGCACCATCACCGTCATGCCGTCGATGGTCAGAGCCTTGTGATCGGAAGGGCCTGCACCACCGCGACGGCTTTCGTGGCCTGCTTTCGGGTCAACGAGCCTCGCGCCGAACGACTGCAATTCGTTGATCAGCGTTTCCGTCGAAAGCTGGGGTCTGGTATCCATCGGTATTGCTCCCTGTCGGTGCGGTTTCGAGGAAAGGATGGGCGGCCACCATCGGATGTGCCGGGCGGTCGTCGATGACGAGATGCAGAAGTTCCGGTCGCGCATAGTGGCCCACAGAATCCATCATCCGCTTGCGTTTCAGGATCAGGCTCATGTCCAGGTCGGCAATGAGGATGCCTTCGCCCTCGGTAATCGGGGGTGCCAGGTGCTTGCCTTCCGGCGAAATGATCGCCGTCATGCAGCCGCCGCGCAGTGCCTTTTGCAGGCCTTCCTCAGGGGTGATCGACCGGATCTGCTCGTCGGTCAGCCAGCCGGTGGCGTTGACGACGAAACAGCCGCTTTCCAGCGCATGATGGCGGATCGTTACTTCCATCTGGTCGGCAAAGATCGGTCCGACCATGGAGCCGGGGAATTGCGCGACGTGGATTTCCTCATGCTGGGCCATCAGCGCATAGCGGGCGAGGGGATTGTAGTGCTCCCAGCAGGCCAGCGCGCCGATACGGCCGATTTTGCTATCGACCACCTTGAGGCCGGAGGCGTCGCCCTGGCCCCAGATCATCCGCTCATGGAAGGTCGGCGTGATCTTGCGCCGGTTGAGCACAAGCTCTCCATCCGCATCAAAAACCAGTTGTGTATTATAAAGCGTGCCATGATCCCGTTCGTTGATGCCGAGTGCGACGACGATGCCGTGCTCGCGTGCCGCTGCCGCCACGGCCTCGGTCGTGACACTCGGAATGGTGACAGCCTCGTCGTAGAGCCGGAGATGTTCGCGGCCAGACAGAACCGGTGGCAGGACGAAGGAAAAATAGGGATACCAGGGAACGAAGGTTTCTGGAAAGACGATGAGCTCCGCGCCCTTGCCAGCCGCCTCGCGGATTGTTTCCAGCACGCGGGCAAGCGTTTTGTCGCGTGAGGTGAGATCCGGCGCGATCTGTGCGGCGGCAGCCCGAACGGTCCTGCTTTTCTCCATGACGAATTCCTTGGATTGGGGTGAAGGAGGCGGGGCTGGCCCCGCCTTCCGGGCGCGCTGATCAGAGCGCGGGGATAAGTCAGAGCGTCCAGGTGTCCAGAATGACAGCCCCGGCACGACGGTGGATCAGCATCAGGTCCAGCACATCCAGCGGGCTGATGGGCGTGATGCCGGGGATCAACGCAGGCTCGCCATGGCCGTAGAGCGCCTGGAGGGCAAAACGGCACGCATAAACCTTGCCGCCTTCTTCCAGAAAACCCTTGATCTGGTTGTTGAAGTTCAAATGCCCCGGGAAAGCCTCCGAGCCGAGCTTGGGGAAGCCCCGCTGGATACCCAGGGTGACGCCGGGACCATAGAGCAATATGGACGTGTCATAGCCCTTGCGCTTGAGGCGTTTGGCCTGAAGCAGATTGACGAGGCCGATAGAGCCTTCAAAAGCAACGGTGTGGAAGGTGATGAGGGCTTTTTCGCCTTCATTGGCCTGGATGTCTTCAAAAACTTTTTCTTCGTAGTCAACGAAGAAGTCCCCATCAGCGTGGGCCGGTGCAGTGATTGCGGGCATGAATGGCTCCTGTTTAGAGGTCGGCCCACCTGACGGGCCACTCCCATTCAATTGCAAAGCCTATGCCAGATGAGGTTTTGCCTATTATCAAATCAAAATCGAGAAATTTGCAGTCAATATTACAGTCAATATAAGCGAAGAACGAAACGTAGTGCCAATATCAAGGCAATTTTGTGCTGTGCTCATAGGCATGACGAGCAACTTTGAGTGCAGTCAATGTGCGATCAATGAGCCTTGTCTGATGCGTGAATGCTTCTTTTTGGTGAAAATCGATTTTCAAGAGTGACAGGCAAAGAAAGCAACAATATACAGTCAATGTTCAATATTGATGAGTTCTCATGAAAACCTGGACTCCCGACCTTTCCCGCAGCGACGGCCCGCGTTATCTGGCGATCGCCGACGTTATCGAGATGGATTTGAAAAGCGGCAGGCTTCTGGTGGGCGACAGGTTGCCGCCGCAAAGAGACCTTGCCAAACGGCTGGCCATCGATTTTACGACTGTTGCGCGCGGTTATGTCGAGGCGCAAAAGCGTGGACTTGTGGCGACCCATGTCGGGCGCGGAACCTTCGTGACTGGCGGTCCTGAAAAGGAACGGCGCGGCTTCGTATCGGAGGCAGCACTGGATGCCCGACGCATGTCGGTGGTCGATTTTTCGATGAATATGCCGCCGGAGCCTGATGATCCAGATCTTCTGGCGCGCATGCAGGAGGGGCTGTCCGCCGTCGCGACCAATATGATCCCGCTCCTGCGCTATCAGGGATTCGGCGGAGCTGGCATGGACAAGGAGGCCGCCGCATCATGGCTCAGTCGCCGTGGCCTTGTTCCTTCCCAGGAGCGTATCTTCGTGACACCCGGCGCCCATCCGGCCCTTCTGGCGATTTTCGGGCTTCTGGCAAAACCGGGCGAAATGGTGCTCTCCGAGAATATCACCTATCCCGGCATGCGCTCGATTGCAGCCCAGCTCCGCCTCAATCTGACAGGCCTGCCGATGGATGCGGACGGCATTATCCCCGGCGCATTCGCCGAAATCTGTGAAACCGCCAAGCCAAAGGCGCTGTATCTCAATCCGACGCTTCAGAACCCGATGACCCTCACCATACCCGAAAAGCGACGGGAGGAAATTTGCGCGGTTGCCCGCAAATATCATGTTCCAATCGTCGAGGATGATGCCTATGGGTTCATCCCGCTTCATAGCCCGGCACCGCTTGCCGCGATGGCGCCGGATCTCACCTGGCATATTGGCGGATTGGCGAAATGCATCGGTGCGGGCCTGCGGCTTGCCTATGTTGTCGTTCCCGACACCAAGGCAGCGTGGCCCTTTGCCAGCGCCATGCGGGCGGCAAGCGTCATGGCCTCGCCGCTTTCAGCCGCTCTTGCCACCCGCTGGATCGAGGATGGCACAGCCGACAGTATCCTGCGCTTTATCCGCACCGAGGCCGCCGCACGCCAGGCGCTCGTTGCCGAAGTGCTACCGGCGGGCAGCTATCAAAGCGACCCCATCAGCTTCAACATCTGGCTACCCTTGACGAATGGATGGACGCGCTCAACCTTCGGCACGCACATGCGGGCATCCGGCATTGGCGTCGTCGCAAGTGATGCCTTCACTGTCGATGGCGTGGCCGAGGAAGCCGTTCGGGTTTGCCTCGGCGGCCCCATACGCCGGGAGACCCTCAAGGGTGCGCTGGAATTCATGGGCCACGCCCTGGAGGGTTCTCCCCAAATGGCTGGTACCTTCTTCTGAAAATCGCGCCCAAGAAAGTCGCACTTACGTAAGCCGCGGCAACCGGAATGCTGTTTCGAGCGATTTCATAACAATCACGACTATTTGCACTACCAAATCACAAAACGGCCTTATGTATTCTGGATCACTGTCCAACATGTTTGAGAGCCGATAAGTCGTTATCGGGCTTGCATAGCAAGGGAAACGCAGTTGACCACCCTCGTCGATTTTGCTCCCGGCAATCCAGGAATTCAAGCGCGTTGGACGTCGAGCGCAAAGAGTGGTTTGGGTACTGCGCTTTCCGCCCGGTCTCCCGTCTGGTTCACGTTGAGCCATGGGGTGCTGAATGAGGTCTATTATCCCAGAGTGGACAGCGCCTGTATTCGAGATCTTGGGTTGCTCGTTATTGGTCCTGAAGGATATTTTTCCGAGGAAAAGCGCGATTGCACCACAACGACCCATCAGGTCGAAAGCGGCGTACTGGCGTTTCATGTCGTCAACATGTCACGAGATGGCCGCTACCGGATCGAAAAGCAGATCATTTCCGATCCTGCTCGCGCAACCGTTCTCCAGCGCATCACGTTCATGCCTTTGGTCGGTAACATATCCGATTACAAGGTCTATGCGCTGCTTGCGCCTCATCTTGTCAACGCCGGGATGGATAATTCCGCATGGATCGGTGAGCAGGATGATACCACGCTTCTTTTCGCAAGCGGCCGATCACGCTATCTTGCGCTTGGATCATCACTTCCTTGGGCCGAGCGATCTGCTGGCTTTGCCGGGCAGTCCGATGGCTATACCCAATTGCTGCAAAACGGCAGTCTCGATCCCCAATATCAGCGTGCCGACGATGGCAATACCGCGCTGACGGGGCAAATCCCGTTCACGGAAAGTGCCAACACCGCAATTCTGGCCCTTAGCTTTGGCCAGTCGGAAACGGAAGCGGGCGCAAAGGCACTCGCCAGTCTGCGCGATGGGTTCGAGGCCGCATTCGGCATGTATTGCGCGAACTGGCGCGGCTGGCAAAAGGGCCTCTACGATCTGGACCGCGAGACCGCAAAGCCCATCAATATGTACCGCGTCTCGACTGCCGTGCTTGCAGCCCATCGCGCTGCTGATCGGCGTGGTGCCGTTGTTGCCAGCCTGTCCATTCCTTGGGGGGCGAGCAAGGGGGATGATGATCTGGGTGGCTATCACCTTGTCTGGCCTCGCGATCTCGTGGAAAGCGCGGGCGGCTTTCTGGCTGCTGGCGACTGGAAGGAAGCAATCGAAATCCTGGAATATCTGCGCGAGGTTCAGTTGGCGTCCGGTCGTTGGCCGCAGAATCTCTGGCTGGATGGCAAGCCCTATTGGCTCGGGGTGCAGATGGATGAATGCGCTTTTCCTATTCTGCTGGCCGATCTCCTGTATCGAAATGGACATCTGCCGGAAACGCTGCTGACCCGATTCCTTCCGATGATCCGCAAGGCGGCTGGCTACATCATCGCAAATGGGCCTGCCACCAGCCAGGACCGCTGGGAAGAAGATGGCGGTTATAGCCCGTTCACCCTGGCCGTCGAGATCGCCGCATTGCTGGCCGGCGCAGACATTCTGGACCGTGTTGGAGAGCCTGATGTGGCCCAGCATTTGCGCGAAACCGCCGACTGCTGGAATGAGCAGATTGAAAACTGGACTTATACCAGCGATTCCACCCTTTGCGATGCCGTCGGCGTGGGAGGCTATTATGTCCGTATCGGGGGTCTCGATGTCACTGACGTGGCGACGGGCAGCCAAGGACAGACCATTATCCGCAACCGGGCAGCCGATACGTCGATATTGCCGACCCGTGACGTTATCAGCCCAGACGCCCTGGCGCTTGTTCGCTTTGGGTTGCGGGCCGCTGATGATCCGAGGATACTCGACACGATAAAGGTTATCGACCATCAATTGAAGATCGATCTGCCGCAAGGTCCGCTCTGGTATCGCTACACGGGTGACGGCTATGGCGAACATCCTGATGGCAGCCCGTTCGATGGCATCGGGCAGGGGCGTCCGTGGCCATTGCTGGCGGGAGAGCGCGCGCATTACGAGCTGGCGGCTGGACATCGCGACGTGGCCGAACGGCTTCTGGAGACGCTTGAGGCTTCGGCTGGGACAGAGGGTCTTCTTCCCGAACAGAGCTGGGACGGAGCCGATCTCCCCGAACGCGAGTTGTTCCTGGGCCGCCCGTCAGGCAGTGCCATGCCACTCGTCTGGGCGCATGCGGAATACATCAAGCTGTTGCGTTCGCTGAACGATGGCACGGTTTTTGACATGCCGCCGCAGACCGTTGAGCGCTATGTAAAAGATCAGACGCCATCAACCCTGCGCATCTGGCGTTTCAACAATCAGATTTCCACCATACCCCACGGCAAGACATTGCGGCTGGAACTGGACGCATCGGCCATGGTGCATTGGAGCGCCACGGGCTGGCACGAGGTGGCGGACACCAGGACACGCGAAACCGGTCTCGGGACCCATGTTGTCGATATCGACCTGGCGGACGGCGCGATCGGCCAGGAACTGGTGTTCACCTTCTTCTGGGAGGAGGCGGATCTCTGGGAAAATGCCAATTTCAAAGTTCAGATCATAGCTTAACGTTTGACGGAGATAGACATGCAATTGGGAATGGTCGGCCTCGGTCGTATGGGCGCGAACATGGTGCGGCGTCTGATAAAGGCGGGGCATGAATGCGTTGTCTATGACGTCAATCCGCAAAACGTTGCTTCTCTTGAGGCCGAAGGCGCTGTCGGCGCGGCGAGCTACGCCGATTTTCTCGCCAAATTGGCGACGCCCCGTGCTGTCTGGCTGATGCTGCCAGCCGCTATCACGGGAAAGGTAGCCCGCGACCTGGCTGGCGAAATGACGAGCGGCGATATTCTGATCGATGGCGGAAACTCCTATTACCGCGACGCGGTCGATCTCGGAACTGAGCTTGGTTCTCAAGGTATTTCCTTCGTTGACGTCGGGACCAGTGGCGGGGTCTGGGGGATCGATCGTGGCTATAGCCTGATGATCGGCGGTGAGAAGAAAGCCGCGCAGCATCTCGACCCCATCTTTGCGGCGCTTGCTCCCGGAAAAGACGGCGCAGGGGCCACGGGCGGCACGGCCGACGCGGGAACGGAAGGCTACCTGCACTGCGGTCCGCCCGGTGCCGGTCACTTCGTCAAGATGGTGCATAATGGTATCGAATATGGAATCATGGCCGCCTATGCCGAAGGGCTGAACATCCTGAAGGCTGCTGATGCAGGCAGCGAGGCGCGTGACGCCGATGCCGAAACCGCGCCATTGCGGGATCCGCAATACTACCGTTTCAATCTTGATCTGGTGGCTGTGACAGAAGTCTGGCGCCATGGCAGTGTCATTGGCTCCTGGTTGCTTGATCTCACGGCATCCGCGTTGAAGCAGGATCCGCAATTGTCAAACTATGGTGGTCGCGTGTCGGATTCAGGCGAAGGCCGTTGGACATTGCAGGCGGCGGTCGAGACTGGAGTACCGGCTCCGGTCCTGTCTTCTGCCTTGTTCGGACGCTTCACCTCGCGCGACAACGATGAGTTTGCCAACAAGCTGCTCTCGGCCATGCGGCACGCCTTTGGCGGTCATGTGGAGAAGCCGGAGAGCACGTCATGATGCAAGGCAGATCCGATGCACTCGTCGTGTTCGGCGTGACCGGTGATCTCGCCTATAAGATGATCCTCCCGTCACTTTACCAGATGGTGAGGCGAGGCCAGTTGAACGAGCCTGTCATCGGTGTGGCGCTCGACGACTGGGATATTGACCGCCTGGCAGCCCGCGCTCACGATGGCATCAGCAAGCAGTTCGGCACGGTTGACGAGGCCGTTTTTGCCAGGCTGAAGGGATTGCTGCGCTATGTCAGTGGCGATTACAAAAGCCCGGCCACCTTCGATCGGCTGCGCGAGGCGCTTGGCCCCGCAACGCACCCGCTTTACTATCTGGCCATCCCGCCTTCGCTTTTCGAGACAGTCATCAAGGCATCGAAGGCGGCTGGCCTTGCTGAGAACGCCCGGCTGATGGTGGAAAAGCCCTTCGGGCGGGATCTTGCCTCCGCCCAGGCACTCGATAGTGTCTTGCACTCCGTGTTCGAGGAGGACGCGGTGTTCCGCATCGACCATTTCCTGGGCAAGGAAGCGGTGCAGAACTTGATCTATTTCCGCTTTGCCAACGCTTTTCTGGAACCGGTGTGGAACCGCACCCACGTCGAAAGCGTGCAGATCACCATGGCTGAGGATTTTGGAATTGCTGGCCGTGGCAAGTTCTATGACGAGGTTGGATGCATTCGTGACGTCATCCAGAACCACCTGATCAATATTCTCCTGCTGTTGACGATTGAACCGCCTGTCAACAACGGTTCTGATGAACTTAGTGACGAAAAGGTCCAGGTTCTCCGGGCCATTCGCCCGCTCTCGACGCATGACCTCGTCAGGGGACAGTTCCAGGGCTATCACGACGAACCGGGTGTTGCGCCCGGCTCACCTGTCGAGACATTTGCCGCCGTGCGCCTGTTCGTGGATACGTGGCGATGGAAGGATGTGCCCTTTTTTATCAGAGCCGGCAAGCACCTGCCGGTCCGTGCGACAGAAGTTGTCGTGCGGTTTCGCCGCCCGCCCGTTGCTCTTTTCGACGAAGTTACCGCAGCCGAAGCCAATTATTTGCGGTTCCGTGTTGGACCGCAGGTGGCAATCGGCATCGGTACGCGCCGTAAAGCGCCGGGCGAGGGGATGGTCGGTGAATGTGTCGAACTTGGTGCGCTTGATGATACGACCGACGACATGATGCCCTACGAGCGGTTGATCGGCGATGCCCTGAACGGCAGGCGCCAGCTCTTCACCCGGCAGGACGCGGCTGAGCTGGCCTGGCGCGTGGTGGATCCTGTGCTTGATCTGAGGGAACAGCCAGACGTCTATCTGCCTGGCACCTGGGGGCCTGCGGATGCCATGAAAGATTTCGCCCCTCCCGGTGGCTGGGTCGATCCGCAACCATAAGGAAGACATCTATGGATGAGAAGCCACAGATCGTGCTTGCCGTTGATGTCGGCGGGTCGCATGTGAAAATCATGAACAGTGTTGACGGCGTGGAAAGCAAGGCTGTCTCGGGTCCTGAAATGGATGCGGCCGCAATGGCCGAGGCAGTCGAGACACTTGCGTCAGGCATGGATTATGACGTTATCGCCATTGGTTATCCGGGTCCGGTTGTTCACAATCGTATTTTGACGGAGCCGCATAACTTAGCCGCTGGATGGACAGGTTTCGATTTCGCAAAGCGGTTCGGCAAGCCCGTGCGCATTGTCAACGATGCTCTGATGCAGGCTATGGGAAGCTATGATGGCGGACGTATGCTGTTTCTCGGCCTTGGCACCGGCCTGGGAGCGGCCATGATCGTCAACTACGTCACCCAACCCATGGAACTGGCGCATCTTCCCTATCGAAAAGGCCGCAGCTATGAGGACTATCTCGGCCAAGCGAGCCTGAAAGAGCGCGGGCACAGGAAATGGGAGAAACATGTGTTGAGGGCTGTAGAGCAACTCAGCGCGGCACTGGAGCCGGACTATGTTGTCATCGGCGGCGGCAATGTCACTAAGTTAAAAACGCTTCCGACCAATGCCCGTCACGGCGATAACGCCAATGCATTCAAAGGCGGATTTGCTCTGTGGCTGGATTCCCGGTTCCAGACTTGACTGGCCTTCGACTTCTGAAGACAGTGTGGCGTTCACTTTAGGAACTGCTGCTGCCTTGGCGATCTATTGAATGATGATTATCGGTCTCAAGAAGCGGATAAATCGTCGGCTTGGGCCATTTTGCATGTTCAATTTGCTTTTTTTATAATCGCGGTCAACGCTCGGTGCCGATGGGGGTGTTAAACGCCATAGCGGACACTCAGATAGACATGACAACCACTTCGGCGCGTCTAAATTCTGTTATCATTGCAGGTCTTATTATGTACTTAAGCCATCGAACACTTCGAGGAGTGCATCAACAATCGCTTGACCCATTGCATTCCCCGCAACGCCGATCTGTGCCTCGTCCATATCACGAGCAGCGAGTGCGAGATGTCCCCCTTGTTCAGCGACAATGGCACGCGCCCGTTCTATCGCCCAATTTGCAAAGTCTGCACGTGTTTCAATGGTAACGGTATCCAATGGAGCCTCCGATTCGGTTTATGCAATTTTAACAGTTGTGAGTTCACGCTGAAGCGCGACCTGCGCGGCTTTCAAGCTACCTGGCATGTCGCATCTGCGCGAGCAGTTTCTTGCGGAAGACCTCAGCCGGCGTTCGGTAGCCGAGGCATTTACGCGGTGTCTGATTGAGCCGATTGCAGATCTCCATCAGATCGGCGGCGGCTACGGACAAGGGATCGACGTCCCTGGAAAGCCATTTCCGCGCTCGCCTATTTGTATTTTCGACCGTTCCTTTCTGCCAGGGCGATTGTGGGTCACAAAACCATGTTTGCGTGCCTATGCCTGCCTGAAGGTACGGCCAGTCAGTGAATTCGGTGCCTCGGTCGAATGTCAACGATCGGCGGGCGAGGTGAGGGAGGCTCATCAGCGCCTGGATGATGCCATCCATGACCGGGCGGGACTGGCGATCATTGTTGCGCAACAAGATCGTGAAGCGGCTCACCCGCTCAACAAGCGATGTCACGTTGGCCTTGCCGTACTTCTTCCGGAACTGAATCAGATCGCATTCCCAATGCCCGAACTGCTTGCGTTCAGCAACGACATTCGGACGATGCAGAATGTTGAGTTCCGGGCCAAACCTTTGACCATGCTTACGTCTTGCATGTTGTGGTCGTTGCTTAGCTCGATGCTCCGGCAGGTGACGCCACAGCTTGATGGCATGACCGTCGGCCGAGTATGCGAACTTGTAAATTGTCTCGTGGCTGACAAAGATCGGATGCTGTTCCAGCCGCATGCGACCGGCGATCTGCTGGGGCGACCAACCATGCATGATCCGGATGGGAGTAGGTGCGTTTCATTGCGCTTTCCTTGCAAACGATAAACCTTTGTTATCTATTGCAAGTCGCACTTCATCCTTGAGCCCACCCCTTAAAGTCGTAAATATTGATAAGATATCTTATGGAACATAATTCAATAGGGAATTTTGATCCAATTTCAGATAATCCCGATGTAACGTGATGCGAACTGTTCTCTGTTAAAGTCTGCACCGCACCTCTCCATTTCATCTCAATTAATCAGAGCCTTACGGAACCGATCGCAGGGGTCCCCCTCCGACGCCGCGTCACAAGACGAGCAAGGCAGGCTCATCGCCCGCCTTGCTCTTCAGTATCAGGTCGCCGGCAGGACTGCGATGTCCCGCACCTCATTTTCCAGACCAGAGATCGCGCCGACTTCGGTCGCTGCGCCCGTTTCGAGATTGACGGTGTAAAGCATCTTACTTGCCACCAGATAGGCCGCGTTCTTGCCGCCCTCCATTCCTTGAATGTCGAAGGCATAGGTCGCGGGCTTGTCTTTCAGGCCAAGCTTGCCGATGGCTTTCAGTGTGCCGTCATTCGGCTTTGTCTGCTGGATCAACGCTCCGATAGTGGCGTCGATATTGTACATCGCAGTCTTTTCCGGCTTGCCGATGGAATTGGTATAGGCGGCGGCTACAATGTTCGGGGTCTCGCCCTTATGCATATCGCCCTCTTCGAAAGCGAGCACGCCGTCAACCGTCACGGCACCCGTATCGGGGTGAACGCGGTGGTTGGTGGTGCCGGTCATGAAGCGCAGGCGGTCTGCCATCGGGTTGAAATCGACCACGACAGGCGCGTCAGTCATGGTCAGCATCTTGTCCATCTTCGCCACTTCGCTTGCAGCGCCCGTCTCCAGGTTGATGCTGACAATACGGTGGTCCGGCGTAACGCCAATGACCGTCTTGTTGCCGGAGCGATAATCGATGCCGACGAGCTTATCGACGCCCGTAACATCCATCGTCTTTGTCACGGAAGGCTTTTCCGTATCGAAAATCACGAGTGTCTTGTCGCCGCTCAATGCCAGAACGGGTGCCGCAAAGGCCGATGTTGCCGTGGCAATGACGGATATGGAGGCTGCTAAAGTAAAACGAATGGTCTGCATGTTTTTCTCCCGTGCGTTCAAAATCGAAGAAGGTTCCGCCGTCTGGCTCACGACCTTCCATCTTGAAGACACAACAGACGACGCGTTTGGATGCAGCGCTCGAAAATATTTTTGATGACTGCATCTATTCCGCGCTCGCGGCGGGTATAGTTTGCAAAAGGCAGGCGGTTTGCGCACTGATCTAAGGAGATGGTTTTGACAGTGATGGGCTCCAGGCCGGTTAATCTCGATGAGGCGCTTGATGGCTGCGCAAAGGGCGACCGCCTGGCATTGCGACACATCTTTGATCAGGAGGCGGGTAAGCTCATCGCGGTTGCCCAGCGCATCGTCAGACGTCGCGAGCTTGCTGAAGAGGTCGTGCAGGACTCCTTCATCCGTATATGGACGCATGCCTACCAGTACCGTTCTGATAGCGGGTCGGCGCGCGGCTGGATCTATGCCATCGTTCGAAACCGGGCGCTCAACCTGTTGCGTGATGGCAAGCGGGAACACTCCGTCGAGGAGGTTGAAACACTTCAGGGCGATCAGCAGACGGATGAAATCATGGCAGCATGGCACCGCCTGGATCGCAATTCCCGTCTCTATGACTGTCTCGGTGCGCTAGAAGATACAAAGCGGCAGGGAATTCTCATGGCCTATGTTGGCGGTTATTCCCATGGCGAAATTGCAGGCAGGCTGCGCATTCCGCTCGGCACCACCAAGTCGTGGATCAGGCGCGGGCTTCTGGCGCTGCGGGAGTGCATGGCATGAGCTATGACCGCAAAGACATAGCGCATCTCGCCGACGAATATGTGCTGGGATTGCTCGAGCCAACGCAGGCGGAAGAAATCGAGAATGCCATGGAACGTGATCCTGAACTCAAGGCTGCCATTGCTGCCAGTCGAGATCGTTTCCTGCCGCTCGATACGAGTATGGCTCCGCGACCCGTCAGCGAGGATCTCTGGAAGCGTATCGAGGCTTCCCTGCCAGTTCAGGACAACCGTCCCGCCAAACCAAACACACATATCGCAAACGATAATGGCTCTCGCCGCTGGAAGTTGGCTGCACTCACGTCGCTTGCCGCCTCACTCCTGCTCGTCGTCGGCCTCGTCTACAGCCTGACCAGAGCGGTGGAGCCACTCGTCGTCGCCGTCCTCGTCAACGAGGCGGGAGAGGTTCAGGCGGTTGTCGAGGATTTCGGCAATGACCAGACCTCCGTGCGGCTTCTGGCGGATTTCGTCGTTCCGCGTGACAAGACGATCCAGGTCTGGACCCTGCCCTCTCGCGATGTCGGGCCGGTCCCTCTCGGCCTGCTGGAAGGCGTGCGTTCCGCCCGTCTCCATGGGCCGACGCTGCCGAAGCCGCGCAACGATCAGCTTTATGAGTTGACGCTTGAGCAGGCAGGCGGTTCGCCGACCGGTCGTCCCACCGGACCGATACTTGCCAAAGGATTTGCCCGCATGCCGCGATGACGCTCCAGTGGCATAGGCAACTGAGCAAATGACCGGTTCACCGAAATGCTGCCGGGTCATCTCTTCCGAGTGTTCGGCATAAGCCAGGTGTTTGACCGGTAATTCCTCCAGCCATTTTCGGCGCTGTGCGATTGCCATGGCTTTCGCTTGCTCCTCACCATATTCGCGTACGGAGAACTTCTCGCGTTTGTGCTCTGTGCGGTTAAGGAGAGATGCTTCCCAAGCTTCGTCCTCTGCCAGTTCGACGTGGCGCACACCTGAGATGCCACTCTTGTTATTCTTGCGGAGCAGAACTGCCTGCTCATGATTGGTGGCAGGCGGCAAAACAGACATGACCGCATCGCGATAGGCTTTCGCGTGATCGAAGCTTGCCTGCGGCGATCCGTAAATATTGTCCTTGAACAGCCGCACGACCCGGATGCCGCGTCGCCTCAAATCCACCCACCAGCCGCCACCGTGGTTCTCGTTATGCTCCTCACGAAACAGCGCGTAGGTGTCAGCATTAATCGCTTAAGTTGAGATGGTTACTTTCGACAGGGCCTTCGTATCAGCCATCTCTCCCACGACCGTCCGTATCAACAAACATCAGCTTACCCAGGGTATTTGACGATCCATCCGGCCCCGAACAGTTCATCTCATGAAGACAATTGTCTTGAATCACTTGATGTCCGTTGACGAAAAAGCTTGTTTTGTTCGATTGCGGCCGGCACCAACCGGTATTGACGCCGGATTGAACACCGCCGCTTGTTCCGGCCTCGTTCCCTGTGACTGTTGAGGTTCTGCTGTTCATCGTAAAGGCTTCATCGCCGCCGAAAGAGACATTCTTGACAGTCCGCTCGCTCGCTTCCAGCTTCGATAGGATCATGTAAGGAACCGCCACATCCTTTGACCCGCGCGGCGTCAGGCACACATCTGGAGAAAGGCAGACAATCGCGTTATTTTTATCCGTGTAACGGGCAGCACTGTGGCTCATGGTCGCTACTCCTCCGATCTTTTGTGTTCAAATATTTGCTGACGAGCAATTGTCGCCACGATTTTTCGGGAACGGCTATGGCCGTCGTGCGAACATTTCAATTTCCCTAATGTCATCCGGTTCAGCCAATGTCAGACGCCAGGTCATACTAAGGGTATGTCGTTCCTGCACGCCGTCAGCGATATCGCAGTGAACCGTATCCAGATTCAACATGTGCTCGGTAATATCCTGAAGGCCTTCGCGTCTAATCTTGATGCCAAGTGCCATTCCCGGCAGCCGAAACACATAAGGCCTTGGATCGTGCCGAAACCCTGTGAGCCTGATGGTTTCATCGCCAATCAGATAAGGGGCTGCCTGCATCGGCAGCGGTGCTGCATTCCAATAGGCGAAATCATAATCGAGAGGCATGCGCGGATGGCGCTCTCGAACCCAGGCATCATCGAATGTGCCGGCGAGAGATAGCCGCGGCAGCCAGGATTTTTGAATTGGCCCACAACCGCAGACCGTCATAGATTCAGTTGGGCGCTCAGCGGCAAATTCGCCGACAAGCGCAATCTGCGGGGCGGCAACCTCCCGGTTCATCTCCAGTAGATAATCGGAGATCAGGCCGCGTCCTATAGGATTATAAGCGTGCGTAGTATGCTCTTCGTACGATATCGGTGCGACGCCACCATAAGCTCGTTCATAGGTCAAAGGTATGGACGTCGTCGGCTTTACCGACGAGAGTTTCCACTTTCGCCTCGCCGCTCGGGTCTGCGGTTCCCAAAACCGCTCCCCGAAAACGTGAAAGCTGTGAGACAACCGTCCATCGACAGCAATCGACACGGGCCAACTATCGATTTCCTTCTCTTCCGGCGAGCAGGCAACGGCATTGAACGTCACATCTGTCTTTGGCTTGAAGGGCGCTAGGTCGCTTTCCTGGCGAAGCGGCGAGTCATTGATCTCCCTGTGAAACAGATCGGTGAGAAGAAGGTCCGGCTGCGGAGACAGCAGATCTTCCGCGATGCCGCCATATGGAATGCGCAATCCTGCCTTTACGATCAGAACAGCCATTTCGCGATCATCGCGGCCCCAATGGCGAAAATAGAGGTGCTGGAAAGGGAGTTTGGTTTTGAGATGCATGACGTTGAATTACTACTTCCCCGGTTTGGCAGGCGGAAGATAGCGCTCAAAGCGGTCAGGATAGGTATGAACAACATCAGGCATAAGATGCAACCCGACTGATCTGTCGGCGCGTTTCGCTATTCCCTCACTTTCTCCCTTTAATTTATATAAATTCCAAGCTGTTCCAAGCGGAAGTGCACTCCAGATCGTCTCCACATATCGTTTTACAAAGTCAGACAGAGTGGAGCAGCTCGCCGCTATTCGCTCGGCCTCAGTCAGCATAGGAAATTCCTGCGCTTGAACAGGCCATAAGTCATCCATGCCGGGCCTACGCCGCTCAAAAGCATGACCCGTTATAGCTTCTGGCATGGTTTTTCCTGCCCACCGAAGAATATGCGTAATCAAGGGAATCGGGCATGACCGCTTTTGCAATGTCGTCAGTATCTCATCCTCGACGGCAAAAGATCTGACTGTTGCAGCGCTTAAGGACGTTTTCTGTCTAGCTGCCGTCGCCGGATGCAGGCCGGCCGCGTTGAACGTCCTAGCAGCGAGTTTCAGGGTTGGATTTTCTTTCTGTGCCACACAGGCTGCAAGACTGGCGAGCCCTCCGCCAAGCGAGTGACCGATTATCATTAAACGGCCTCCCCATTCGTTCATCGCAATTTGTGCCGCTTTTCGCGCGTCTGCGACTGTGAGGTCATCATATTGAGTAGTTCTCAAACCGACGCCTTGCCGAAAATTCGTTGCCCAATCTCCCTGGTCTTTCGTCCATACCGTAATTGAAGCGTTCCATTGTGCTGCGACAGTCACCGGAATTTGTATCCACGTAGGTGAAATGGCCCGTAAAGTGATATTACCTGCATCATTTTTGACGATCGATGTAGGGGTAAAGCCAACGCCAGCGAGCTCAGACGGCTTCAACTGCGCTACATCGGGGTTCGGTGCAAAGACAAATTCAAAACGATGAGGCGGCTTATTCGCAGGGTTAGCGGACAGGAGGCCTAGATCCCAATGATATTCAATTTCTATCGTAATTGCTAAGCCTGAGAGTTCCTCTTTATTTAGGTCAGACCCCCGGAATATCAGGGCTGGAGGACATAAGGTTGCACGATCTCCATCACTCCCGTTTGGTCGATATAAAACTGCGCGATAACCCGCCCTCTTGTTCTGATTATCAAATACCTTGCTCCAATTCTTACGAACGTCCGCAAGCATTGGCCGCGTCTGGATTGTCATCTGACTATATTGCTGATCATAAACATCAAAAATCAGCCAAGCAGCTCGACGCAAACACCGGTCCATGCTCGTATCACCGCTTACAGTTGTTGTGTTGTTTGATGGGCGCTGATCAGCCTTTTGGACTGCTGGATCAAGTTCAGCAGTTCCGGCACTGCTAAAGTCGTCAGTTGCCATCTCGCTTCTCCTGCAGTTTTTTCCGGTAAGTTCCACTCTCTACATAAAGCAATCGGTAGAGCGTGCTGCCTTCGCCAAGCGGGTAATGAGAGCGTTGTAGGAGAAGCTTTACAGCATCAGCATATCTACCATATTCGGAATATGACTGCCCGACTTCTTCTGGATCTGTACGAGCACCTGCCTCCAATTCGTTGGTTGCTGCATCAATCATGTCGTACATGTAGTTTTCAGGGGTCTTGTCGTAATATCCGTTCTCAGCAAGGTACTGTATGCAGCTAGGTTTTCTCATCAACGTGACGCATTGTACGGCTAAAGGCGTATCCTGTTCGCCTCGCTTCCAAGGGTCTGCGCCAGCTTGCAATAAGATCTTGAACCCTTCAAAATTGTCGCCAACTGTGAATTCTAATAACGACTGTCCGTCAGGCCATCTGTAATTAGGATCACCCCCGTGCTTTAGATAAAGTTGTAGGAGTTGGTTGGCGTATGTTTTGTCGAAATAATCTGAGTCTGGAAGCTTCTGTCCTTCCTGCTTCATGGCTAAGTACAAAAAGTTCCAACTCCTAATCTGCTCCGACTCATTGTTGGGGTCAGTCGAGACGTAGGGATCTGCGCCAGCCTCAAGTAAAGCATTTACAGCATCCAAATTTTGGTTCTCAACCGCTGTAACCAATAACGTACGGCCATACCGGTACAAACCGTTCGGTTTTCGTTCAGGGAAAGATTTGTTGATGTTTTCCCCAAGCGCCTTCAAATCTGGCTGCGTTAAAGATTGTCTTAGGAAAATTTTATAAGCGATCGCCCGCATTTCAGAAGGGGCTTTAGAATAGTCGATTTCAACGAGTTTAAGATTAGATATTTGCTCGTCGGATAAATTCTCCTTTTCCATTATCGCACGACCTTCTGGACTGAAATTACTGGAGACATCTTCTTTTTTTTCTTCACTGCAGCTAAGAGCTGTCAACAGTAAAATAAAGCCAATTAGGCGGAGCAGAAAACGCATCACTCGTACCCTTTTCTGCCTGGACGAACTTGAATCCGATCTCTAATTTATTTTTACGACATCACCAAGTATATCAAATACATCGTCAGCAGAGCCTATTATCCGTTTTCCGCTGATCGTAATTGTTCCATCAGAATTAAGAACAATCCGACTCTTCCCGCAATTCAAGACAAGTTTTTTCCTGCTTCAATCACTACGTTATTAACTGCCCTTAAACTGTATTCATCACCCACATCTATTATTTTCAGACGACCAACATCTTCGGTGTGCGTATCGCCAATTTTTTGACTTTTGTTTTTTTGAACGACAATATGGAGATTGCCCTCACCGATCGGCGATTGGCCCTTTTCTCCAAACGCGTATGTGGCTTGGCCGATGCCTGCGGCCATTGTATCGGCCTGCTGCGGCGTAATGCTCCATTTGTTTGAAGGCCCAACTCTAATATCCATATCGCCGCCAACAACTTCATAATGATTGTTTGTTACTTCAGTTGCTTTGTTGTGGCCTACACTCTCCACCTTATTAGTGTTGATGCGCTTCGAATAATTGTTCTCGACCTTGATATTCTGGTCCTTTTGCGCATGGACATAGACCTCCTCGCGGTCTTTCTCGTCCTCAAAGGTCAGTTCATTGTAGCCTTTGCCCTTATGCGTGTTCGTCCGAAACACGCTCTTCGTCTTATTCGTTGGCAGATCATAAGGCACAGCGTTTTTGGGGTTTGGCACGACGCCAGTCACCAGCGGTCGATCAGGATCGCCGTCGATAAAGGCAACCATCACCTCCATTCCGATGCGCGGGATGATCTGTCCTCCCCACTGGCCGCCCGCCCAGTTCTGGGCAACCCGCACCCAGCAAGTATCACTGCCATCCTTTTTTGCCTTGCGATCCCAGGGATACCAGAGCTTGATGCGTCCGTATTTGTCGGTGTGGATTTCTTCGCCCGACGGTCCGGCGACAATCGCCACCTGTGTCCCCTCGATACGCGGACGTTTGGTCTCTCGGTGCGGCGTTAGTGGAACGCGTGAGGGAATGGCCTCGAATGCGTTGGCATATTCCATCTCATTGCTGGCCGTCTCATAGGATCGGTCCACCACCCGATGCACAATTCGGGTAATCACATGCTCTTCGTATTTGTGTTCCGGATGCGGTTCCTCATAGGGCGTGAACCGGCGACCGGCTTCCAGAAAGCGCACATTGGACTGGCCCGTCACCCGCTCATGATCGGCTTCCGTTGCTTGCGTTCGAAACGTCTCGGCCACTTCGGCCTCTTTGATATCGGAGATGCGGGCCGGATATTCGTAAAGCTCGCGCTGCTTGGCCCCCGGCATCTGGATCAGCGATGGCGTGACGTTCAGTGGCACAGTGCTCGGCGTCTCAAAATTCCAGTCCGCACCGGCGCGCTGGCCGGGGACATAGGAGAATTGCCGCATCCATTCGTTGATATGGTTGCGGTCCGACGAGCCCTGGGCTAATCTGACTTTGTCGACACCTTCTGCCGCAGCCGATGGCTTGCTCCAGGCCACCTTGCTGTCGCTGACCTTCAGGCGGTGAACGCCGGTTTCATGTTCAAACCAATAGAACAACCCGTCCTGCTCGAAGCGGCGCAGCAGGTAATCGAGGTCCGTTTCATTCCACTGGACAGAAAACTCACGCGATGGCGGTGTTTTGTGCAGAGGGGCGGATGCGGCAGCTGGAATGCCATGCTCGGAAAACAGCGTTTCCATCACCTGCATCGAGGTCATATTCTGCCAGATCCGGCAATCGGACCGGCGCGACAGCAGCCACAGTTGCGGACGGATAGTCAGGGTATAGGACCGCAATCCACGCGTCACTGGCGGGCCTTCGAAAAGGTTTGTCACCAGTCCATTGAACGGTCGGCGCACGCCATCCCCATCCAGTTCGCCCTGGCGGATTTCCAGGGACACATCGACCAGCTTGCCGATCAGTTCTTCCGGCTTCACTGCCTCGCGCTTGGCGCGCACCGACACAGTGATCTCGAACAGACGATTGACGCCCTCATCCACCGTCATCCGCTCCGGCAAAAGCTGGTCTTCACCCAAGGGCGACAACAGTTTCAGCACACGGCTTGCCTGAATGAAATCGGTCGGTGACAGAACGTCGTCCATGGAATGCCTCTCCACTTATCGCGTCATCAAAAACGAATGCAATATTGGAAAGGTGCGAAAAGTATCCCAATCGCGCCATTCCCATGGCGAAAATAGGCCAGCATCCTAAAAGGTCAAGATCTGGGTTGTAGATTTAATTTTGGTTGTGTTTTTACAGGAGTTCGCTTTATTCAGCGGCTTTTCTTGAAAAGGATGCCCAAAACCCCAAGCCGCCCTTGAATCTCAGAGGTCCCGGTCATCCGACAGTGAACTTCGGTGTTTTGCTCGATGATTTGGGTCA
Source organism: Allorhizobium ampelinum S4 (assembly GCF_000016285.1). Lineage (NCBI taxonomy): Bacteria > Pseudomonadati > Pseudomonadota > Alphaproteobacteria > Hyphomicrobiales > Rhizobiaceae > Gillisella > Gillisella ampelina. The sequence goes on along the minus strand of NC_011981.1, from coordinate 503,185 downwards.
TTTCACCATAATGAGCATAATGCTCGATAATACATTATCGGATATAATTATCTTCTTAAAGGTCGTGTGTTTTATGCCGATATAGCTCGCATCAACTGCGCGCCAGATTTGGAAACATGCATATGGATTCGCTGCTGGGCCTTGCCGCAAATTTTCTGGTTAACGCTGTGTGGAACATCGTCAGAGAAATTTGCGCTCCCAATGTTGTGAAGCGAGTCGAAGGATGATTTCAAAGGCAGGCATTTCGAGGCATGGCTGCATCGTGCAGGCGTTAGCTTGGTATCTACGTCATCCGCTCAGCTATCGCGATTTGGAAGAGATGGTCCGCGAGCGCGGCTTCGAAGTCGACCATAGCCCGATAAGCTGCTATCTTCTCTCATCATAAAGTTGCATAAAAGCCGCAACGCCGCAGCTTTCAGCTTATGGATACGACCAAGGGACTTCAATTCGGGACGATCACTTGTTATCGCTGTGGTCGAAGAGCATTGGCGCATCGAGGTAGACTTTGCCTAAGTAAATACCGGTCTCAATCCAGTTTCACCCGTACTGCCGGATAGCAACATGCTGTCGGCGTATGATTATGTTCATCGGGTGGTGGCAAGAGACCGGTTTGGCATTGTTACAATGTGCCATGTGCAGCTCCGCTGTCTCAGCTCTTCAGCCGCCCAAAACATCGCCACGCCGTGCCCGCAAGGGTTTTCTCATGCACCATCTTGGTGGACTTCCGAACGGAAGACCAAGACGATATGTGCAATACACTTCGGGTCCGATGGACCATTATTCCTCAGACTGCTCCCCAGCCTTGGATTGTGTGCAGCGGATGTGGGGGCCTCAGAGCCTTCCAATCCAGCGGCAAAATCCGGCTCAACGCCAATGGTCGCAAGCTTGATGCGTGGCTTATCTACAAGTGCCTGACCTGCGAAAAGACATGGAACCGGCCAATCTTTGAGCGGCAGAATGTTCGCGACATCGATCCTGTCGTCCTTGAAGCACTACAGTCCAACGATCCACAGTGGATACGGACGGAGACGTTCAACCTCGAAGCTTTGAGGCGCAAGTCGCAGCGCGTTGATGAGTTTTCGGAGTTTCGCATCGAAAAAGCGATTCTGCATGAAGCCGATCATTGGACGAAACTGCAGATAGAACTGGTGGTTCTATTTCCAACCAGCACACGCCTTGATCGTCTGCTGGCATCAGAGTTGAGAATTTCTCGTTCGCGGCTCCAAACGTTTCATGACAGTGGTATGCTTCAGACAAATTCTGACCGCCCCGACGTCCTGCGGCGGCGTATCAAAACTGGTATACAGGTTATCATTGACCTCTCCACCGAGGCCGAACGAGTGAAATTGTGGAGACCTTTAGCGACGCTTTAGCCCGATATAGCCTTATCACGAAGGCCTGAAATTTCGGGCCTTCGTGATTTCAAGTCTCGTTTTCAGCATACGTTCTCGCCTTGTTCTACCTTGCGTTTTTTGAGCGTAGTATCAATCCGACGCCCTCTAAAAGAGTAGGTCCGTTTCTGAGACGGCTCCCATTCCAGCCCACCGATCAAGGTCTTAATTGGTGCTCTTATCTTAAGTACGACGCTTTTTCGAGAATACGATCTCAAAAAAGGGCTCTGTCGCAAAGTTTTGTCGATGTAGAATGAAATTCTAATATGCCTATGGATCGACATGCTTCGGACCGAATTCTTGCCCGTTTGATGCTGCACGCGGCAGAGGAAGCAGCTATCTAGATTCACCGCCAGAAGACTCCAGGAATGCTTTCCTATATTTTGGACGTTCCGAAAACTTGCGACAGAAACCCATCCACTATATCACGTTAACTTGCGTGGGCCGCCTTGGCAGCACCCGTGTCACCGATAGCCGAGGCCAGCCACTTTGCCAATCGGTCGATATATCGCGCCGCGCGAGCCGACTACTGGCGAATAGCACTGTCACTTAATGGCACGGCGATAACCCGCCTCCCGAGATACAACGCGGTTAAAATTCGCGACTGTGCGGTCTGCTAGTCTCCATAGTTCGGCTGGCCGATATGTGCGGCCAGTGCTCATCTTTCCGGTTTTTTCCACAAACCCTTGGCGCAATACCTGGTCTCGAAAGGTCGTTTTTACGAGCTTTGCACCTGTGACCTGCTGATAGACATGCCTGAGATCATCGATTGTGAATTCTGGCGGGAGCAGGAATGCCGGCAAAGAAGAGTAAGACGATTTGCTCCTCATGCGGGCGATCGCCATCGCTGCGATTTCATTGTGGTCGAAAGCTAGCTTCGGTATCTTGTCGACCGGAAACAGGTCTGACTGCAGCGAGACCGGGATCTGATCCATCTGCACAATGGCGATATAGGCGATCGTTACTGTCCAACCTTCATCCCGATCCAGACCACCAAAACTGTGTAATTGCTCAAGATAGCGCACGTCGATCCCAAGTTTCTCTCGTGCGACCCGCATTGCTCCATCCTCCGGCGAACGGTCCACATTGAGGTGAAGCCGACCACCCACCAGTGCCCGCTGGCCTGTCTGGAGATTCTTGGCCCGCTCCGGCAGAAGTAAATGCAGCGCTTGGTCCTTGAGGGTGAAAATGGCGCAGTCGACCATCACCAGCGGCACTGGATACCCCTCAGCGTCGTGGGCGACTCTCTCGGTGATCAAACTGTCCTCCATTGTTCAACGGCTCCGATAGCCAGCAAAAACAGACTTAGACGGTATTGACGCCTAAGTCCAGAAGGCGCATATCGTAGTTAGACGATTATCTGGTCTAAGGGTTATCGATATGGACACGGCAGATGAGATCTTGGCGATACCGGTGAACGAGCCTGAGCGCCTGTTTCAGGCACCGGATCAAATCACTGGCCAGTATCACAGACTAGCCAAGCTGTGGCATACAGACCATGCCGGCGGTCAACGCGATGTGTTTGAACATCTGACGCTGTTGCGGGACGAGGCAAACCTCCACGTCAGCCAAGGCCGCTGGCAAGTGCCCGGTTTGCTTGAGCTCGCTGGTCGCAAGATAAGGTATTTCAAATCATACCCCTTCGAACTCGGAACGGCTTACGTGGGTAACAGCATCATTGCCTACGTGGTGGAAAAGGATTTCCTGTCTTTGGCCCACCGGGCCGAGGCTGCCATCAGAGGGCTGACGTTTGCCAACGATAGAATGGCCACCGAGATGCTCCTGCGGCTGCCACAGATCAAATCAGCCTTTGATACCGATCAGGGTCAGCGTGTTCTGGTGATGGAAAAGCCCGCTGGGCTTGTCCGACTGAGTGATTTGATCTCGCATTTCGGCAGCAAGGTGGACCCACGGCACGTTGCTTGGGTTATGAGCGACCTGCTGAACACAGCTTGTTACCTTGGCTCCTTTCGTCAGCTCGCTCATGCGGGCTTGTGTACTGATACCGTCTTTATCTCCCCGAAAGGACATGTCGCGGTCATCCTTGGCGGTTGGTTCTATTCAACGCCGCTGAATGAGCCTCTGGTTGCGCTTCCAGAGTGGACGGATCAGCTTTTGCCCGCCGCTGCTCGAAATACCGAGCGCGCAAGTGGAGCGATCGATCTCGAACTCATCCGAGGCATCGGAAGGGAAATGCTGGGCGAAACCTCCGGTGTGAGTATCGGCGAAGACAACGCTATTCCGCAGGCTATGCGGGATTGGCTTCAACGTCCTAGCGGTCTCGATGCCAAAGGCGAATACAGAGCTTGGATCAAGGCTCTTGAAGACAGCTTCGGTGCTCGTCGCTTCACCGAACTGTCCGTTAACGCAAGCGATGTTTATGGAAAGGATGCCCACAATGGGTGACGGCCGCTTTGACCCAACTGACTGGGATAGCTTCACAACCAGGACTACGGCAGGCAAAACGCGGGACGCGGTGTTTTCCAGTCGCAGCCTCCATGACAGCCTTAACCCTGCCAAGGCAAAGGGGCTTATGCGGGAATCGCGCGATGGCACAGTTAACCCGTCGTCCAACCCGATCATCATTGGGCTGGATGTGACTGGCTCCATGGGGACGATTCCGGACTATATGGTTCGCGATGGGCTTCCCGCGTTTTTTACCAGCATCTATGAGCGCAAGCCTGTATCCGATCCGCACGTCATGTTCATGGGAATTGGGGACGTGGTATGTGATCGCGCTCCGCTACAGGTTTCGCAATTTGAAGCGGATATTCGCATTGCCGAACAGCTGAAGGATCTCTTTCTGGAAGGCGGCGGCGGTGGTAACTCCAGCGAGTCTTATACTCTGCCGTGGTATTTCGCCGCCATGCACACATCAACTGATGCGTTTGAAAAGCGCGGGAAAAAGGGGTTTCTTTTCACTGTTGGCGATGAAGAAGTCCCTCCTCTGTTGAAGGCTGAGGAAATCGAACGCGTGATGGGCGTTCGCCCCCAAATGGATTACACTGCCGAACAGCTTCTGGACCTTGTGAGCCGTCGGTATCATGTGTTCCACGTCGTGGTTGAGCAGGGCTCTCACTTCCAGAGCTATCCCGACCGCGTCCGCAACAGTTGGCAGTCCGTGCTGGGCCAGCATGTCCTCATGCTTTCCGACTATACGAAGCTCGCGGAAGTCGTTGTTTCCACGATCCAGATCGTCGAAGGCGAGCATGCGGCAGATGTGGCTTCGAGTTGGAGCGGCGATACAGCTTTGGTCGTCCAGAAGGCGACGAAAGGTCTTTCGCCTGCGACCAAAAGCGGAGGCCTGCGTTGGTTCGGCGGTAAGAAATGAGCACCGCTTATGCAGTTCTCGGCGCTGGTTGGGGCGATGAGGGCAAGGGCTTGATGACTGATGCCCTGGCCAGCGCTGGAAGCGTTGTCGTGCGGGCCAATGGTGGCGCCCAAGCTGGTCATACGGTCCAGCGTCCGGATGGCACACGCCATGTGTTCCATCATGTAGGCAGCGGTGCCCTTCGGGGTGCCACTACCTACATGTCGCGCTTCTTTATTCATAACCCCCTGCTGCTGCTGCGGGAGTTGTCTGAACTCGACAAGATTGGCGTTCGCCCAAGCTTGTTTGCCGACCCAAACGGGCTGGTGACCACTCCGTGGGATATGATGATCAACCAGATCGCAGAGGAGGCTCGCAATAGCGGGCGACATGGCTCCTGCGGCCTTGGAATCAATGAGACCATCCGACGGAGCGAAAGAGATGGATTCAAGCTTCAGTTCAGCGATCTGGCAAACCTCACAAAGATGGATGAAATCGTCAGACGGATCCAGAAGGAGTGGGTGCCTTCTCGATTAACGGAGCTAGGATTTTTGCCATCTGAGGCCTGGCAAGCGCGGCTTGTTTCTCCGGTTATCGCGGAGCGATTTACACAGGACGTTGAAGATTTCAGTCGTGTCGTCTGGCCCAATGATGGTACGGTCGCAGCAGTGGCGTCTGCAAGCGACAGGCTCATTTTCGAGGGCGCCCAAGGCTTGTTACTCGATCAGGATCATGCCTTCTTTCCGCATGTCACTCCCTCCAAGACCGGAATTGCCAATCCATCTATCCTTGCGGCGGAATGGGGGGTTGGTGAAATCAAGGCAATCTACATGACACGCGCTTACGCCACACGGCATGGCGCTGGTCCATTTCCACGGGCTACGCCCGAGATGGTCTACCCAGATGCAACGAATATCCCTAACCTTTGGCAGGGCACGTTGAGGTTCGGAGCGCTCGATCTCGATCTGCTGGCCAAAACCATTCTTGAGGACGAAGCTCGGTCTTCAGTGCGGGTCGAGACGTCTTTCGCAATGACGTGCCTCGATCAGATCGCCGATCAGGCGGTCTGGTGGCGGAGCAATATTCGGGAAACCGGCGCTGGCAAAGATCTGCTGGAGGCAGCACGTCGTCATTTGCAATGTCCGCTCGCAGGTAAAAGCTTCGGCCCCTGCCGTGAGGACGTCACGTTCGGCTAGGTTCCGATCTGACCGTGATCCACTGTATCTCCGACATCGCTCTCCCGCTGGAGTCACTGAAATCTGTTTTCCTTGTTATGCCGGTTCTGGCATTTCTCTGCACCATCCCGACTTTGGTGGTTTGCTCCGCTGCAAGATCACGGTCTGTCATGAACCATCAGCACTTAGTCCTAGAGACGACGATGTCATATTCAGGAACATATTGTCAGAATAAAATCGGCCACCACGCAAACGCACCCCATGGATTTGACAGTTTCCCGCCCTACATGGGGATCGTCAAGACAGATTGATGAGTCCCCATGCAAGACAAAACAGGTATTGCCTCAATCCAACGTCCCCCAGCCGAAATAGCCTATCGAGCCGAACTTGAGGCCCTGATAAGGGCCGACCGGGGACCGCGACCACCGGGCTGGAACCTGTCACTGAAAAGCGTCAAATCCTTCATTCTCGGCGGCAACGGCGCCACAACCAAGCTGGTTGCCTCGCCTTCCCTGGTTGAGCGTGCCATGGTGACGCTGGCCACATCACGAGCGCTCCTGCTGATCGGCGAGCCGGGCACGGCCAAGAGCTTCCTGTCAGAATTGCTGGCCGCAGCGATCAGCGGCGATTCCAAGCTCACAATCCAGGGCGGTGCATCGCTGACGGAAGATCAGATCAAATATGGCTGGAACTATGCCCTCTTGGTGAGCGAGGGACCGAGCCGTCGGGCGCTGGTTCCGGCACCCCTTCACACGGGGATGTCCCACGGCAAGGTCGTGCGCTTTGAGGAAATCACCCGCTGCCCCCTGGAGGTGCAGGATAGCCTGTTGTCGATCCTGTCGGACCGTGTTTTGGCCGTGCCGGAGCTTTCCGGTGAGGACGGCATGGTCTTCGCCCGTGAGGGCTTTAATATCATCGCCACAGCCAATACCCGCGACCGCGGTGTCAACGACATGTCGGCCGCCCTCAAGCGCCGCTTCAATTTTGAGACGGTGTTTCCGATCCGCGATGCCGACGAGGAGCTGGAACTGGTCAAACGAGAATCCGCCAAGCTGCTGGCACGCTCGGGCGTACCGGTGACGCCGAGCGACGATTTGCTTGAAGTTCTGGTAACCTGCTTCCGCGAACTGCGCGAGGGTCTGTCGAGCGAGGGCAGCATGGAGCGGCTGAGCTCGGTGATGAGCACGGCGGAGGCCGTCAGCGTCGCCCATGCGGTCGGCGTTCGCGGTCACTATCTGCGTGGCGACAGCGGACGCCCGGAAGACATCGTCGAGTGCCTTGCCGGCACGGCCGCGAAGGACAATGCGGAAGACCTGAAAAAGCTTGTACGCTATCTGGAGCAGAAGGCGTCGAAGCGGCCCGGTGCAGCATGGAAGGCGCTCTATGAGGCTCGGCATCTTCTCACGCCCTGAGGCGGACGTGGCGCAGGATCGCGGCGGCAGGCTGACGGTCGTCGGCGTGCGTCATCATTCACCAGCCTGTGCGCGCTTGGTCTCCCAGACAGTCGAGCGGCTGAAGCCGCGCTTCGTGCTGATCGAAGGCCCAGCAGACTTCAATCCTCATATGAACGACCTGCGACTGCCACATACGCTGCCCGTCGCAATCTTCAGCTATCACGCGGCTGCGGAGCGGAGCTTCGCCTCCTACTCGCCGTTCTGCGCCTATTCGCCGGAGTGGGAGGCGCTGCAATCTGCATGGAAGGTCGGCGCTACTCCGTTATTTTGCGACCTGCCGGCTTGGCATCCTGACTTCGGCAACCGGACCAATCGCTACGCCGACCCACATACGGTTCGCGCCGCGGCGGCCGAGGCCGCGCTCGGCCACGCGCTGGGTGAAGATGGCCTGGATGCTCTATGGGACGCGCTGGCTGAGCAGGCGCCGGTGGCGGAGCTTGATGAACGGCTCGACCGCTATTTCGACCTGCTGCGGCCGGAGGGTGCCGAAGATCCACGGGAACTGGCCCGCGAAAAATTCATGGCTGGCCATGCGGCCTGGGCGCTGCGCGAAGCCGGTATTGGCAAGGTGGTGCTGATCTGCGGCGGCTGGCATGCCGAAGCAATCCGTCGACTGACCGAGGAAATGGACGGCGAAAAGCCCGACATGCCTGAACCGGGCGAGCATGAACGGGTCGGCAGCTATGTATTGCCCTATGACTATCAACGGCTCGACCGTTTCACCGGCTATGCCTCAGGCATGCCCTCACCCGCCTATTACGAACATGTCCGGGAACGCGGTCTCGGCTTTGCCGCAGACTGGGCCGCCAACGCGATCACCCATGGCCTGAGGGATGCGGGCCAGGTGGTCTCCACCGCCGACCGGATCGCTTGGCAGGCCCATGCCGAAGGTTTGGCCCGAGCCCGCGGCCACAGCGCCATTCTGCGCGTCGATCTACTCGATGCCGCGCTGGCGACGTTGGTGAAGGATGGGCTGGAGGCACCGGCCGCCTGGACCCAGGCTGGCGCGGTCAGATCAGGCACCCACCCGGCGCTCGTTGCCATGTTGAAAGCCATGACCGGAAACAGGCGCGGCCGGCTTGCTGCCGGCACCCGCCGGCCACCACTGCTCGACGATATCGACGCCCGGCTGCTCGAAGCCGATATGGTGCCCGGCCCGACCGCAAGGCGTCTGGAGCTTGACTGGAACGAGCCCGCCGATCGCGGCCAGGCCCACATGCTGCATGCTCTGAGGCTTCTGCGCATGCCGGGGCTGGAGCGGCTGGAAGGGCCTTCGGCGATTGAGACCAGGGCGCCGCTGGAGGTTTTCCGCTTGATTCGCCACCGCGATGCCGAAGGCGTGCTCATCGAAGCCTCCAGATGGGGAGGCACGCTGCCAATGGCTTCGTCGGGTCTGCTCGCCGATCGGGTCGCCCGCGCGGGCGATGATCTGGACGTGCTGACATCCTGCCTGTCCGACGCGCTGTTCGCCGGGCTGCTCGTCCTCGAAAGCGAACTGACGGGCAAGATCGCATCCGGCATTGCCCGCTCTCACGAGATCGGCGAGATCGGCAAGGCCGGTCTCCAAGCCGTGCGACTGTATCGCTTCGGACATATCTTTGGCAGCCATGCGCACCAGGCGCTGGGGCGGCTGTGCGAGCAGATATTCGCGCGCGTCCTGTGGCTTGTCGGAGACATCCACAATGAGGACGAAGGACGCCGCTCCCTCAACGCCTTGATCGCCTGCCGCGACATGATGCGCGATTGCCCATCACTCGATATCGACAGCGAAGCGCTGGTCGGAACGCTTGCTCGCTGCGTCGCCAACCGCTCCACCATTTCGGCGCTGGCGGGTGCTGCCCTTGGCACGATGATCGCCTGCGGTCGCAGCGACATCTCCGGCATTGCAAGCCAGATGCGCCATTTCAGCCGACCAACTCAGCTCGGCGATTTTCTCGCCGGCCTCTTTGCCCTTTCCCGCGAGGAGATCGCCGCGGATCTGCCGGTCATCGACGCCGTCACGCAGCTGGTTGACGACTGGGGAGATGACGAATTCCTGCAAGCGCTGCCAGCGCTGCGCCAGGCATTTTCCTTCTTCCCACCTCGGGAGCGCGAAAAGCTTGCCCAGGTGATCCTGCGCACCCATGGACGCGGGGAGGCACGGGCGCAGATCGAAGCCATGCAATGGATGCGCCAGCGCAGCAGCACAGAGACTCAGGCGGCGGCGCTGGCTTTGGAAGCAGTGGTGGAGCGGCGGCTCACCCGCGCTGGATTGATATGACCAGAAAGATGAGGAGATAGGGATGGAACGCTACGAACTCGTTGAGGGCACATCATCGAAATTCTGGCAGGTCTCGCTTGACGGAACGACCCTGACGGTCACCTACGGGCGCATCGGTACCCAGGGCCAGACGAAGGAAAAGGAATTCGACAGCGTCGATGCGGCGATCAAGGAAAAGAACAAGCTGGTTAAGGAGAAGACTGGCAAGGGCTATGCCTTGAGCGGATCTGGTCCCGCGCCCGTCAAGACCGCCACACCCAAGCCAAAAGCTGCCGAAAAGAAGGAAATGCCGGTGCAGCAGGCGGCTGCGCTGGCGCTGGCCGAGCGCCCCGTGACGTCAGCGGAAGCGCCAGCAGCAGCAGTCCCACCAGAGGCGCCCGCCGAACCAGCCCCCGCCCCTTTGGTGATCGAGTCTTCCGAGGAGCTGGAAAAGCTGCTCGGCGATCCCCTTCCGACGCGCACTGAACCGCAGACGACATACTATCTGGAAGCAGATGCTTGGAAAGCACTCCGGAACACGCTCCAGGTCACGCTTCCCAAGGCCACCGAGAAGGAAAAGGCATCGGCTCAATGGCTGGAAGAGCGTCTCGGTGAGGACGGTCCGAAGGCACCCGCTGGCGGTGGTGCGGTCGGCTGGCTAAAATCCAAGCTCGGCGGCAAACAGGAAGCATTCATGGGCGTCGAAGAAGCCCGTACCTGGATCACCCACATCCTGAACGCGACGAATCGGCTGTCGATTACCCTAGGTGGGGGCGATGAAAAAAGTCGCCCGGTCGACCTGTTGTGCCTAAGATACTTCTTCCATTGGCTGGCGCGAACATCTGGAGCGCCAATCGTCGCAGAAGCGGCACTGCCGCTTGTCGGCACCGAAAACCAGGCGCGCCGCAGCTATGAAAATTCCGCCTGGAGCTCGGCCCTGTCGCTTGCCTTGCGCGACGCCCTTGTGAAGGCTCCGGCGGAGGAATACGAACAGGTCGTCGATGTCTTCATGCAGGCTTGCGATGAACAGGTGGATTGGAAACGTCGCGCCTATTTTGCCTTCGTGCTCGGCGACGACAGGGTCGGCGAACATGATCTGAAGGCACTCGCAGTCCTGAACGGTGCAGCCGTCAGCGGTCTCGATGTCGGTGCAACCTTGGAAATGGTGCCGCTGATCGCCGAGGCGCCGCCCTCTGCCGTCGTGCGCTGGCGGACGAAACGCACCTATTTCATCTATTACACCTATTTCGACCTGCCTCTCGAAGACATCGCAGCTACCGTCATTGGCGCTGCCGATCTCTATCGCGAGTCAGCCCTGCCCGCGCTCGAATGGCTGTTGCACTATGCCTACGATGCACAGCGGACGCTCGTGGCGCGCATCGTGCTGGCGACCGGCGAAGACGCAGCGCTCGGCCTGCTGCTTCCCTTCTTGCATGAGAAATGGATCCGCGCCGCCCTTGACGAGGCGACCGAAGCCAATCCCGCGAATGTCTTCCGGCAGTATGTCACGTCGCTCGCTGCCGGCCGTAGCGATCCGGTTATCCGCTCGCGCGTTCTAGACATGACGAAGCGCTATCCTGCCGATACGCTGAAGCAATGGCTGCAAGGCAACAATAAAGCACTGAGCCAGCTCGACCGCCTGTTGGAGGCGCAGAATGTGACGCTCGCCGGGAACGATGCGCTGCCTGCGGTTCTGCAAGACCCGCCATGGCGCAAGAAGGCGAAGAAGAGCGACGATCTCGTCCTTTCGCTCAAGCCGGCTGAGACACAATTCCGCTACGAGCCCGATGGGCCTCCCGGCCACGAAAACCACTGGCGGATATCCCAGGCGAAGGTTATCGCCAATACCGACGAACTGATCGAACTGATCACGGAATTCGAAGCCAAGCCCTTCCCGGACTGGTACGGCGTTCCGGCCCGATCGAGGCCTTTGCCCCAGCGCGGTGACGACGAAGGCGACGTGCTAGGCTTTATCTACGAGCGCGTGATGCAGATTCATCGTGCGAAATCCTATGCGATCAATTCAAGTGGCTGGAACACGCTTTTTGCCGGTATCGACCGTCAACCGGATGCGTTGGCACTGGTGCTGTGGAGCTGCCCGGGTGTCGCGACCGGTTATTTCGCCGATGACGTCTATCCACGCATGATGGCCCGTTTCGGCGAGCGCGGCCTGCCGGGCCTTCTGAGGCAGATTGAAGGTGATCCTATCGGCATGATTGACCGCGCCAAGGATGTCGACGCCTCGGAAATTGCGCCGCATGCGGCCCGCGCCCTGCTCAAGCTCAAGAAGGCTCGTGTTCCGGCCATGCAATGGCTGCGCACGCACCGGCAGACGGCAGTGACCCGGCTGATCCCCGACGCCGTCGGCGACAAGGGCATTGCGCGCGAGGCCGCCGAGCATGCCTTGCGCTGGATCGCCGGCGATCGCAACGATGGACGCGCGGCGATTGAAGCCGTGGCCCAAGACTATACCACCCAGGACGCCAAGGTGCCCGAGGCGGTTTCGGAGGTTCTTGATCGCGATCCGCTGCAGCGCTATCCGGCGCGCATTGCCAAGCTGCCCACCTGGTTCAAGCCGGCGGCGATGACGCGACCGTTGCTGAAGCAGGGCGGCGCTTTGTCTGACGAGGCTATGGCCGCAATCGCCGAAATGCTGTCCTTCAGCACGCCGGAGGGGATTTACGGCGGCATCGATATCGTCAAGGAGTTCACCACGCCGGAAAGTCAGGCAGGATTCGCCTGGGACATGTTTGCCGCCTGGCTGGCCGATGGCGCTCCCTCCAAGGATGGCTGGGCGCTCAGGGCCGTGGGCTGGATGGGCGACGACGAATGCGCCCGCAAGCTGACCCGCCTGATCCGCAAATGGCCAGGCGAGGCCGCCCACGCACGCGCCGTGACGGGCCTCGACGTGCTTGCCGACATCGGCACCGACGTGGCACTGATGAACCTCAATGGCATCGCTGAAAAATTGAAGTTCAAGGGCCTGCAGGAAAAGGCCCGTGAAAAAATCGCGGTGCTGGCCGAAGCCCGCGAGCTGACGCCGGAAGAACTGGCAGACCGGCTGGCGCCCGATCTCGATCTCGATGATCGCGGCGGCATGGATCTCATCTTCGGCGACCGGCGCTTCCGCGTCGGCTTCGACGAATTCCTCAAGCCCTGGGTGAAGGACGAGACCGGCAAGCGGCTCAAGGACCTGCCGAAGCCGATCAAGTCGGACGACCAGGAACTGGCGGCGGAGGCAACCAAGCGCTGGGCAGCGCTAAAAAAGGATGCCCGCGCCATCTCCAGCCTGCAGATCACACGGCTGGAAAACATGCTGTCCACATCGCGCCGCGCCGCGCCGGAGGTGTTCTGGACCTTCTTTGCCAGCCATCCGCTGATCGGTCACCTGACCCAGCGACTTGTATGGGGAGTGTATGCCGACCATGATCCCTCCACTGCGCCGACGACGATCTTCCGGGTCTCTGACGATCTGTCCGTCACTGACGCGCAGGACGAGACGCTCGATCTCGATTTCTCGGCGCAGGCGACAGGCTTCATCGGGACCGTGCATCCGCTGCATCTGCCAGCAGGCGGGCTCGATGCCTGGGGAGCGCTGTTCGGCGATTATGAGATCTCACAGCCCTTCCCGCAGCTCGGCCGCGAAATCCACCTGCTGCTGGAGACCGAGAAGGATACCAGCGAAATCAGCCGCTTCGAGGGCCTAAAAGTCGAGTCTCCGCGGCTTAGGGGAATGGCCGCGCGCGGCTGGCGGCTCGGCGCACCCCAGGATAGCGGCTGCATCTGGTGGCTGGAGCGGCCTGTACAGTTTCCCGACGGCAGCACGCATGCCGCGATGTTCTATTTCTCCGACGGCATCTTTACCGGTGGCGGCGATTGGGAGGACAAGGAGCAGACCCTTGGCAAACTATCGCTAGAACAGCCCTATGCACGCACCAAGACCAGCGAGCGCAAGTTCGACGAGCTTGATGCGGTGACCGTCAGCGAATTGCTGCGCGGCCTGGCGCTGTTGGCCGAGACGGCTGTGAAATGAGCCAAGCCGCAGCACTTGACCCGCTCACCCGCTGGCGCCTTATCCTGGGCGAGGCGTCGGACGCTGCCTGCAGCGCTGCCGGCTGCACGATGTCGGGCGATGCCATGGCCATGGATGCAGCTCTCGACTGGCTCTACGGCCGTGATGATGAGGACGGCGCCCGCAATATCAGCCGTCAGGGCGGGCGCGGTCCCTCCGCCCTCACCACGCCGCAATGGATCAACGACATCCATCGGCTGTTTCCCAAGGAAACCATCGAGCGGCTGGAGCGCGATGCGATCGAGCATTATGCCATCGATGACATCGTGACCAATCCCGACGTCCTGTCGCGGGCCGAACCCAACGAGACACTGCTGAAGGCGGTTCTGCGGACCAAGCACCTGATGTCGCCTGACATCCTTGTGATGGCACGCAAGCTGGTGCAGGAGGTCGTGCGCCAGCTGATGGAAAAGCTGTCGCGGGAGATGGCGGTCGCCTTTTCCGGCGTCGTTGATCGGCGGCGCCACAGCCGTTTCAAGATCGCCAGCGATCTCGATTTCCGTCGTGTTCTGAAGGATAATCTCAAACACTACAATGCCGAAAGTCGACAGCTGACCGTAGAGAGGCTGCATTTCTTTGCCCGCAACCGCCGACATATGAAGCAATGGCAGGTGATCCTCTTGGTCGACCAGAGCGGCTCTATGCTCGACTCCGTCATCCATTCCGCCGTGACGGCGGCCTGCCTCTGGGGCTTGCCCGGGGTGAAAACTCACCTCGTCGCCTTCGACACCAGCGTGGTCGACCTGACGAGCGATGTCGATGATCCCTGCGAACTGCTGATGAAGGTACAGCTCGGCGGCGGAACGGATATCCAAAGAGCGGTCGGCTATGCCGCAGATCTGATCACCCAGCCGGAGAATGCGATCGTGATTCTGATCTCGGATTTCTACGAGGGCGCAAGCGAGGCGATGCTGCTGCAAAGAGTGGCCGAACTGACGGCACAGCGCACGCTGGTGCTCGGTTTGGCAGCGCTCGATTCAGACGCCGAGCCGGCCTATGACCGGGAGATGGCGCGTCGTCTGGTCAGCGCCGGCGCCGAAGTAGGCGCCATGACCCCCGGCGAGCTGGCCGGCTGGCTGGCCGCCAAGATCGGACGCTAGGAATGGCACGCGCCGACCTCACCGCATTGACCGATGACGGCCTGACCCAGCTTTCCAATGCCGGGCTGGTCAAGCGTGCGCAGCGAGAGCTTGCAAACGGCACCGGACCTGAGCTTGCCGAACTCGATGACGGTACGATCGAGGCTCGGTTTGCCGACGGTACGCTGACCCGGCTGGCACCCGGACGTGAGCTTGCCGACGCCAGTTGCACCTGCCCGTCTTCCGGCGTCTGCCGCCACCGGGTGATGCTGGCCATGGCTTGCCGAGAGACGCGGACGCAAGACAGGGACGGACAGCCGGACGTTGCCGTCGCTTGGAACCCTGCCACGCTCGATCTCGAGGGTTTTGAAGCCGCCCTCGCCCCCTCAGCAAAGGCCGAGCTCAATCGTCTGCTCGGGACCCGCCATTCGGTTCGGCTCGTCTACGGCCAAGTGCCTGCTGCAAGGCTGCCGATGGCAAGCGTCCGGTTTCTTGTACCCGGTGACCTCGGCTATGCTCGCTGCGACTGTATCCAGCAGCGGAACTGCGTTCACGTGGCGCTCGCGATCCGCGCTTTTCGTGCTGCCGACGACACGTCGGAAGCCGTGGTCGGGGGCGCATCGGCCATTGCGGCAGGCACAGCCGACACAGGGGCGCTGGCGACCGCCTGCACCGAGCTTCTTGCCCAGCTTCTGGACGTCGGGGTGACTGCGGGCCTGACGGCCCATGCACTGCTGATCGAACGCTGCCGCCGACAGGCCGAAAAGCTTGGCGCGTCGCAGATGCTGCTGGTCCTCGAAGGGCTGGTGGAGCAGATCGAAAGCTATAGCGCCCGGAGTGCACGCTATGACGAGCGGGCCGCACTTCGCCTCGGCGTTGAACTCGTGGCTCGCACTAAGGCCAGCGATGCCGCGACCGCGCTCGGGCTCGGCGAACCGTTCGAAACCGCCATGTCGAAATCGCGCCTGGTGTCGCTCGGTGGCAGGCTGCGGCAGGAGGGCCTGGATGTCAGGGCCTCGGTGCTTCTCGCCGACAGCGACACCGGCGCCACGATGCTGCTGGAACGACTGTTCTCCGCCCTGCCCAACGAGACCGGCCCGCTACAGGCCTCGGTTTTACGACGGCAATTTTCACCCGGCCTGCCGGTGCTGGGAGTGGGACGCGGCCAGATTCTGACCAGCGTCGCCCGGCGGCGGGCCGATGGGCTGCTGGCGCTGGGCAGCGGCACCGGCGGCAAAACCCAGGTGATGCCGCGCGACGGCAATTTTACCTTCGCTTCGCCGCTGGCCGCCCGCCATGTTGATGCCGTGACATCCGACTTCTCAAAGCGGGCGATTTCACTGATCCGGCCGCGCAAACGGGTGGACGACATCCACGTATTCGAGGTCGAGGAAGCCCTGGGGCAGAGTTGGTCCGCCGGCGCGCAGATCTGGGAAGGCGCCGTCCGCCTTGCCAATGAGGGCGGCACGCTTCACCTGGAGCGGGAATTCGATGCCGGCGCGCCAGCCGCAACCGGCGTTTTGGCAGCGGCAATGGAAGGGCGCTGGGGCCGCATTCGCTATATCGCCGGCCCTGTGCGCCTCGATGGCGATGCGCTTGTCTGCGAACCATGGTCGCTGTCCGCCGACCGCTTCATCGTCCCGGATCTCGATACGCCGGAGGAAATGATGGCGACGGTCACACCACGTCAGGTCAGTCAGCAGTCGGATATTCTCGACGAGGTGGAACGGTTGTTGAGCGGTTCGATCCATGCAGGTAGCAGGGCACGCGCCCATCGCGAGGCTGTGGGCAAGCCGCTGAAGGCAAGGCTCACCGCTGCCGGCTTCGTCTCGCTGGCGAGCCGCCTGGGTGACTGGATGGTTGCCGAGCCGGGACGAGCGACTAGCACCTTCTGCGACGTCGCCGTCTGGCTGCTGACGCTGAAAGAGAGCCACGTGTAAATCGGCGGGGGGGGGCCGGTGCCGATACGCATGACAAACGGGCTTGTCGCAAACATATTTGGAGCGCGCGATGGTTCGCCGCGCCGTGTTGAAGGATTGGAAGCCACTGATCTTTGGCATGTTCTTCTTTATCCGGATCAGCTACTCGGCAATAGCATTCAGAATCATGGGCTCGCTCCGCAACTTTCGGAGCGGCAAACTCCATACCTCTGGTCAACACACGATTAAACCCGAAAATTTGCGACAAGCCCGGTTTGCTATCGGGTCGTAGATGGACGCGAAAAGGTGAAAGTGTTTCTTTCCACCAATGGTGATGACAACCTCATCGAGATGCCATTTATCACCGAGCTTGCCGGTAGATCGCTTGCGGAAATCATTGGCAAAGTGTCTGCCGAATTTCTCAGCCCAGAGCCGCACGGTTTGATGAGAGACGAGGATGCCACGCGCCGCCAGCAGATCCGCGACAATCCGCAGGCTGAGCGGAAACAGGAAATACAGCCAAACGGCATGGGCAATCACCTCGGCTGGAAATCGATGCCGACGATAAAGTGGATCACGGCTAGATCTGGTCATGCAGCCAGATCCCTCATTTTGATCGACGTCCGGTAAACGTTACAAGGCCAACTGAACCGTAAGCGAGGCTAAATGCCTCGCCCATGGTTCAGATCGTCTCAGCGAAGAGGGCCAATGGCGGTTTCGACCACATTCAGAACCTTGCCTTCGGTGACCATGGCAAAAGCGGGTTTGATCTGCTTTTGCATATAGCCATCTCCATCCTGCAGCGGGATGACGGCGGCCAGCGCGTCATAAAGTGGTTGTGTGCCACGTCCGAGTTTGAAGCTGCCCAGTGCATGGCGGGTGAGGAAAATTGCCTTGGTGGCCAGCAAGCACTCAACGCCGATGATTTTTGGCAGATTATCCAGCACCTGCTGCGCCTTGCGGCACGACCAAGCCGCCATGGAAACATGGTCTTCCTGACTGCTCTTGGTGGGGATGGTATCGGCGACAGATGGGAAGGCCAGCGTCTTGTTTTCAGACGCCACGGCGGCGGCGGCGGTGGAAATAATGCCGTAGCCGTAGTTAAGTCCGATGGGCTTGCCAGCAAGGTTGGGCGGCAGACCGTAATTCAGCGTGGTGTCGCACAGGGCAAACAACCGCCGCTCGGAGATATTGCCGATTTCAATTAGGGCAATGGCCAGCAGATCCATGGCAAAGGCAATCGGCTCACAATGGAAATTGCCGCCAGAGAGGAATTCCAGTGCGCCATTTTCATTCCAGAACACCAGCGGATTGTCGGTAGCCGCATTCAATTCACGCGTCAGCACTGTCTTGGCATGTTCAAGCTGATCGCGGCAGCTGCCATGCACTTGCGGCAGGCAGCGGAAGGAATATTGGTCCTGTACGCGTGGGTGATAGGTTGGGTGCAGGATATCATCTTCGAGATGAACGGCGCGGGCGGACTCTGAGGCGCGGCGTGAGCCTTCAACCATACGGCGGATGTTTTCAGCTGTCAGGATTTGGCCCGGTTGTTTGCGCACTTCGTGAATACGAGCATCAAACGCCGCCTGTTCACCCCGGATGGCTTCAAGGCTGAGAGCACCAATCGCATCTGCTGTTTTCATCAACTCTTCAGCATCATGCAGTGTCAAAGCGCCCATGCCTGCACACAGACTGTTGCCATTGATGAGCGCCAGGCAATCCTTGGCCTTCAGCTCAAAAGATACCGGGCTGATGCCTGCCAGTTCAAGCGCCTTTGGAGCGGACATGCGCTCCCCCTTGTAGATGGCCTCTGCATCCTCATAACCAATTAGCACAGACACCATATGGGCGAGTGGAGCCAAGTCGCCGGAGGCACCAACAGAGCCTTGGATTGGCACCACCGGATGAACGCCGCTGTTGAGCATCTGTACCAGACGATCAACCACCTCGATACGAAGGCCCGAAACACCAACACAAAAGGCATTGATGCGCACGGCCATCATGGCACGAACGATTTCCTCAGATGCCGGTTTGCCAATGCCGGAGCAGTGTGACAGCACGATATTGAGCTGAAACTGCTCATTATCGGCCTGATTGATCTTGTAATCCTTGAGCTTGCCGACGCCGGTGTTGAAGCCGTAGGTCGGTGGCGCATTTTCCGTCAGCCAGTTTTCTTCGATATAGGCGCGCTTTTTGATGATTTCGGCCCGTGCTGCCGCTGCAATCTCGACCTGCGCGTTTTCGCGGGCAATCTGCACCGTTTGCTTGATGGTGAGGCTGTCGCCGTCCAGTATGATCGTTGTCATAGGTCAGTCCTTCATTTGAAATGCATATTGATCTGGCACCGCAGCGTCAGACATTTGTTTAAGTTTGTCTTTTCGGGAAAACCGGTGACCACTTTTCCCTGACAAACTCTAAGGCGTGTTGCTATCCAGATGGACAAGGGCGCGAACGAGCACATCGGCGGCAAGCGCGATGGCTTCGTTATCCGTCCACTCATCCGGCGTGTGGCTTTTGCCATCGCGAGACGGCACAAAGATCATTGCTGATTTGGTGACCTGAGCCATGAACGCCGCATCATGGCCAGCGCCGGAGGCAAGAGACAGGGTGGGTAAATTGAGATCGCTGGCAGCACTTTCCAAAACCACTCGAAGGGAGGAATCACAGGCAACGGCCCGCGTCTTGCTCAAGCGTTCAAACAGTGCAACCTGGCATTTTTCATCAGTAGCCGCCTTGTTGGCCAATCCCTCCAGCGCCTCAATGAAACTATCCATCATGCCATCGTCTTCGGCGCGGATATCAACGATGGCCTCG
This sequence comes from Allorhizobium ampelinum S4, assembly GCF_000016285.1. Taxonomy (NCBI): domain Bacteria; kingdom Pseudomonadati; phylum Pseudomonadota; class Alphaproteobacteria; order Hyphomicrobiales; family Rhizobiaceae; genus Gillisella; species Gillisella ampelina. Next base: position 483,732 of record NC_011981.1, on the reverse strand, counting down.
GATGCGCCCGGCACCACATTGGCCCCGCCCGGCTCAATGGTGAGCACGCCGATGGTGGCGGTAAAATGCCCTTTGCCCTGCATGGCACAAGCGGCATCGCGAACTGCGAGCGCAAACCGCGCCATGGCCAAAGCCGCATCCGCCCGCATATCCATGGGCGAGGTGCCGGCATGGCCCGCGATGCCCTCGAACCGCACTTTAACGCGACCAATACCGGCAATGGCAGTCACAACGCCAATCGGGATGTGCTTTGCCTCCAGCACCGGCCCTTGCTCGATGTGGATTTCCAGATAGCTAAAAATGTCATCGCGGCGAGCGCTGGAAAGCTGTGAGACATTGCCGCCAATCCGGTCTATCGCCTCGCGCAATGGTTCGTCATTGGGTCCAAGCAAAGCAAGATGATGGTCGGTCAAGGCCCCCGCCATACCACGGCTGCCGATGCAGGACAGGCCCCAATCACTTGGTTCTTCGGCAAGAAAATCAACCAGTTCAATGGGGTGTTGCGGCCTATAACCGGCAAGCCGCAGCGCCCGAATGGCGGCAAGGCCGGATAGAACACCCGCTACACCATCGAACCGTCCGCCGCTGGGCACGGTGTCGCTGTGCGAGCCAGTCATCAACACGGGCGCATGACGTTGAGCGCCCTCCCATCGTCCAATCAGATTGCCAGCGGCATCCAGACGAACACTCAGACCTTCCTCCTCAAAGCGGGTTTTGAGATAAGCGCGGCCTTCCAGAAACAGGGGCGTGAAAGAGCGGCGTGTCCAAGGGCGGCCCGGCTCTGTCAGGGCTGCCAGCGCATCGAAATCGGCTTGCAGCTTTGTGCGGTCAATGCTGGGGACGGATTGCATATTGGCCATCGGATCAAGCTACTTTTGATAGGGCGCGGGTGGGCTTGATAAAGCGGCCCGTTCCGGGTGCTGCCAGAACATCCTTGCCGTCATAAATCATCTGGCCGCGCAGAAAGGTTGCAATGGCCGTGTGGCGGATACGCTTGCCCTCATAGGGGCTCCAACCCACCACGTTATGGCCGCTGGCCGCCGCATCGTAAATTCTTGGCCGCTCTGCAAAGACCGCAATATCCGCATCCAGACCAATAGACAGCGCGCCTTTTTGGGCCGTCAGGCGAAACAGCCGGGCCGGATTACCGCACAGCAGTTTTGCGGCAAAGGTGAGTGGCAGGCCGCGATCTGTCAGCCCGTCCAGCAGCAGGCTTGCGAGCACCTCAAGACCCGGCATGCCGGAAGAATTTTCCAGCATCACAGTCGCGGATTTTGCCGCAAGGCTCCATGATACATGGTCGGTAGAGACTATGGTGATATGGCCTGCTGCAAGATGCTGCCAGAGCTTCTCACGCTCCTTGGCGGAACGAATGGGCGGATTGCATTTTGCGCGACCCAGCAGACGCGACACGTCTTCCTCCTCGCTACACACGAGGTAATGGATGCAGGCCTCAATGGTCGCGTCCACACCTTGGGCGCGGTAGGCTTGCGCGAGCTCATAGCCGCGCCCAACCGAGCAATGCACGATATGGGCCGGGCATCCGGTGGCGGCTGCAATTTCATAAACCTCGGCGATGGCCAGTGTTTCGGCGATCGGTGGACGGCTTTCTCCATGGGTCAGATAGTCCGTGCGGCCTGTGGCCTTCACCGCTTCGCTCCACACCTTGACGCATTCGTCATTTTCGTTGTGAACACCGGCAATCAATCCGGTCTTGGCCACTTCAGCAAAGGCGGCATAGAGCAGTGGCGTTGGAATGCGCGGAAAACGGTTTGGATCGGTCTCAAAGGTTGAAAATTTAAAGCCTGCCGCCCCTGCATCTGCCATCTCAGCAATGTGCTTCGGGCCATCAGAGGGGCGAATGGTGCCGTAGAGCGCAAAATCCACACGGGCCTGCTCGGCTGCACTTTCGGCCTTTTCTGTCAAAAGCTCTGCCGTGCAGATCAATTTTCCGCCAGCATCATAGGGCATGTCGACGATTGTGGTGACGCCACCTGCCGCAGCGGATCGGGTGGACCAGATAAAATCCTCCTGATCCTTTTGCGAGCGGGAATGAACCTGCCCATCAATGATGCCGGGCAGAATCAGCGCCGAGCCGAAATCATCGACCTCTCTGGCTGCTGGAGCCGAACCGCTTCCAAGGGCTGCGATGATACCGTCGCGGATGGCCACAAAGCCATTTTCAGTGATCCCGTCCTCGGTCACGAGGGTTCCGCGCACCACTCTGTCGAAATCACTCATAGCAGCCTTCTTCCTTGGTCATGATTTTGAATATGTGCGCCATGGGCAGCGGCTTGAAAAAACAGAAGCGCTGCCCCACGCTGCCCCTCAGGCACACCGCAGCTTTCCAAATAGGTTTCGGTTGCCTGGCTCTCATCTGTTGGTTTTGCATGGGACATAAAACTGCGGGCGAGGCGTGAGACGTGTACTTGTTCCGCCCGCAATTCCAGTGCCTTGACCGTCTCACGGAGCTGAACCTCATCATGCTCCGTGTAGCGGCCCTTCATGCCCTGACGTATGGTCCGCAGCGGCTTCACAACATCCTCACGCCATGAAGTCGCATCCGTCAGGAATGCATTCAAATCTTGGATATCCGTGCCGATTCCTTGCTGATCGGCATAAAACAGCAGCAACAACAGCGGCACATCAATGCCGTAACCATCCTGCAAGCGAATACAAAACTGCGCGACGTTCGGCGCGCGATAGAGATTGCACATGGCCGTCCAGGCATTGTTTGCAAAGTCATCAGCAGTTTCCATCAAAGCCACCTCATGCTGATACCGGTTCATCATGCGGGTGGTGACAGGCAACCATCTGGCCCCGAAACGCCAATCGCAGCACCGGCTCTTTATTGGCGCAAAGCTCCGTGGCACGCGGGCATCGGGTCCTAAAAGCGCAGCCACTGAGCGGCTGGTTTCTGGATGGCACTTCCATACGCTTGCGCTCAGGTGTGACTTTCCGGCTGGCATCAACGACGGGAACAGCCTCTAGCAATGTGCGCGTATAGGGATGAGCCGGGAGCGCATAAATCTCCTCGCCCAAGCCGATCTCAACGATCCTGCCGCGGTAGAGTACGGCCACGCGGTCGCTGACATTTTTTACCACGGCCAGATCATGGGAAATGAAGATCAGCGCAAGCTTGCGGGTTTCGCGGATGTCCTGCAACAGGTTGATCACCTGCGCCTGAACCGACACATCCAGCGATGCCACCGGCTCGTCACAGACAATCAGCTCGGGTTCCACGGCCAGCGCCCGGGCAATAGCAATGCGCTGGCACTGGCCGCCGGAGAACTGATGCGGGGTGCGGCCCGCAACAGCATCCAGATCAAAACCCACATCCTTGAGCGCCGCACGCACGCGCCTGTCGCGCTCAGGCTTTGCAACGCCCAGGATTACCAAGCCCTCGGCCACAATATCCTCAACCCGGCGACGTGGATTGAAGGAGGAGAGCGGGTCTTGAAAGATCATTTGCAGCTTGCCGCGCATGCGCCGCATGTCTCCGCTGGAGAGCTTTGCAAGGTCAGTGCCTTGATAGTCTACAGCACCTTTCCATCGGGTGTCGGCCTGCGGTAACAGCCTGAGCAGCGCTCGCCCGATGGTGGTTTTGCCACTGCCGCTTTCGCCGACCAAGCCCAGTGTTTCCCCCGGAGCCAAAGAGAAAGACACGTTATCAACGGCCCTCATCATCTTAGCCCCACGCGAAAAATCGACGGACAGGCCGGAGACGTTCAACAACGGGTCAACCATGGGAAACCTCCCGCAAGGCAGAAGTGTCGTTCAGCGGAAAATGACAGGCAAAATGATGATCACCATCCATGGTCATTGGCGGCATGATCTCATGGCAAAGTGCCTGCGCCGACGGACAACGCGGTGCAAACGGACAGCCTTTTGGCTGGTTAGCAAGGCTGGGCGGCTGGCCGGGAATGGTATGCAGCCGCGCATGGGCTGGCTGGTCCATCCTTGGCATGGCCGAAAGCAGGGCCCCGGTATAGGGATGGCGCGGATTGCGAAACACCTCGGCTGTCGGCCCTGTTTCCACGATATGGCCACCGTAGAGCACCAGAATGTTATCGGTGCGCCCGGCCACAACGCCCAGATTGTGCGAGACCAATATCATCGACATCTGCCGCTCTTCCTGAAGGATTTGCAAAAGGTCGAGAACCTCCTTTTGCACGGTCACATCGAGGGCGGTGGTGGCTTCATCGGCAATCAGCAGATCGGGATGACACATCAAGGCTGTGGCAATCATGATGCGCTGTTTCATGCCGCCGGAGAACTGGTGCGGGAAATATCCATAGCAATCCTTGGCGTCGGCAATGCCGACCACCGTCAGAAGCTCTATTGCCCGTTCCTGTGCTTGCGTTCGGCTGAGGCCAAGATGGAACCGCCCTGCTTCTTCAATCTGCCGGCCAATGGTGGCGTAGGGATTGAGCGAAGTCATCGGATTTTGAAAGACGATGCCAACCTTGCGGCCAATCATCTGGCTGCGGGCTTTGGGCTTCAAGGTCGAGAGATCAATTCCATCCAGAACGATGCGCCCTTCAACCCGCACCGGTGTTGGGGAAATGCCCATGATTGACTTGATCAGCATGGATTTTCCGGCACCGGACTCACCAACAATGCCCAGTGTTGTGCGCCGTGGGACAGAGAAATTAATATCGTGCAGCACCTGCAAAGGGGCAGGTTTTGCCGCAATTGTGCAGGACATGCGCTCGCACGACAGGATAGGAGGTTGGCTGATGTCACTGGCCATATCAGCTCTCCCTCTCGCGGCTGTTGAGACGCTGGGCGAAATAATCCCCCACGGTGTTGAACGCATAGACCGTTAGAATAATGGCCATTACCGGCCCAAGGATCAGCAGAGGAAAGCGGCTTAGCAGATCGGTGGAGCTGGCAATCATGCCGCCCCAACTGGGGGCCGGGGCCGGAATGCCATAGCCGAGAAAGCTCAATGATCCTTCGGTGATAATCAGGCCTGCCATCAAGGTGGGCATGACAGCGGTGAGAGCCGGGACCAGATTGGGCAGGATTTCCTTCAGCAGAATCCGGCTATCTCTTGCCCCCATGGCGCGGGCGGCGAGAACATAGTCCCGGTTGCTCTGGGAAATCACACCCGCCTTGGCAACACGGGCGTAAGTGCCGATATCGAGAATGCCAAGGGTGAGCATAATCGTCAGCACCGAGGGTCCTGTGGCCGTCACGAAGGCCAATACCACCAGAATGGACGGCAGAGCCGACATTGTATTGGCGTAGAGATCAACCATGCGCTCAAAAATGCCGCGATAGAAGCCTGCGAGCATGCCCAACAACAGGCCAGCGAACACTGAAATACAGGTGGCGACGCCAACAATCATCAACGATGCCCGCGCCCCATAGAGCACACGCGACAGGATGCTGCGGCCAATATCATCGGTTCCCAGAAGCCCGTTTAATGACCATTCTGGCGGCTGGGAAAAATCGCCGTAGGGGAATCTGGGGCTGACAAGTCCCGGAATGAAATTGACAAAAATCGCGGTCAGCACCAGCAGTATCAGAAAGCCGAGCGCAACCAGCTCAAAGGGGCTTGCACCCGGCAGCCGCAATCTGGCCGACCATGGCATATTGGCTCGCACAATCGCGCTCAGGTCGCTGTTCTTATCTGCCATTGATGGTGAAGGAGTGCCGGGCGTGCTCATGTGACATTAACCCGTGGATCGATGATGGCATAGCCGATATCCACCAGCATGAAGATGGTGACGAAGACCACGACAGTGAGCGACAAAATCGCCTGCACCAGCGGAATATCGTGGCTTTTGACCGCCGTGAGCACAGTCCAGCCAATGCCCGGTACGGCAAAATAGCTCTCAACCACAAAGGAGCCGGCCAGCATATAGGTGAGCGACAGGCCCATGACGGTAAGGATCTGCGGCATGGATGGACGCAGCACGTGGCGAAACAGGATATAGCCAAGCGGCAGGCCCTTGGCCCGCGCCACCTGAATGAAATCTTCTTGAAGGGTGGTGACGAATTCATTGCGGGCCACACGGTAGAGATAGGCCGTCTGGTGCAGGCTGAGGCATAGCACTGGAAGGGCCACATACCAGAGATTGGCCAGCGGATTTTCGGAGAAATTGACCCAACCCGTTGCAGGTAACCAGCGCAGCACGATGGCAAACAGGTAGCTCAAAAGCACCACGATCACAAATGTTGGAACGGCCAACACCACGGAGGCCACAGAGCGGAAGGCCCGGTCGGTGAGCTTGCCGGGATGGCTTGCGGTGAACATGGCAAGCGGTATGCCAAGCATCGACACCAGCATGGCAAGAGCTGCGACTTCAAAGGTAACAGTGGCGCGATCCATCACCACTTGCAAAACCGGCTGTTGGGAAAACAGCGTTTGCCCAAGATCACCGTGAAACAAATCGCCAAGCCATTTCAGATAGCGTTCCCAAACCGGCAGGTCATAGCCATAGGTCTGGTTGAGAGCCGCCACCTGTTCAGCGGTGGCATTATCACCCAATATCAGCTGCGCCGGTGATCCCGGTGCAAGGTTGGACAGCGCCGTCGCACCAAAGGTGACGAGGAGGAAGACGGGAATTCCGGCCAAAAGCCGTGTTGAGATGGCTTTTACATAGGGCATGGCTTGCATGGTCACGTCGTTACCTCCTTTCAGCGGCTCTGTTTCAACAAACGGTAAAAGTCTGTTCGAGAATTGGTGCTGGCGTGGCGAAAATGGTGATTTCGAGAACCGGAGCGGAGCGTACTCAAGTACGTGAGCACCGGAAGCGCAGAAATTGCCATTTGCAGCCCGCCAGCGACAATTATGGGACAGACTTTCAGATTTTTTTCCATTCTTCTTCCGCATCCATCCAGCCGATGTCGCGCTCCAGCATCTGGCGCTGCTCTTCTCTGGAATAGCCGCCCATGGTGTGCTCGTCGGAATAGCGGGTGCTGCGATCAGCAAAAACACGACGGCCAAAATCCATCATGCCGTACATCGAGCCTTTCTCGAGATAATGCATGGTGACCATGTTGAAGCCGAGGGCGGCGATATCTTCCAACTCAACGAAGGCCTTGCCGCCGACAGTTGCCACATCGCCGAACATCTTCCAGCCGGGCAGAGCTTTGGCCACTTTCTGGCATTCTTCCAGCGTGCGCAGACCATGGACATAGGTCATTTCAGCGCCCAGTTCTTCGGCCCGCACGCAGCGCTCAATCGCATCATCCAGACCCTTTTCCAGCTTGGATTCGGTGCGGGCAATCACCACACAATCCGTGCCTGCGCAGGCGTCGAGGGCTGCCTTGATCTTGGCCAGCCACAATTCTTGCGACACCACGGGGTGATCGACATTGCCATCCACCTTGCCTGCCAGCGTCGCGGCCTCCATGGCGCGGCCAAAGCGGGCATAGCCGCGCTCATTGGGTGTATCTTCCAGCAGAATGGCGGCCGCTCCGGCCTTTGCTAGCCTGCGACATGTCCGGTAGGCTTGGGCAACATCGCCAAAGCAATCATCGGCATCAATGATCAGCGGCAGAGGTGAATAGTCGGCAATGCGGTCAGTGGCCCAGATCAGTTCTTCCTGATTGTGCAGCCCCATATCCGGCACGCCGGACATGCTGAAACCCAGCGATGCACCACTGAGGAGAATGGCCTTGAACCCCGCCATTTCTGCCGCCTTGGCCGAATAGCAATCCCAAACGCAGGGGGTGAAAACCTGCTCTTTGGAGAAGAGCTCGCGAAATGTGGTTCTGGGCCGTTTATCAAACATGGATCAACACCTTGAGGAGAACGTTGGCGAACCGAACCTGCGGTTCGCCGATCTATTGGATTTTCTTACTTCGCGGTTTTTGACGCGCAGGCGTCCTTGCAGACGTAGAGGTATTGTTTCTGCAAAATGCCGCCGTTGGAGGGCACGATGCCGCCTGTGGTATCGCGCAGCAGCAGGAAGCGAGTCTCGGCACCGAAAATGTAAAGCGGAAGGTCTGTGGCAACGCGCTTTTGCACCTTGGCATAGGCCGCCTTTACCGCAGCCGCGTCCATGGTGGCGTTGGCTTCTGCCAGCTCTTTATCCATATCGATGCTATTGTATTTGCCCCAATTGTCGTTGCCGTTTGAGTTGAGAAGATTGGAAATGATCGGCTCTGCACCATTGGCCACCAGCACGCCGCCATCGACGCAGAAATCGAAATTCATCTGCCCCTTACAGGTCGGGCTGAGCATGGCCTGATCAACCAGCTGAAGATTGACCGTAACGTTATCATAGGCACTCAAAGCCTGTTGCAGGTAGGAGGCCAGACGTTTCAAATCCGAGTTGGAATAGGTCACAAGCTTGATGTTGAATGGCTTGCCATCCTTGGCGAGCTGGTCGAACAATTCCTGAGCGTGTTTGGGATTGTAGGTTGGGAGTTTATAGGTCGGATCATAAAAGGGCGACGACTTCGTGAAATAATTGGTCGGAATGTCGTAACCGCTGACCTGTGTATAGGCCTGCATCAACTTAGACGGATTGATCGCCTCGTAGAAAGCTTCACGCGCCCGCTGGTCGGTGAAGGCACCACTCTTCTGGTTAAAGTATGCGCGATAGAGACCGGGGATTGGAATTTCATGAGTGGTAACGCCTGCGGCCTTGGCGTTTGATCCGAACTGATAGGGATAACCCGCCATCATCGTTGCTCCACCCTGAACCACGGTGGCGATGCGGCTGTTGGTCTCGGGGATGATGGCAAATTTCAACGTGTCGAGATAGGGGCGCGGTTGATCCCAGTATTGCGGGTTGCGCTTCATGCTCATCGAAACGCCCTGGTTCCAGCTATCCAGCACAAAGGCACCGGCCCCAACCGGTTTGATATCGGTTTTGGTCTTGGCGGCTTTCAGCGCTTGCGGCGAGGCAATGAAGGGGGCGAGCTGTGCCAGCGATGAGCCAAAATTGCGATCCGGCTTCGGCAGTGTGATCTCAAGTGTCAAAGGATCAACAATCTTCACACCACCAATCCACGAGGCGACAAAGCCTTGCGAAGGTGAAAGAGTGTCGGGCATGGCCTGACGCTCCCAGTTGAATTTTACCGCCTCGGCATCGTAAGAGCCACCATCGGTAAACTTCACACCGTCGCGCAATGTCAGTGTCCACACCTTGGCATCCGCGCTGGTCAGGCTCTTGGCCATGCCACCCTGCACCTTGCCATCCACGTCCACATAGACCAGAAAGCCATAGATGGCGTCCAGCATATCCATGGGGCCACCCGGATAGGTGCCGCCAATAATGGCCGGGTCCCAGCTTTTGATGTCCGAACCATTGATAATGGTCATTTCGCCACCCTTGACGGGTTGCTCTTCAGCGACGGCGGATTGGATGCTGGTGCCGTAAATTGCTGCACTTGCCCCAAGCAAAGCGAGTGTAACGGTAATAGCGCGCACAGATCTGGATGCGATATTTTCGCAATTTTTCAATATATTAGCCATGGTTTTCTCCGTTTTACGGCAGTTCATACGAACCACCGCAGTTCCCCTTGTTTTTTGAACGGCGAAAAACATCTGCCCCAAAAGCGTTGGGGCCAATGTTTCAATGGATCAAGTATCACCCTCCTGCTTCCAGCGACGGACGGACGGGTGGTCAATGTCAAAGAGATCAAGTGCTCGGCCAACGGTCTGGCTGACAAGATCAGCCAGTGTTTTGGGCTGGGTGTAGAAACCCGGCACCGGCGGCATGATAATCGCACCGTTGCGAGTCGCCTGATCCATCAACGCGATATGCCCGGCATGCAAGGGCGTTTCGCGCACCATCAACACAACGCGCCGCCTTTCCTTGAGGCAGACATCTGCGGCGCGGGTAATGAGATCATCGTTGTAACAATGGACAATACTGCTCAGTGTCTTGATCGAGCAAGGTGCCACCAGCATGCCTTGCGCCCGAAACGAACCCGAGGCGATAGAGGCCCCGATGTCCTTATGGCTATGCACCACATCGGCGAGTTGACGGATTTGATCAGCGCTTTCCACCGCCTCTTCTTCAATCGCCGTGCGTAGTCCTGCGGGCGAGATAATCAGATGGCTCTCAATGCCATCGATGTCGCGGAGCATCTCCAGCGCACGTACACCATAACAGGCACCCGATGCCCCGGTTATCGCAACGATCAGGCGTTTCAAACCGCGCCCTCCGGCTTGATCGCCGCAATCACACGGCTCATGCGCTCATAAGACGCTTGCGGCGGCAATGCCTTGTCATAGCCTTCCTTGCGGTCTCCGGCTTTGCAGGTGGCATCATAGCCAATCTTGGCCACCATGCCTGCCTCTTCCTGCGGCTCGGAACGATCCGCAGTCATGCCCGGAATGATCAGAATATCCCGATCCACCCGCATACGGGTGGATTTCGCCAGTTCAACGGCGTTGATGTCCCAGGGGTCAACATCGCTATCAACCACCGTCACGGATTTTACGATAGAAACCGCACCCCAGCAGATGGCCATGGCGCGTCGGGCTTGCCCAGGACGCGGCTTGTCGATCTGCACCACAACATTGGTACGGCCGCACCCAGAGGCAGTCACCGCCACTTCACCGACATTGAGGATCACGCGGGCAAGTTGGGCCTTGAGGCTGACGGCGATGGGAACGGCGGCAATATAAATGTGCTCAGCGTGATAACCGGGCAAAATCACCTGAAACATCGCATCCTCGCGGGCTGACATGCTCTCAAACGTTGCCAGCACGCCGCTGCCATAATCCTCGTACATGCCGTGATATTCAGAGACCAGTCCCTCGACAATCGGCGTATTGGCATGGATATGCCCTTCAATAACAATCTCGGCCTCAGCAGGCACCAGAATATCACTGTTGTAGCAACGGGCCATGCGCACCGGCTCACCCAGCAGCGCACCGGCGCAATGCATCTCGTCATCTCCAAGACCCAAATAGAGACAGGCGGCCAGCTGGATGGCCGGATGAGCACCCAAAACTACGGCAAACGGAAGGGCTTCACCCTTGTCCGCAGCCTTGCGGGCCATGATGGCCAGATGATGGTTGGGGGCAATGCCAATCAACGCTTCCGTTGGGCTCAGGATTTTCAGGCGTGCGTAAGAGGCATTACCAAGGCCCGTTTCCGGATCACGGGCAATCATCATGCCCGCGCTGATATAGGGGCCGGTTTCCTTGTCGAAAAACGTCGGAACAGGCAGGCGCGCCAACACACCCTCTTCAAAACGCTGCTGCTGAACAGGAGCATTTTCCACAACGACCGGCGCAACCGGCTTTTGCACCGACGCCAGTAAGGTGGACTGGATCGATGCGCGTGGAACATCCAGCGCCAGCGCAATACGATCAAGGCTTGAGAGAAGGTTGCCAAACACCGGAAACGCCGATCCCTTGACCTTGTTGATGCGAACCGCATGTGTTTCGTGTGTCAAAGACAGCAGGGCCGAAAGATCATAAACGGGATCGATTTCTTCATCGACAATGAGCAACTCGCCCTGCTTTTGCAACACAGCCATCATGGTCCGGCATGATTGGTCGCTCACACCTTCATACGGTTTGTTTTCTGGCTGACAGATGTTTGGACGAGCATTGTGTGCCACGGGAACCACTTTCGAAGAACAGTGAAATGCCCGTGAACTATGGGGTTGAGTTCATGCGTTGTATACCTGCACTCACTCCAACTGGCCCATCGGAAAAATAGAATTGCACGTTTGGCGACAAGAGCAACAAGGCATCCCAAACAGAATAGGCATGTATTCCCGCAAGGATTGAAACCATGTGAAATTTGCCCAACGTTCTCTCGGAAATCGTTGTTACGTCACTTGAGAGCCACGCAGCGTAACCCTATGCTCGGCGAATGGACCATTACGGCATTGAGCTCAAGCCTCTCGCGAAATTCGTTCTGGCGTGCCAGAATCCCAGCATTTCCAATTCGTCCCGCGCGCTTGGAATAGCTCCATCCGTTTTGAGCGCTGCTTTACACGGCTTGGAAGATCGCCTGCATATGAAGCTTTTCGAGCGCAAAGGGCGCTACCTCGGCCTTTTGCCATCAGCCTTCTGGCTTTATCGAAATGCGGCAGTGCTTCTGCATCTGGAGGAATTTTCAAGACGCAGTCTGGCTATCCCTGCAAACCGGATGGAAAAGCTGTCCGTTCGGATCGACCTGAATTTTTCCATCGGCAGAATGACGAAGGCGGTGAGCTGTGCCATTCAGCAAATGGGCCTACAGCACCCCGAAACCTTTATAGCCTGCCAGTTTCTCGACACAGCCAGTGCAGCAAGCGGTGGTTTCATCAGAGAATCCATGGATCACATTCCAGCCGAACATTGCGCCACGATTGAGATCGGCTGTCATAATGAGCACTCGTTCCGGGAAGAGCCTGGGACTGAATTATTGTATCGCGACCCGTGGATAGCCGTCAGCGCCACGGATCCGGTGACAGATATTAAAGCCGATGCGGATATTCTAGCTGTTGTCAGGATGAGCGCTCACCAGATGCAGGTCGTTGCCCATTATGCGGATCAGCATGGGTTATCCGCGCGGCTGAAATTCGTGGACGCCGGACCAGCAGAACTTGGGCGTCTTCTCTCGGATTTTCCCCATATGCGGTTTTTGTTGCCCTCCAGCATGGTGGCCAATCGGCTGGGAATCAGCCGTATTTATCGCGAATCTCTGGTGCCGCCTCTGGTGTCTATGGTGCGTGTGGGCACAAGCGGTGCATTGGAGACAAAAGCACGACGTTTTATAGGGCTGCTGCGGGAAAATATGGAAGGCGAAGAGCAAAATGTTGTGTTTGATCCCCAACTGACGGCGCGCCAGATGCATTATTTCAATCTTGTCCACCGCTGCGGCGGCATTTCAGCGGCGGCGCGGGTGGCTAATCTCGCCCAGTCTTCGGTGTCCGCACAGCTTCATTCTATGGAAGCAGTTCTGGGAACACCTCTCTTTGAGCGCAGCAAGGAGGGTGCCACGCCAACCGATGCGGGCATTAATCTTTGGCCCCTGATGGCAGAGGTGGAGAAGCGGCAGGATCGGCTGTCGCGGCAATCCGGCGATATTGCGGCCCATACCCAGCACCGCGTCTCGATTGGCATGTTGCCCAGCTCCGGCCACGATAGCGCCTTGACCGAAAAAATTGCTGAGGCGCTGACTATGATCAGCATTCAGCATCCCTCGCTGAAAATGGAAATAACGGAAGCGTCAAACACGATCCTGCATGACAAAGTTCGTTCTGGTGAACTGAATCTTGCTATTGTCGGGGTGGTCCAGCCTCAGTTTCCACGCGTGCTGCTTGGCCCCAGCGAGCCATTGTCGGTGGTTGCCAATCCGCGGTTCAATTTTGGCGGACGCAGCGAGATCAATCTGGCCGAAGTCTGCGAACTGCCGCTTGTGCTGGGTGCGCGCCATCTCAGCATTCACCAGAGTTTTGCTGCAGCCACCCACGCGCGCAATCTGGAGCCGCATTCGAAGATTGAAGTCGGCTCTCTTGCACTGGCCATCGCCATGGTTCGCCGCGCCAGTCTGTGCACAATCTTGCCGGCCTCTTCTGTGCAAAAAGACCTGGAGACCGGGCGTCTTGTGGCTATAAAGATCAATCAGGAAGAAATTTCCGGGACACTCTCCATCATTTTTTCCGCTGATCGGGAGCTATCCGGCGCTGAGCGCGCCGTGATGAAAACGCTGGTGGATGTGTTTGGCAAGAAATTACATGAGGGCCTTGCGCGATAAGCGTTTCAGCGTGTCACGCTCACCACCGCTTCCACAAAATTGTTGATCTGCTCGTGGCGCAGCCCCGCAATGTTGATACGACTGTCCTCAACCATGTAAATTGCAAACTCGTTGCGCAATCGCTCGACCTGTTGCGGTGTCACGCCCAGCTTTGAAAACATGCCCTTGTTGGCGATAAGGAAATCATAGTGGTTGCTCTGGGTTCTAAGTTGGAACGCCTTGGCAAGCGCTTGACGCAGGCCGATGATGTTATTGCGCATGTCCTCCAGTTCTGCTCGCCAGTCTGCCGATAGATCCGCATCCTGAAGGATGGTGCTGACAATGCGGGAGCCATGATCCGGGGGCATGGAATAGGCAATACGGGCCCTGACCACCATCTGTGCGGCAGCAATTTCGGCCTGTTTCTGTGTCTGGCCCAGTACAAAGGCCACGCCTGTACGATCACGGTAGATGCCGAAATTCTTGGAGCATGAAGAGGCAACCAGCATTTCAGGAACCAAGGTGGCGAGGTACCGCACGCCAAATGCATCTTCATCAAGGCCATCACCGAAACCCTGATAGGCAATGTCGATAAACGGCACGACGCCCTTTTCAGCCAACAGTGCGCCAAGTTCACGCCATTGCGCCTGATTAAGATCCGTGCCGGTGGGGTTATGACAGCAACCATGCAGCAAGATCACGTCACCCGCTTTTGCCGAGCAAACGGTCTGCTTCAACGCCTCGAAATCAACTCCGCCCGTGGTGGGATCAAGATAGGGCCAGCGTTTCACCGCCAAACCATTATCCTCGATGATCGATAGATGATTGACCCATGTTGGATCGGGCACCAGCAAGGTTGCGTTTGGCGCTGCCTTGGCAATCAGACCGCAGATGACCGTCAGCGCGCCAGCCCCGCCCGGCGTCTGTATGGCACGGATGCGCTCAACTGGTGCGTGATCCGCAAAGACCAGTTTTGTCATGAGATCGCAATAGAGTGCATCACCCGCAGGTCCAATATAAGCCTTTGTGGTCTGGTGTTGTAACATCCGCGCTTCGGCCTCTCGGACAGCCCGCAGCACAGGGGTTATGCCCGACGCATCACGATAGACGCCAACACCGAGATCAAGCTTGTGGCTGCGGCTATCCTGTCGAAAAATCGGCATCAAGGCGAGGATTTTGTCTGGTGGCGGCATTGTGAGCGTATCAAGCACGATATCTGTCCTCTGCTGTGCACATGATGGCACCGTGTGCCGTGTCTGAGACCGTTTATGTTGATTATGCAATCCTGCTAGACATGATGGCAAGCTGCTGTGTGGTTTTGGCCAACGCTGCGTAACTCGGGGACGATTTCCTTGCATTCGGCTGTCGCCTGCGCACAGCGTGGATGAAACGGACAGCCGGATGGCTTGTTCATCGGGCTTGGCACTTCACCGCGAAGCACGATCCGTTCCCGCTTTTGCTCGGCATAGTAATCGGTAATCGGAATGGCCGATAACAGCGCCTTGGTATAGGGATGGCGGGCATCCGAATAGAGCTGTTCGGCATTTGTCACCTCCACCAGGCGCCCAAGATACATCACCCCGATATGGTGGCTGATATGCCTGACCACCGCCAGATCATGAGCGACAAACAGGTAGGTTATGCCAAGCTCTTTCTGAATGGATTTGAAAAGATTGATAATCTGCGCCTGAATGGACACATCAAGCGCCGAAACTGGCTCGTCGCACACAATCAATTCCGGCTTGCAGGCGAGTGCACGGGCTATGCCCAGACGCTGTCTTTGGCCACCACTCATTTCATGCGGATAGCGCCGCCCCATGGCGTTTCCAAGTTCAACGATATCCAACAGGTCGTGGACCCTTGCGCGCATTTCTCCTGCCGTAAGGCCCTCGCCACCGGATTGAATGGCTTCGTCAAGAATGGATGCTGCGGATTGCCGTGGATCGAGAGAACCATACGGGTCTTGAAAAATAAGTTGCAATTCACGGCGATAGGGGCGGAATTCGCACTCGCTCAACCGCGCGAGATCCCGTCCTTTATAAAGTATTTTTCCCTCGACCGGGTTGTTGATGCCCAGCACGCTTTTGCCCGTTGTGGTCTTGCCACAGCCGCTTTCGCCGACAAGGCCAAAGGTTTGCCCTTTATGGATGCTGAACGACACATCATCAACCGCTTTGATGTCGCCGATTTTTTCACGGGTAAAGCCTTGGCGGATTGGAAAATATTTCCGAAGGTTTTCCACCACGAGCAGCGGATCATCCGACATCACTTGCTCTTTCATGTCCGCACTCCGGCAATCAGTCTGTCTGCATCCATTTCAGCAAGGTGGCAAGCCGCAGTATGGTCTTGCGCCCCGACTGTTCGCAGGGGCGGAAAAGAACTATCAGCGCATCGGCTTTGCGCGGCCGGACATCTGGGCAAAAACGCACATTGATCCGGCAGGCCGTTCAAGCGCGGTGGAGCGCCCTGAATGGGAACAAGATCATCATTCTTGTTGCCTTCCAGTTTTGGCATCGAGTTCAGAAGCCCTTGGGTATAGGGATGTTTCGGCGCGGTGAGCAATTGCTCGGTTGTGCCGGATTCAACAACCTTTCCGGCATACATCACGTAAACGCGCTTAGCATAGCGCGATACCAGCCCGAGATTATGGGTGATGATGATCAGAGATTTTCCGTGGCTATCGACCAAATCCAGCAACAGTTCCATGACTTGCGCCTGCGTGGTCACGTCCAGCGCCGTTGTCGGCTCATCCGCAATCAAGACCTTGGAATTGCAGGCAACGGCAGTGGCAATCATCACCCGTTGCCGCATGCCGCCGCTCATCTCAAAAGGATAGTTTTTCATGCGCGCCGCGGGATCGGGAATGCCCACGGCTTCAAGCGCCTTCACTCCCCGTTGCCAGGCTTGTTTCTTGCTCACACGGGCATGGACCTTGATGACTTCTGAAAGCTGCTGACCAACGGTGAGCACAGGGTTCAGGGATGTCATGGGCTCTTGGAAAATCATGGCAATTCCCGCCCCGCGCACGGAGCGCATTTCCTTGGACTTCGGCTTGTATTGCAACAAGGACTGTCCATCGAAAATGACCTCGCCACCCAATATTCTGCCGGGAGGAGATTGAACAAGCTGGATCACAGAAAGCTGGGTGATGGACTTTCCACAACCACTTTCTCCAACAATGGCAATCACTTCCCCCTGATCAAGATGATAGGAAACATCATTGACAGCTTTCACTTCACCGTCCTCGGTGAAGAAGGATGTTCTGAGGTTTTTCACCTCCAGCAAGTGAGGGGTCTGGGTCATCACAATTTCCCCTTTAAGCGAGGATCAAGCGCATCGCGCAGGCTGTCACCCACCACATTGAATGCAATGATTACCAAGATGATGCAAAGTGCAGGGCTGACCACCAGCCACGGCGCGCTCATGAGGTAGGGATAAACATCCGACACCATGCTGCCCCACGATGCCGTTGGTGGACCTATGCCAACACCAAGGTAGCTGAGGGTCGATTCCGTCAGCACGCCATTGCCCAGATTGATGGTGAACAGCACAATCAAGGTTGGAAAACTATTGGGCAACAGATGCCTCAAAAGAATGGAATGCGGCTTTTGACCAATCAGACGGGCGGCCAGAATATAGTCATGCTCGCGCAACGATAAGACCAACCCATTGACCATGCGGATGTAGGTGGGAATGAATCCGATGCCAATGGCAAGCACAACGCTCAAAACCCCACTGCCCAGAATGGCCACAAGAATGAGGGAAAAAACCAGATTGGGCACACTGAGCAGGACATCGGTACAGCCCATGATAAAACGGCTGGGTTTGCCACCCACATAGCCCGCGTACAGGCCAAAACCAATGCCCACAATGGCGGCCAGAATGCCTGCCATGACACTGACGGCCATGGAAATACGTCCGCCATAGATGATGCGGCTCACCACATCACGGCCGAGGCTGTCTTGCCCAAGCCAATGGGCCGCAGACGGCGTGTGCAGGGCTGCCACGAGATCCTGCGCGTTCGGGTCATAAGGCGCGACAAGATCGGCGAACAGGGCCAAAAGCCCAAACAGGACAAGGATCGCAAAGCAGGCCTGAACGATTAAACCACGTGCGAAAAGACGGCCCGCCAGCATTCTGCCAGCGCTGCGTTGGATAGGCTCATTTACGGTTGCGCTTGTTTTCGTCATATCGGCATCACCATGCCATTCTTTTTATGCGCGGATCGATCAGGGCATAGGTCAGGTCCACCATCAGGTTGGATGCAATTGTCGCCATGGAAATCACCAGCACCGCCGCCTGCACAACCAGATAATCCCGGTTTAAAACGCCATTGAGCACCAGTTGCCCAACGCCGGGGATGTTGAAGATGGACTCGATAATCACTGCGCCTGCGATAATTTGCGGCATCTGCAACCCGATGATCGTCACAACCGGGATCAGACCGTTTTTCAGGGCGTGGCGGAAAATAACCCGCGTCTCGGACAGGCCGTTGGCGCGCGCCGTTCGGATATAATCCTGCGTCATCACTTCAAGCAGGTTGGAGCGTGTGTAGCGGGCCAGAACCGCGAAGATATAGATGCTGTTGATAAAGACAGGCCATATCGCTTTGTGCGCATAGGCCGCCAAATCCACCCACGGCGGCGTGTAGCCCTGAAGAGGAATGAGCCTCAGCTTGAAGGCGAGAATGAAGACGCCAAAAATCGCCACCAGAAACCGCGGCGTTCCCAGAAAAGCGTTCACAATCAGAGTGAAGCTCTGATCGATCCACGTACCTCTGGTGATTGCGCTCAAAATGCCGATCGGCAGGCCCAGAATGATCCCCAAAATGATCGAGGGAATGCCAATCGTCAGTGTATTGGGCAGCCTTTGGCTGATCATGAGCGAGACATTCTGCTCGTTCAGCACCGACTTGCCGAAATCCCACCGCAGCAAGATGCCCGTGATCCAATGAACATACTGCACAATCAAGGGATCGTTGAGCCCCATGCGGTTGCGATAAGCCTCAATGGCATCAGCGGATGCGGAATCGCCGAGTGCGATCAGCGCAGGATCGCCCGGTAATCCGCGCATCAGTAAAAACACCAGCGCGGATACCAGCAGCATCAGGAAGCCAGCAATAGCCAGCCGTTTCAACAGATAAGTGATCACGTGTCGAGATACGCGGTGGAGAGAGAGGCAACGGAGAAGAAGGTCGCGCCGATACCTGATGCCTTGACGCGTTTGCTGAGAACGTAAATCGTCGAATATTGGGCAATGGGCACGTAGAGCGCGTAGGTGTCGATCATCATCTTGTTGGCTTCACCAACCGCTTTGACCGATTCCGCATCCGAGGTGGATGATACGGCCCGTACAAGCGCATCACTCACGTCATCAGGGCGCAACATGGTGGTCAGGCCAAGAACACCGCCGGTGAGTCCTTTTGGAAACATGCTGGACATTTGCATGGCCACATCCACATAGACGCTGGATGTGTGGTACCACATGCCGCTTCCCCAACCGGTTTCAGCCTTGTTGGAAGCAGCCCCCGTCAGCAATTCGATTTTGGCTTGTATGCCGACTTTGGCCAGATCGGCCTGCATGATTTGCAGGACGATCTTGTTGGTATCACTGGCGGCGGCCTGAATTTTTGTCGAGAAGCCTTGAGGGAAACCCGCTTTCGCAAGCAGTTCCTTCGCCTTGGCAACATTGTAATCGTAACCGACAATGTCCTTGTTGACGAAATGGCTGCCAATACCAAACTGGCTGGCAATATCGGCATAGCCCAGAAATGCTGCCTCTATGATCGATTTTCTATTGATGGCATGGCTGATGGCTTGGCGCACCAGCAAATTGCCCATCGGATCGTCATTGCTGGTGTTGAGGGAGTTGAACACCAACAGCGACGCATGGTCTTGCAATGGCTCAATCGGGGCATCAAAGCCGTTGGCGGCGAGCGTTTTGACACCATTCAGGCCCAGTCCAATCATCACGTCGATTTCATCCGACATCAGGGCCGCCTGCCCCACCAGCGAGTCATTATAGATCGTATACTGAACGGCCTCGAGAAGAACCTTGCCGCCCCAATAGTGTTCATTGCGCACGAATGATTTGCTGACATCCCGCACCCATTCCTTCAATACGAAGGGGCCGGTTCCAACCGGGTGCTGCTGGCAATAGTCATCGCCGTATTTTTCATAGTGCTGTTGTGAGAACATATAGCCGCACTCACGCGACAGCGCGGCGGGAATGAACGAACTCCATTTTGAGAGCACCAGGCGCACAGTATAGTCGTCTAACACATCGACCGACGTGATGGAGCCGAGCAAGGCGACGCGCTTTGCTCCGACTTTCAGGTAGTGATCGAGATTCCATTTCACCACAGTGGCGTTCAGCACCGATCCATCGGAAAATGTCACGCCACGCCGGATATGGATGGTATAGGTGAGCGCTTTGGCATCACTTTCCACCGATTCCGCAAGCCAGGGATCAATCGTTCCATTGGCATTGGGTTTGAAAAGCGATTCATAAATGGGCCAGGAATAGACATAGTCGTAGGGGCCACCGGTCATGGCGAAGCACAGCATGTTGTAATTCAGCTCATTGCTGGTGCCGATTTTTAATGTGCCCCCCTCGACACTTTTCGCCATTGCTTGGTTTGCAAAATCGCCCAACAGGCCGAATGCGGCCAGCGATGCGCCTGCTTTGATAAAGTTTCTGCGTTTGATAGCCGTTTTCATGACGATCTCGTTCCCCATTTTTTTGATTGCGATTGCGGCATTTTGGCTTTTTATCGAACGGTAAAAATGCTCCTTCTTGCCACCTTCAATGGATGGCTTCTCACCTGTTTGCAGGCATTCAGGCATGCGCAAGCGGCCTTCAATCCCGCTCCATTGAAGGAAACACCCCTGTAACGGTGCTGAAAGAGGTCTTTAATCAGCCGAAGGCACTGTCATGTCGTCAGAACTTGTCAGTCGGACCTGTGAAGTGTTTTTCAAGGCGCACGGCCAAAGCCTCGTCAGGGTTTGACACGTATTGGCGTTCCCTATCGACCCACTCGCCACCCCTAAAAAACGCACTCATCGGCGAATAATGAAACTTGTAACCCGTGTGATCATGCGCCGTTGCGATATACTCGTTGGTACCGCTCTCAAATACGTGCCGACCAGCGTCCAGAATAGCCAGCATAGCTGCGCGAAAGGCATAATGGACGCCTGCAAATTTATAGCCGTACTCCCGCAGGCTAGCGATGTCTTCGGCCTTTTCCTTTTCCATATTGGGATACCAGAAGGGTGCTTTGACGTGTTCGGCAACCTTCTTGGCTGCTGCAATCTTGCTGCCATACTTCTGCGAGCGATTTAGCTCCAGCGGGCAGATGATGTCCGCGCCCACTTCGAGGTAACGATTGCATCGCTCTACAAATTCGTCAAAGTCGTTATCAACGCTGTGGTCGCAGCGGGCCAGAAGCAAGCAATCCGTACCCGCAAGCCCGTCCTTGGCTGCGCGGAACCGGTAGACGGCCTCTTCAATCGGCAACAATCCCGGCCTGCCATTGGCGGCAAGATCCGTGATCAAGATCGCCTGCGCACCCGCCTTGGCCAGCCTCCGACATCCTTGAAATGTCTGCAACGGGCGCCCAAACCCCTCGTCAGCATCAATGAACAGGGGCATGTCCGTCATATTGGTAATGCGTTCCGCCATACCAGCATATTCGTCAACCGTCAGAAGCTTGAGGTCGGGAATGCCGGTGTAAGCACAGGAGAAGTCACTGCTGGATATCATCACCATTTTAAAGCCGTTTATTTCGGCGGCTTTGGTTGACATGCAGTCAAATATTTCAGGGACATAGTACAAATTTTCATCAGACAAATATTCTGACAATTTTTTGGAGGACACGGACAATCTCCCGGTAAGATTTTACCCGAATGTACTGCTAAACGGTGGGGTAAAATTCATAATTCATTCGGCAGGATGATTGTGGAGACTGATATTGTATAGTCGGAAAAATCATAAATGGGGCATAGGTTTTTTAGAAGAGTGGATGCCTCGAATGACCGAATTTTTGAGTAACACCGAAACGATTTGAAGCCGACCACTAATAGGACCTTTAATCGTAGAGATTTTGGCGTGTCCACCCGCTTGCGGGGCAGCCTGCACCTGCTACGGCACGGCGGCCTTCTTAGAAGACGTATCGGAGGTATTGCCAAGTTGTTTGCATTGGTTGCAAGGCGGCGCAGCCGCTGCTTTTCAAGCAGTCATTTCTGTAGTGTAGTCGGACCACAGGCAGAAGGCATCTGCCCTGACGTGTCGCCAGCAGCGAGCTGAGAGTTTGTATCGGCGGGGACGAAAGATAGTTTTTATCTGATTGTGGGCTGACAGGAAGCGCTGTGCTTGGCGGGGCGACTTGAACCGCTCCATGATCTTCTCTCTCTTCCTGGTCTGACGGTGAGCGTTTTCAATTCTGCTGTTCAGGCCCTTGTGGGCCCGATGATCAGCATCTGGCACCAGGCTTTGTATCGGCTTGATGTCGCTTCGCAGCTTTTACGTCACCATCGGCGTCAATGGCCCGCCAGAGCCAATATTTCTTCCCACTGATCGTGATGATGGCCTCATCCATATGCCACTTATCGTTCGGCTTGGGCCGGTCTCCCCAAATGCAGTCGCTAAAGTGTCGGCCAAAGCGGTTCATCCAGAGACGAACCGTTTCCCTGCTCACGATAAAACCGCGTTCAGCAAGAAGGTCTTCCACATCGACCGTGCTCAGAGCAAACCGATGATAGGCCCAGACCGCGTAGGCGACAACTTCACGCGGAAATGAAACAGCTTCAGACGAGGAAAGTGCTCGGCAACTTCATGTCGTCTCGATCGATGAAATGCCGGGGTCAAACAACTTGGCAATAACTCCGCAAGCAAAAATTTTCGACTGTTGGCCAATCAGCAATTAAGAAATTGGCCGCACTCGCGGCATAATTGCGTCCAGCGATAGCCGTTTCTGTAACTCTTTTAAAAATTTGCGATAGAGCCATTCAAAGTCTTCGGAGAATGAAATGGGGAGCAGTTTTTGTGATCGACTGAGGGAATAGATAAGGGTCAAATTGTGAAGAGCCAATTTCTTTATTAAATTAGAGTATAAATTTTATTTTCTCGTTATGACTGTAAAATCCGTCATCCCTAAGTCTATTGTGCCGTCAGGAAAAGTCGTCAAAGTCGATAGGCACCGAGAAGCCGACCTTAACCCGATCCATAACGACCATCGTTTTGAAGCCCTTGATATCAGGGTTTTCATAAAAGAATTTCCGCGTAAAGCCTTCGTAATCTTCCATGCTTTGTGCCGTAACAATGAGCACGAAGTCAGAGTCGCCGGTGACGTAGTAGCCGTTCATCACTTCGGGTGTCTGGCGAATGGATTGCTTGAACCGGTCAACAATATCGGCCCTTTCGCGCTCTAGAGACACCAGCACCAGCATGGCGATTGGCCGACCAACATCTTTGGGCCGGATAATCGAGACATCGGCCTCGATCACCCCATTTTCGCGCAGGCGTTTGAGCCGTCGCTGCACTGCGGTTGCAGACAGGCCAACCAACGCCCCCAGTTCTTCGGTGCTGTGGCGATTGTGCGTTTGCAAAATATTCAGGAGGCGGGCGTCGAGGCGATCAAGCTGCATTGAGATTCCCGCATGATTTCTTCGTCATTATTGAAAATAATGCAGGATTTCTTCGCAATAGCAACAAATCATATCGAAAATCTGCGCTGCGATGCACATAGACTTTGTTGCAAGGCTATCAAACAGAACAGACAATCCTGGATACGGCGAAGATGCGTCTCTTTCCCGGGAGTTGATCAAACTGAAATACCTGCGTTACGGCGGTCTGGCCGCCTGAGGAAATAATGATGACGAACATTGCTGAAATCACCGACATGGACCGCCGTACGGTTCTCCATCCCTTCACCTATCTCAAGGATTACGCCTCCGGTGCCACTGAGCCGACCATCATGGAGACGGGCAAAGGGGTTCGCATCAAGGATGCAACGGGCAGGGAATATATTGACGGGTTCGCCGGTCTCTACTGCGTCAACATCGGCTACGGACGCACTGAAGTGGCCGAAGCCATCGCGCGACAGGCTTACAAGCTTGCCTACTACCATTCCTACGCAGCCCATACGACAGAAGAGCTCGCGCGCCTGTCTGATCGGCTGATCAGAATGGCACCAGGCAATATGTCCAAGGTGTTTTATGGTCTTTCAGGCTCTGACGCCAATGAAACGCAGGCAAAGATCGTCTGGTATTACAATAATTTGCGGGGGCTTCCTCGCAAGAAAAAGATCATTGCCCGCGAGCGTGGCTACCATGGCTGCTCGGTTGTCTCTGGTTCCATGACCGGGCTGAGTTTTTACCATGACCATATGGACCTACCGATATCCGGTATCCTGCGCACCGGCGTTCCGCATTTCTATCGTGGTGCTTATCCCGGCGAAACAGAATTGGCCTTTTCTGAACGCCGCGCACACGAACTTGAAGCGCTCATCATCGCTGAAGGACCGGACACAGTCGGCGCATTTATTGCCGAGCCGGTTTTAGGCACAGGTGGCATCACACCGCCTCCGGCAGGTTATTGGCCCAAAATTCAGGCCGTGCTGAAAAAATATGATGTGCTGTTGATCGCTGACGAGG
The DNA here is from genome assembly GCF_000016285.1 of Allorhizobium ampelinum S4. Classification (NCBI taxonomy): domain Bacteria; kingdom Pseudomonadati; phylum Pseudomonadota; class Alphaproteobacteria; order Hyphomicrobiales; family Rhizobiaceae; genus Gillisella; species Gillisella ampelina. The sequence continues at coordinate 459,428 of NC_011981.1, read as the reverse complement.
TGATCTGCGGCTTCGGTCGCACAGGCGCGATGTTCGGCTCTGATTTATACGGGATGGAGCCGGATCTTGTCACTGTCGCCAAGGGATTGACCTCCGCTTACGTGCCGTTATCGGCCTCAATCATCTCGCAAAAAATATACGACGTTATGGAAGAGGCGACGCCTCGTGTCGGCTCATTCTCCCATGGTTACACTTATTCCGGCCATCCGATTGGCGCTGCGGCGGCCAATGCCGTGCTGGATATTGTCGAGCGGGAAGATCTGGCCGGTCAGGCCGCACAAAAAGGAGCTTACCTGCTCAATAGGCTGAAGGCTGAGTTCGAGCAAAACCCTATTGTCGGCGAAGTGCGTGGCGTCGGCATGATGGCGGCAATAGAGTTTGTGGCGGATCGCGGATCGAAACTGTCGTTTGATCCGGCTTTGAAGGTCGGAGGTCGGATTTCTCAGGCGGCACGGGACCGTAATCTCATTGCCCGCGCCATGCCGCATGGAGATATTTTGGGCTTTGCGCCACCTTTGGTCATGACAGAGGCGGAGATTGACGAGATGGTGGCTATTACGAAAGCAGCTGTCGATGAAGTGCTCAAGCAGCTCGATTCTGAAGGTGCTGTGATTGGTTGACCTAAGGAACTCATACAGATGACTGACGTCTTGAAAGTTCACGACCTCGTTAAAGCGTTTGGCTCTGTCAACATCCTCAACGGAATCAATTTCCGCATGCGGGAAGGAGAGGTTATTTCGCTCATCGGCTCTTCCGGCTCCGGCAAGAGCACGGCGCTTCGCTGCGTGAACTTTCTTGAAACGCCAACATCGGGCCAGATCGAGGTGATGGGAGAGGCTATTTCGGTCATCACCAATGAGCGTGGCGAACGGGAGATCGTCAACGCCTGTAACATCAGGGAGTTTCGTCGTCGTATCGGCATGGTGTTTCAAAGCTTCAATCTTTGGCCGCATCGCACGGTTTTGGGCAATGTTACGGAAGCCTTGATCTATGTGCTGAAAAAACAAAAGCACGAAGCACAAGAGATGGCGCTTTCTGCGCTTTCCAAAGTCGGAATGGTGGATTTCAGGGATCGCTATCCCCACCAACTCTCCGGTGGCCAGCAGCAGCGTGTGGCGATTGCGCGGGTGCTGGCAATGGCTCCCAAGCTGATGTTGTTTGATGAACCAACATCGGCATTGGACCCCGAATTGGTCGGGGAAGTGCTGAAAGTCATCAGAACTCTGGCGGATGAAGGCGCAACCATCCTTCTCGTCACCCATGAAATGCGGTTCGCGCGTGATGTCTCGAACCGAATGATCTTCCTGCACAAAGGCATCGTTGAGCAGGATGACACGCCGGAAGAGCTGTTTCGCAACCCCGCATCCGGGGCGGTGGAGCGGTTTCTATCCAGCGTCATGCCGGCCGCCGCTTAAGCGGGGTCGTTCCCACAACAATAAAAGGGGTAACAGATATGTCCATCACCAAGATCATCCAATCCACTCTGGCATCCACCTTGCTTCTGATTGCCGCCACCAGTGCAGCCTATGCCGAAGAAGGCGTGTTGCGCATTGGCACCGAAGGGGACGCACCTCTGTTCAGCATGGCTGATGCAAACGGCAACGTCACCGGCTTTGATGCCGACATTGCCAATGGCATTTGTGCCGAACTGAAGGTCAAGTGCAAATTCGTTGTTCAGGCGTTCAGTTCTCTCATTCCATCAATGGACAGTGACCGCTTTGACGTGATCATTTCCGGTCTCGGCATTACGGAAGAACGCGCAAAGAAAATCGACTATTCCATTCCCTATGCAACCACACCGCTTTACTTTGTCGTTCCCAAAAGCTCACCTCTTGCCGGGTTGAAGAGCCTTACCGAGATTGAAAAGTCATTGACCGGCAAGAGTGTTGGCGTTGTAACCGGCACAACTTACGCAAAATTCATCGAAAAGCGGATTCCCGGCGCTGATCTAAAGACCTATGATGCGACCACCCAGCAAACTGCCGATCTGGCCAGTGGCCGCCTTGATGCCGCCTTCGGCGACTCCCCAACCTGGATGGACTTTCTAGCCAGCGCCGACGGTGCCAATTTTACCAAGATCGATGTCAAGATCATGTCCATGGACGATCCTGATGTTCTCGGTCACGGCATGGGCGTTGGCATGCGCAAGGGCAATAGCGCGTTGAAAGCCAAGGTTGACGCTGCCCTGTGCAAGATGGTGACAGACGGCAAGGTCAAGGACGCCTCGATGAATTGGTTCAAGGACGATTATACCATCCCCTGCAAGAAGTGATCTCTCTTTTGACACGGCACATTCTGCGCAAAATCAGGATGTGCCGTCGGGGTGGTATGCATGTTGAATGATATTTGGGAGTTGCTGATTGGCAAAGGGTGGGCGCTCGCCCTGTTGCGGGGTGGTGCTGTGACCATTGCCATCGGCTTGCTCGGTATGCTGCTGGGGCTTGTTATTGCCACACCATTAGCGCTGTTGCGCTGGCGGCGGGTGGTTGTGATCTCGCAGCTGATTGATGCCTACAGCGTCATTGTCCGGGGTGTGCCGGGACTTCTGGTGATCTATCTGTTGTTTTTCGGCTCTGTTGACTGGGTGCGAGCGATCACATCCATGTTTGGCTATCAAAACGCTGCCGAAAACGCCTATCCAATGATCATTGGCGTGATTGCGATTGCGGCAATCTCGTGCGCCTATTCCATTGAGGTCATCAGGGGCGCACTTCAATCGGTTCCTGTCGGTCTTATCGAGGCTGCGCACTCGCTGGCCTTGCCGGGCAAGGTGACGTTCTTTCGGGTGATTTTTCCGCTCGCGCTCAGGCTTGCGCTGGGTGGTCTCAACAATGTCTGGCAAATGACAATCAAGGATACCTCGCTGATCTCCGTGATCGGATTGCAGGAATTGATGCGCACAGCCGCCATCGCCGCAGGTATCACACGCTCACCGTTGCTGTTTTACGGTGTCGCCGCCCTGTTGTTTTTCACCCTGACGGGTGTGAGCCAGGCGATGTTTGCTCGCGCCGAGCGCTATCTCAATCGCGGGTTCAACGGGTGCTGACATGGACATCAATATCATCACCTATGCTGTACCCTTTCTTCTCACCGGTGCCAAAACGACCCTGCTGATTGCCGTGTTCGGCATTGGGTTTGGTCTGCCGTTTGGGGTCTTGCTTGCCTTGGGTCGCGGCTCGCACAATCATGTCCTTCGCCGCACCTGTGACTTCTACTGCGCCATCTTTCGTGGCACGCCCATGCTGGTGCAGATTTTTGTGATTTACTACGGACTGGCGCAGATCAGTTTCGTGCGCCAGAACCCCATCCTCTGGTGGATGATTGGCAATGGGTTACATGCGGCCATTCTCGCCGTCATCCTCAACACCTGCGCCTACACCGCCGAAATCTTCCGCTCAGCTCTCCTGTCCCTGCCCCGTGGCCTGATTGAAGCTGCCGAAGCCTGTGGCATGTCTGGCTGGCATATCTTCATCCGCGTCAAATTTCCGCTCGCCTTGCGTCAGGCTCTGCCTGCTTACAGCAGCGAAGTGGCGATTATTGTGAAGGAATCCAGCCTTGCCTCCACCATCACCGTGCTGGAAATCACTGGTTACGCCAAGCGATTGATGAGTGAGACCTTTGCCATCATGGACATCTTCATCATCACCGCTGCTTTCTATCTCGCCATCAATGTCATTGCCTTGATGGCGCTGAAATTCATCGAGCGGCGACTGTCGTTCAGCCGATAACCATCCTATTGAAAGACCATCCTATGTCCAAGCTGACCTTTATTGACCAGAACAACCTGCCAGAACCACGCAAGGGCCAACCGTTGCCAGACAGACTGGTGGAAGGCGATCCACAGTTTCTGACCTGGGATATTGCCCAGACGACAGACGGTCTGGTGTCCTGCGGCGTATGGGAGGTCACGCCTGGTGCCTATCGCTCGATCAAAGGTGAAACCTTTGAATTCTGTGTCATTCTGTCCGGCGTCTCCGAGCTGATTGAAGATGGATGTGAACCGCGTCGAATTTCTGCGGGCGACTCATTCGTCATGCATCCGGGCTTTACCGGGGTTTGGAAGGTCATCGAAACCACGCGGAAACTCTGGGTCTCTCGCGATTGAGATTGTCTCACGCATTCCTTCCGATCATATGAAACGGGACATCCTCATGACAAACGCGGCTCAACCATCCGTAAAATCCACCCCCTACTGGTGGGATGGCTGCACGTTTCCAACCTTGTCGACCAAGCCGGTGAGCGCCACCTGTGACGTCGCTATTGTTGGCGGTGGCTACACCGGTCTCTCAGCCGCCATCGAGCTTGCGCGGGCCGGCCTGCATGTTCAGCTGTTTGATCGGACATCGCTTGGGCAAGCCGCATCCAGCCGCAACGGCTGGGTGGTGAATCCGAAGAGAAACTATCGTCTTTACAAGGAGATGGACCTGCAACTGCGCAACAAGGTGCCAAAACGGCGCGTCAAAGCAAAGCTGCGATCGGACCGCACCGCAGCCACCCGTTCGAACGACGTCTGGGCCATGGATTTCGTGCATGACCAACTGGCCACAGGTCGCAAGATCAGGGTTCTCACGGTTGTCGATACCTTCTCGCGCTTCTCTCCGGCGGTAGATGCCCGCTTCAGCTATAAAGGGGAAGACGTCGTGCAGACCCTCGAACGCGTATGCCGGCAGGTCGGTTACCCGGCCACCATTCGGGTGGACAACGGCAGCGAATTCATCTCTCGTGACCTCGATCTCTGGGCCTATCATAGAGGCGTCGTGCTTGACTTCTCGCGGCCGGGCAAGCCGACGGACAACAGCTACATCGAGAGTTTTAATGGCAAGTTCCGGGCAGAGTGCCTGAACGCCCACTGGTTTATGAGCCTTGACGACGCAAGGGCAAAGATGGAGGATTGGCGTAGAGACTATAACGAGTTCCGGCCACACAGCGCGATCGGCAACAAGGTGCCGATTTCGCTTATGAACGGCTCATCGGCACCCACGCCAACCTGAGCCTTAACCCCGGAAAATTCCAGCTCCCGCTGGCCCAAAACCGGGGTGCACTTCAGAGGCGAGTGCCAACAGGCGTCGTACCTGGGCTGCATCCTTCGTCTGCCGCGCCAGCCGCCGGAGACGTTCACCATCAAAATCTTCACGTAACGAAATCCCCGATGGCATCGTAAACCTCCCGTTTGCGACAGAGATTCAGATTCACCGCGTTTTGGGAAGGCCAAAGAGTCGAAATCAGTGAGGCTGCATCTAAGCCGACGTCAGCCAGAAATTCCACTTATCCTAGCTGTGCAGATTTTCAGAGCCAGCTCTCATCAGTTACGTCGGTTGTTACCAAAAGCGATCTTCTGCGCCGTTCCGTTTGGCCATCTTGTCCACCGCGTTGCACGAAACCGACTCACATGGATGGATCAACGGATGCAAAATATTGTTCAGGTTGCCGGCATTATTGATAGCGAAGAGGCGAAGCTCTGCTTTGAAAACGGCGCGGACTGGATCGGATTTCCTCTGCGCCTGCCGTCGGGAAAAGCATGTCGTCTTTGCCAATATTCTCGCCTCCCCTGAAGGGATCAAGCGTGTCAGCGCGCGCTATCCCCATGTGACCATCGTGAGTTCATCGATCGAGCAGCAACCAAACCAGGAGGCGTTCATGATTCCGGGGATTGGAGATTTCGGGGATCGTTATTTCGGCACAATCAGTTCTGGAGGGCAAAATGGACAACAAGTCGAGGCAGCGGTTTGATCTGTTAATCACGGCGTTGGTTCCGCTCGTTTGGGGCAGCACCTATCTCGTGACAACCCAATTCCTGCCGCCCGGTATTCCGCTGACCGCGGCCGCTTTACGCGCTTTGCCCGCAGGGCTTATTCTGGTGTTGCTGCAAAGGAAAATGTTGCAGGGCCACTGGTGGTGGCGCGCGGCCCTTCTGGGGGTGCTGAATATTGGTGCTTTCTTTTACTTCTTGTTTCTGGCGGCTTATCATCTGCCCGGCGGGATTGCGGCGCTGCTGATGTCGATTCAGCCGGTTATCGTTCTCATTTACAGCGCGATTCTATTTCGCAACCCGGTGCGCGCAACGCAGATTCTGGCGTGCCTTTGCGCGGCGCTTGGGGTGGCGCTTGTCGCGCTGCGCTCCGATGTCATGCTCAATACCCAAGGGGTGACTGCGGGTCTGGCCGGGGCATTCTCGATGGCGACGGGGATGGTACTGGCCAAGAAATTCGGTCGTCCCGACAATATGTCGCTGCTGGCGCTGACCGGCTGGCAGCTGACCTTTGGCGGCTTGGCTCTGGTGCCCTTCGCGTTGATGACTGAGTCCTTTCCCGAAACGCTCACGCTGCGGAATATCGGCGGACTGAGCTATCTCAGCCTGCTGGGGGCGCTCGTGACCTATGCGCTTTGGTTTAGGGGAATCGCACGTCTGCCTGCCTTGACCGTGTCGTTTCTTTCTCTTCTCAGCCCGCTGACAGCGGCCATTTTGGGGGCGATCTTTCTGGGCCAGACACTGACTTGGATTCAGTTTGGCGGCGGTATGCTGGTCCTGGTTTCGGTCTATCTGTCGCAGCCACAGGTGAGTTTCTTCGGCTTGGGCTCGGCGTTTCGGAAGCAATTATCAAGCAAACCGGCCCAAGGAGGATAATGCAGGTTACTACACCCATGTTGTGTACGTCTTTCACTCGTGAATCTCCCATCAAGAAAAGCAATTTTGATCATGACAATGTAATAATAACTCCCCTTATTTATGTGCCGTGCGACCCGCATCGGACGGCAGCTTTGTGATTGAAACGGTACATGACGATGGACCGCATTCCAGTCTTGCTGCGATGCTGCATAAGGTCTCTTTGGCGCGGCCGCAGGATTTAGCGGTGCTCGGAGAGGCTGGGACTGGCTTCGACCTGACCTTCGCCGAGCTGGCGCGCGGCGCCGCGAAGGCTCTGTTGCAAAGATTCCGTTTGTGCTGGAAATAGGGGAGATAGTTTTCAGCGAGACTTTTGATGAGCGATTTCAAGTGGCGTCATTTTCAGGGCGAGGTGATCTTGTGGGCAGTTCGCTGGTATTGCCGCTATGGGGTGAGCTACCGCGACCTTGAGCAAATGATGGGCGAACGGGGCGTCGCCGTTGATCATTCCACGATTTATCGCTGGGTCCAGAAATATGCACCGGAAATCGAGAAGCGGCTGCGTTGGCACTGGCGGCGGCCCCAATCAACGAGCTCGCGGGTCGATGAAACCTATGTGAAGGTTCGTGGCAAATGGACATACTTGTACCGCGCCGTTGACAAGTTCGGGAACACGATCGACTTCTATCTGTCACCGACGCGCAATGCCAAAGCGGCCAAGCGCTTTCTCGGCAAGGCTCTGAATGGTCTGAAAGACTGGGAAAAGCCAAGAGTTATCAACACTGACAAAGCCCCAACCTATGGAATTGCCATCGCGCAATTGAAAGCTGAAGGCAAATGTCCCGATGAGCTTGTGCATCGACAGGTCAAATACCTGAACAATGTCGTTGAAGCCGATCACGGCAAGTTGAAACAACTGATAAAGCCAGTGAGAGGGTTCAAGACGCTGAAAACGGCCTATGCGACGATTAAAGGTTTCGAGGTCATGCGGGCGTTACGCAAGGGTCAAGCGGCTATTTTCAACCTTACAAAAGACATCCGCGGAGAGGCCCGCATCGTTGAACGGGCTTTCGGACTTGGACCAAGCGCTCTGACTGAAGCCGCAGCTCTGCTCGCCCAGAATCTCCAAGCTCACACCGCTTAACAGCAGAGAACACTGGAAGTCCCTCGCCGGTTGAAATCTTTGCAACAGAGCCTTTTCACCTTAAATCGATTCCGATTTAAGGAATTATGCATAAAGGCGGTGGGAAAAGCCAAAAAGCGCCTTTATCTGAACGGCGGCGCAGCGCCGCTTTATTTGGCAGATGGTCGCGGTCATACGGTTTTATCAGCGCCCGGATTTCTGCCCGAGGCTAGGTTTTTCGCCCGATAGCCGAAGCCTGCGACCGGCAGGACCATCTTTTGAGCGAGAGCGACGGTATGGACTGGATTTGCTTGCGTCCGGCGGCGCTTCTGACCGAGGAGCGACGCACCGGACGCTATGCGCTTGGCCGCGATACGCTGAGGACCCAGGAGGACGGGGTTTCACTCATCTCTTGTGCCGATTTCGCTGTCGCCATGCTGGACCTTAGAGCTTCGTGCGAAAGCGGGGCAGCGCCTTACGGTCGGATGGTAGGACCAATGCAGAAGCTGAAGCGTCTTCAAGCTTCGATTCCGATGATATGTCCCCCTTCAACGCGTTCACCGCGAACGGTGATCATAGCGGCCCCGCATGATGTCGTCGCAGACTGTCGCTTTTCACGCGACTGGCTTTCCTCAGAAGAGCTTCATCGTCTGGGCCATTTCCGCTCCGCGCTTGATCAGAGGCGGTTCGAAGCCGCGCATCTGCTGAAACGTTCCGTTCTTGCGCGACAGCGATGTGCATTTCAGTCTCAGCCACTGCAGCGCTTGGGTCAGGCTAGCCCTGGACCGGATGGCTCCTGTGGGGCTCGATATCGAACAGATGCCCGCCCGGGCTGGGTGGGGCGACGTTCTTCCGAATCTTGCGCCGCTTCCCGCCGGACTGTCGGCGCTGCAATACTGGACCGCCATCGAAGCCACGCTAAGGCCCAGAGAACGGCCTTTGCCTTGGATCCACGGCTATTGCAGATGTGCGCCAGTGAGGACGGCTTCCAGGCCAGGTCGCCAGAATTCGCTGTGTCGGGAAGCTGGTGTCCTGCCGACGACCATCACCTTATCGCAGTGGCCGGTGGTGGGATCCAGCGCCTTTGGCATATTTCCCGCACCTCCAAAGATCTTGGAATACGGCTCTGTAGCTCGGTGTTTTGGCCTCTCACCAACATCTGTGAAATCGGTTAGTTTACAAGCGTCTGTCAGCAAATCACTGTTTACATCTGCCGGAGCAGACTTTCATCGACTCAGAAATATGGTATTACACAACAAATTTTCTGTTGTATTTAAAAATAAAGATTTTCAAGGAATGCGTTAATGGATCGATTCACCGCGTTGAAAGTATTTTGCGCAGTTATCGAAGCTCGAAGCTTTACTAAAGCTGGAAATAATATTGGACTCTCTCGTCCCGCGATCAGCAAGAATATTCGCGAGCTTGAGGCCCATGTTGGGGTGACCTTGGTCAATCGCACCACGCGCGGTGTCATGCCCAGCGAGGCAGGATCGCGATATTACCAGATTGTGAGCGAGCTTTTATGGCGTCACGAACAAGCCGATGAAGTTGCCAGCCAGAGCGGGGCAGAGCTTCGCGGGACCTTGCGCGTGACCATGCCTGTGACATTGGGACTGCATCTGATCCTTCCGGTCCTTCCGCAGTTCAATGAGGAAAACCCCGAATGTTCGCTGGATCTTTGCCTCAGCGAAGAGAAGCAGCAACTTGTTGAGGGAAATTTCGACGTGGCTGTGCGGGCCAGTCAACGCCTGGAGGATTCGACGCTGATGTCGCGCTGCATCGGCTCGGTGACCTATGCCATATGCGCAGCGCCCAGTTATGTGCAGAAGTCGCAAAGCCTCAAAAGCCCGAAGGATCTAGAGGATCATCAGCTCGTGGTACACGGTGCCAATATCGGCGACCAGAAATGGCGCTTTTCCGCTCAGGGGGAAAGTTGCTATGTTAGCGTCCGTGCTCAGCATAAATCGAATTGTAGCGAGGCGATCAAATCGCTGACCGTGGCAGGCATGGGCATTGCTCGTATCCCGCGCCCCTATGTGTCCCGAGAGCTTGCGGAAGGACGCTTGGTGGAACTGCTCTCCGACTGGACCATGGAACCGCTGACGATATATGCCATGTACCCGCAGAGCAATTTCCTGCCACGGCGCACACGTCTTTTCATCGACTTCATGTCACGTGCCTTGAAAGTGTACTAGGTGTAAGTTCTCAGGATATAGCAGTTGATTATCGGCAGAGTCTGACCCAGTTTGTAACTTCGCCACGATCCACGCTCTACTAGGCAGTGTCGCCATAAACGGGGTTCATCTTGTTTACGGTATGTGATTCAATCTCCTTGAAAGGAGATTGCCATGCGCCGTCATGAATTGAGCGACGAAGAATGGGCGGTCATTGGGCCGGGCTTGTCGCAAATTTTTTCGGTTAACGGTATGTTGACCATCGGAAGAGAAATTCCGCTCCAATTGTTGCGGAGCGTACCGATGGTCTGAATGCCATTACCGAGAAGCTGAAACGCCAATCGAAAGACGATTTCAAGGGACGCCATTTTGAGGCGTGGCTGATCGTGCAGGCGGTTGCCTTGGTATTTACGTTATCCGCTTAGCTATCGCGATTTGGAGGAAATGTTCCGGGAACGCGGTTTCGAGATTGACCATAGCACAATCAACCGCTGGGTTCTGGCCTACGCACCGATGATCGAGAAGCGGTTACATCAGTTTCGTCGGCCACATTGCAGCTCGTTTCGCGTCGATGAGACCTACGTCAAGATCCGCGGCAAGTGGCGATACGTGATCGCGCAATCGACAAGCACGGCAATCCCGTCGACTTCCTGCTGACGGCAAAGCGCGATCTTGATGCCGCCAAGCGGTTCTTCTGCAACATGCTGAAGAACGAGCCCTTGTTGTCGCCGAATAAGATCGGCACGGATGGCCGCCAATACGTTTCCGTCGGCGATCAAAACATCGGTCGATAGCGGGCTGTTGCATCCAGACCCTGTGCACTATGCCACCAAGCATCTCCAACAAGGCATCGAAAGCGACCACTTACGGCTGAAGAAGAACATGCCGAAGATCGGCGGGGTCCAGTCATTCAACACTGCGCGGCGAACCATCGCGGGTTTCGAGGCAATGCTGTGGTTGAGGAAAGGCTTCGGCTATTCCGGCGGCTGGACCGTCAACGACCAGAACGATCTGCTTGCGCGCCTCTTCGGACTGCAAAAGGTTAACAAAGTATAAATACACACCGTTTAGGGGATAATCGAGACCCACGAAAATCTTTGCGACAAGCCCCGGGCCGTTCCACATATGAGTCAGACCCAGTCTTCGGTGCTGTTTCATAAGCCAGGAGAAGCTGGCACTTTCAGCGTCATCAAAAGATGACCTTCTTGTGTAAGGCTGGCAACTGCACTGCCATGATGCAGTTCGAGGGCTTTGCGCGTAATGGCAAGGCCAAGCCCGTGACCCTTCGCGGTTTCACCTATTTCGGATCGGGAAAACGGTAGAAAGATCCTCTCTAGATCGCAAGCGGGAACGCCGGGGCCATTGTCTGTGACGCTGATCGACAGGACATCCCGAAACGCCTGCGCCGTCACGGCAACGGTCGAATCGTCCGTTGTAAATTTGACTGCGTTTCGAACAACATTCTCTATAGCCCGGTAGATGAGTTCTCCGTTCAATGTTGCGATAAAACTGTCGCAGCCGCTATAGGTCACATCGACCCCCCGATCCTGCCCTTCAAAGCAGGCGTCATCGACAATCCGGGTTATCAGATCAATGAGATCAATAGTCTGGCGTTCTGGCGGTGCATGTTCCGGCGAGCTTATGCGTGCCAGCGTCAGGATCTCGTCGACAAGGGCGTCGAGCCGCATGACTTCCCGCCCCATACGCGAGGCGATCATATCGATGCGGCCCGGATTCTTGTCCAGCATGCCCAAAACGGCCTGTAATCTCGAGAGTGGCGAGCGGAGTTCATGGGAGACATCATGAAAGAGCCGTTGTTGCGCTTCCTGCAATTCCTGCAAGCGTGCGGCTGTCACATCGAAATCCATTGCCAGCGCCGTGATTTCATCCTGGCCTTTGCCGAAATTGCCACCGATTCTGGTGTGAAAATCGCCTTTCGCCAAGGCACTGAGCCCGTTTCTGAGCTTGGCCACAGGACCGACCAGATAGCGCGTGATCCAAAGGGCCGATAACGTACTGGCAATAACTGTGGCGATCCAGGGCAAAGCATCTGGAAGCGCGTCCTCGATGAAATTATAATGTCTGAGTTGACTGGAAAGACGGAAACAAGCGCCGTCGTGATGGCGGTAAATGGTCAGGGTCTCGTCGTTACCCGTTGCGCATTGAAGATTCGGCACGGACGAAATACTAACAATCACCGGATTTGCGAAAGTGACCCAAGCCTGTGCAAACTTACCGGCCTCGACCAAGCCTTTTTGCTCAAGCACTTCCCCTATGGTCTGCAAGACAAACGAGATGCGTTCTTGCTGCCTCTCGCTTTTCAGCGGAAACAGATGGAAGACCCTATCCAATGAAATGATGCCAACAATGGACACGGTCATCGCCAGCCAGACGAAAATGAAGAATTTTCGGAAAAGCCTTGTCATCAAACATCCCGGATGAGTTGATAACCCTGCCCGCGAACGGACTGGATCCAGGACTGCCCGTCCTCGCGTCGGCCCAGTTTCTGCCGCACGCTGCTGATGTGGACGTCGATACGCCGGTCAAAGGCGACGAGCGGACGGCCAAATGCCTGCTTTGAGATAAACTGCCTTGAAATCAGCTGTCCCGCATTGCGCACCAGGACTTCAAGCAGGATAAATTCCGTTCCTGTCAGTTCAAACGGCAGGCCTCGCCATTCCGCAGTTCTGTTGGCCGGGTTCAGAACCAGATCGCCGGATCGTAATTGCTCAGTCTCGACATCCTTGTCTGGTCCAACGCGCCTGAGGATAGCGCGTAGTCGGGCCACAAGCTCACCGGATGAACAGGGTTTCGCCACATAATCATCGGCACCCAGGTTGAGGCCGGAAATGCGGTCTACGTCATCGCCACGGGCGGTGAGCATGAGGACGGGGACCTCGCTGACACGGCGTATCCGCTGCAGAACATCAATTCCGTTCATTTGCGGCATCATGATATCAAGGACGACCATATCGATCCTGCGGGCAGCGATCTCGGCCAGTCCCTGCTTGCCATTGACCACTGCGAATACCGTGAAACCCTCCCCTGTCAGGTACTCACTCAGAATCGTGGTCAGCTCCGTGTCATCGTCAATCAAGAGGACATTGGTCATCGATCTGGTCTGCCATTGAACTTATAAAGGACAGGATAAACCGGCCGCACGGCTAGCAAGTGTTATTTTACCCAATTTTACACATCCCTGACGGCACTTAACATTCACATCTTTAAAGATTGGTCCGGACGATTGCGAAACCAGGGCCGGATCTGATGACGCCAGCACATGACAATGCACTTCAACCGAACAATAAGCTGCATGGCAAATGGTGGCTCAGTCTGATTGTTGTACCCTTGTCGGCCTGCGTGGCGGTGACCCAGTCAAATGTGGATATTTCCAAATTGGCAAACCGCTGGCATGCGACGTTGCCGCATTCGGGCAGCACCGCACAGCTGGTTGATTGGTGGAACACCTTTAATGATCCTGCCCTCTCAGAGCTTTTGCGCACCGCCGAAGCCAACAGCCCCACCCTTGAATCCGCAGTTGCCGAGATTGAAGAAGCCCGCGCCACCTTGGCCTCATCAAAGGCGGACTATTTCCCATCCCTGACCGGTTCTGGATCCTATGACCGTTCTGGAACGCGGGGATCGAAAGCCAATCGCGTGGCCCCCTCCACCACGGGCACCGGAGAGCTGGATGCATCTTGGGAGCTGGATTTTTTCGGCAAGACACGCAACACCGTCGAGGCCGCCCGCCAGCGCGTCGCCGAGGAAACGGCGGACTGGTATGATGCCCGCGTAACGCTTGCCGCTGAGGTTGCCGATGATTACGTGCAATACAAGGGATGTCGGCAGTTGCAGGGCATTTATGCAGCCGAGCTGGTTTCTCAACAACAGACGGTCAAGGCGACAGAGGTTTCCACCGCATCCGGATTGAAATCGAGTTCCGATCTGGCCCTGATCAAAGCAAGTGCGGCGAGCACGTCTTCGTCCCTGAAGTCACAGGTGGCGGATTGCGAGGTTCTGATCAAATCGATTACCGAACTCGTTGCTGTTGATGAAGACAAAGTGCGCGATATTCTCAATAAAAGCTCGTCGAAAATACCGCGCCCTGCGAAACTGTCCGTTGATGCAATTCCGGCCAATGTTATCCGGCAAAGACCGGATGTGAATGCGCTGGAAAAAGAAGCCGCCGCCTCGCTTGCCGATGTCGCAACCGCCAAAGCCGATCTTTACCCAAGCTTTTCTCTCAGCGGCACGCTGACGGCGAGCCATTCGACATCCAGTGGCACAAGCTTGCCATGGTCGTTTGGGCCAGCGGTTTCAATCCCGATTTTTGACGGGGGATCACTTCGCGCCACCGTCAAATATAAGGAAGCGGCCTATAAGGCGGCCATTGCCAGTTACAAGTCCGGTGTTCTGACCGCCATCAACGCCGTGGAAACGGCGATGGTGAATGTCGATAGCACGGAGCGCCAGATTGGTGATGCTGTGGTCGCGGCAAAGAACTATCGGGCGTATTTCAAAGCCATAGACACCAATTGGAAAGCGGGCGGGGCAAGTGTTCTTGACCGCGAAGATGCGCGCCGCGAGTTGCAGGCCGCCGAGTTAACGCTTGTGGAAAATCAACGCGATGCCGTGCGCGATTGGATCGCTCTTTACAAGGCGATGGGCGGCGGCTGGACCCCGAATGCAACGGGCGGCGAGATGGCAAGTGACGTAGATGCCAAAGGAGTAAAACAGTGAGTTCAGTTTTCCGCCGTGCGGGGTTGGTTGTTGTGTCGGTGGCGTGTCTTGGCGTGCCATCCATGGGCTTTTCCAAGACCGATCAAGCGCAAACCACGCAGTCTGCGGCGCTGACAGTGTCCGTTACCACACCACAAACATTGCAATGGGCAGATACGATTGCGGTCAGCGGCTGGTTGGCGGCGTGGCAGGAAGCAATTGTTGCCGCAGAAACCGGCTCTTTAAAGATCACGGATATTCTGGTTGATATCGGCTCTGTGGTGCAGAAGGGCGATGTGCTGGCGAGATTGTCGGATGCAAGCGCCATCGCCGATGTGCACAAGCAGGAAGCGGCTGTCGCCTCTGCCAAGGCCACGCTTGCCAAAGCGAAAGCCGATAGCGTGCGGGCAAAAAAGGTCACGGGTTCTGGTGCGCTGTCGGATCAGGACACCCTTGGCTATTACATCACCGAACAGACAGACGCAGCCGATCTCGCGTCTGATGAAGCCTCGCTTGAATCAAGCAAGATCACGCTTTCGCAGACAACAATAACAGCACCCGACAGCGGCATTGTTTCATCGCGTTCCGCCGATCTTGGCAATGTGGTTTCAGCCGGAACCGAGCTGTTTCGCCTCGTGCGCCAAGGGCGAGTTGAGTGGCAGGCGGAAGTTCCGTCCTATCAGCTGCCGCGCATCCATCCCGGTGCCAAGGCCACCATTCATGATCAATCGGGCCATGATCCATCGGGCCATGATCCATCGGGCAAGAGTTTTGAAGGCACCGTCCGCCTTGTCAGCCCGATTGTCAGCAATGACACGGGACGCGGCACAATCTATGTGACCCTTCCAAATGATCCCGATATCCGGGTTGGCCTCTACGAATCCGGCACCATTGAGCTTGCCGTCACGCCCGCGCTCACCCTGCCCGAAACCGCTTTGGTGTATAGTGACGGCATCAATTACGTCTTCAGGGTCAATGCCGATAACCGGGTTACGCGCTTGCGTGTGGACATTGGCCGACGCAATAACGGCCGGGTTGAAATCCTTTCAGGGATTGAGGCTCAAGCACAAATTGTGGAAGCAGGGGGCTCCTTCCTGTCCGACAATGATCTCGTGCTTGTGAAGGCTGCCACCAAATGAATATTTCAGCTTTTTCCATCCGCAATCCGGTTCCAGCCATTCTCCTGTTTGCACTCATGACCGTTTGCGGCTTGATTGCCTTCGAGAAACTCAAGATTCAGCAGTTTCCAGACATGGACCTGCCGACAATCAAGATCAGCGCGACACTGGATGGCACCGCGCCATCGCAACTTGAAACCGAAGTTGCGCGCAAGATCGAAGACAAGCTGGCAACCCTCAACAAGCTGGACCATATCACCACAACAATTACCGACGGCTCCGTCTCGATCAGCGTCTCCTTCAGTCTGGAAAAAGACGGGGAACAGGCGCTGAATGAAGTTCGCAATGCGGTGGATAGCGTCACCGATCTACCATCGGCGATGCAGACACCCAGCGTCTCGCGGGTCACAGTGCAATCGTCGGTGCTCCAGACCTATGCTGTGCGATCATCAAAGCTGAATGAAACGGAACTGTCGTGGTTCGTTGACAATGACATGACCAAGGCTCTGCTGAAAGCCCAAGGCGTTGGCGAGGTTGATCGTTTTGGCGGTGTGGACCGCGAAATTCATGTTGATATCAACCCGGACTTGCTGACTTCATTTGGTGTCACGGCGGCAGATGTGTCGTCCCAGCTGAAATTGGTGCAGGAAAATGCCTCCGGCGGCCGTGGAGATTTGAACGGGCTGCATCAGACAGTGCGCACATTGGGTGCCGTCAACTCCGTCAAAGACATTGCAGCACTTTCAATTCCGTTTTCCAATGGCAAAAGTGTGCGTCTCGACCAGATCGCCAAGGTGACGGATAGCTTCTCCGAACGTTCATCGCTTGCGTATATGGGGCAAACGCCGGTGATCGCCGTTGAGGTCAAACGCAGCAACGGCTATTCCGATACGGGTGTGGCCACCGACCTGACACGGGTGATGGCAGCATTTGCAGCCGAGCATCCCGAAGTCGAGATTGTGCAGGCCTACACAACGGTTCAGCCGACAATCGACAATTATGAAGCGTCGATGCACATGCTGTATGAGGGGGCGGCGCTGGCGATTGTTGTGGTGTTTCTCTTCTTGCGCGATTTGCGCGCAACCCTTCTGTCTGCTGTGGCTTTGCCGCTGTCCATCATTCCGACATTCCTTGTGATCTATCTCGCGAATTTCAGCCTCAATACGATTTCGCTGCTTTCGATTTCGCTGGTGGTCGGGATTCTCGTTGACGATGCCATCGTCGAGGTTGAAAATATCGAGCGACATCTGCGCATGGGCAAAAAGCCCTTTGATGCCGCCATGGAGGCCGCCGACGAGATCGGCCTTGCGGTGATTGCGACAACATTCACGCTGGTTGCGGTTTTTCTGCCAACCGCGTTTATGGCCGGGATTCCCGGGTTGATCTTCAAGCAGTTCGGTGTGACTGCCGCCGTCGCAGTGCTGGCATCGCTGATGGTTGCGCGTTTTCTGACGCCGATGATGGCTGCGTATATGATGAAGGCGACGCCGAAAGTGGAAGTGGATGGGGTCATTATGAAGACCTATCTCTCCATTGTGCGCGCATGCCTGCGCCACCGTTTTCTGACCAGTCTTGGCATTATCGTCTTTCTTGTCGTGTCACTTTCAGCCGTGTCTCTGCTGAAGACCGGGTTCTTCCCGGCCTCTGACAACGCGCAGACGCAAGTGACATTGACAATGCCGCCGGGATCAGAGCTTTCCGACACGGAAGCCATGTCGCTGAAAGCCGTAAAACTGATTTCAGGCCTTGAAAACATCAAGCGTGTGTTCACTGTCGTCGGCTCCTCCACAAGTGGCGGCGGTGCCGATAGCAGCACAACCAGCGACGTGACAACCGCCACATTGGTGGTTGACCTTACCCCAATCAATGATCGAAAACTGAAGCAATCGCAGATCGAGCAACAGATGCGCAATGTCCTACAGGAGCTTGCAGGTGTGCGTGTCGAAGTTGGCAACGGCGGCAATGGCACCGAGCTTCAGTTGACGCTGGCAAGCGACGATCCGATTCTTCTCGATCAGACCGCTGCTGTTGTGGGAGAACAATTGCATGGCTTGAAAGGCATTGGCGGCATTACATCCAGCGCGGCCAGACAGGCCCCGGAAATCCAGATCAGCCCGAATTTTGCCCGTGCAGCGGCTTTGGGTATCACCTCGGATACGATTGCGGATGTTGTGCGCGTGGCAACTGATGGCGACTATTCCACATCACGGTCCAAGTTCAATCTTCCGCAGCGGCAGATCGATATCCGTGTCCGGCTTGATCCGAAATATATTCGCAATCTTGATGCCATCTCGCAACTGCAACTCTCCGGGACAAACGGCAAAGTATCACTCGGCGCGATTGCCGGAATCCGAATCGGGGGCAGCCCCTCGGAGATTGATCGGATCGACAGATCACGCAACATTACCTTCACCATTCAGTTGAATGGCCGTGCCTTGGGAGACGTCAACAAGGAGGCGATGGCGCTGCCGGGATTGAGCCACCTTCCGCCGGGGGTGCATGTTGTGCAGCAGGGTGAGCTTGAGCGGATGTCGGAATTGTTCACCAGCTTTGCCTTGGCGATGGGCATCGGTATCTTCTGCATTTATGCGGTGCTGGTCTTGTTGTTCCACGATTTCATGCAGCCAGCGACAATCCTGATGGCACTTCCTCTCTCCCTTGGTGGCGCACTCTTTCCGTTGATTGCCACGGGTACGAGTTTCTCCATGCCCGCCGTCATCGGCCTGTTGATGTTGATGGGCATTGTCAGCAAGAATTCAATTCTGCTGGTGGAATATGCCATCATGGCGCGACGCAATGGCATGGACCGCTACGAGGCGCTGATCGATGCCTGCCACAAACGCGCCCGCCCCATCGTGATGACAACCATCGCCATGGGCGCTGGCATGGCTCCTGTTGCGCTGAGCCTCAGCGGCGGAGATACGAGCTTCCGTCAACCCATGTCCATCGTTGTGATTGGCGGCTTGCTCACCTCCACCGTTCTGAGCCTATTGGTGATCCCCGTCATTTTCACCTTTGTTGATGACCTGCTGGGCCTTGTCAAACGGCCCTTCATGAAGAGCCAAAAGGATGTTGCTGATGGGGAATCCGTGAACGGCTGATGGTTTCGATTCAGTTGATTGGCTGTGTTCTGGCACTCTAACGGAGGTGAGCGACAACGACAGATGCCTGTGTCGCCAAGTTTGACAGGAGTTGCGAGCTCGCGGTCAGCAGCACTTGCGCCCCTGCGACAGAATCCGCAGGCATTACATACTCTTCTTCGTTATGGCTCAATCCATCTCGGCATGGAGTGAAAATCATCGCAGAGGGTGCGACACGATTGATGAAGAGTGCATCGTGAAAAGCACCGGACACCATGGATTTATGGGCAAAACCAGCCTTAACAACCGCACCCTCCAGTATGGTAACCAGATGATCCGGGAAACGCGCTGGAGCCATATCGAAGAGCAGTTCCATTTCGAGACCACATCCATTCTCCACGGCAAGATCCTGCAGGACCTTGCGTATCTTCGCTTCGATCAGATCCAGTTGCTCAACATTGGGGTGGCGGATATCCAGCGAAAACGTCACCGCTGCCGGAATGGCATTGATGGCCCCCGGCTCCAGCGAGAACCGGCCGACTGTCAGGCGTGAATGGGCATCTTGCGGCATGATGTCGTTATAAAGCACGTTCAAGCCGGAGACGGCGGCGCGCATGGGGTCTTTGCGGTAGGACAGTGCTGTGGTGCCTGCATGGGCAGTCTGGCCCGAGATGGTCACCTGAAGCCAGCGGGTGCCCTGAATGCCCGTGACGATGCCGATGGGCAGACCCTCTTTTTCCAAGGATGGGCCTTGCTCGATATGCACTTCAAGATAAGCAAATACCGGGAAGCCCAGCGGCCTCATGGCAGCGCCTTGCAAATCAGCAAGCGTTGCTGCCAAGTCATCGGAAAACAGCGCGCCATCCGTTGCCCGCGCTGTATGCCATGCGGCGGGAATGGCACCCTGCGAAAAGGCCATGGACCCCATGCATCCGGGTGCAAAACGGCAGCCTTCTTCATTGGTGAAGGCAACAACCTCGACAGGCCTGACGGTGTCTATGCCATTGTCTTCCAATGTTTCCAAAACTTCGAAGGCGCAGAGTGTGCCCAGCGCACCATCAAACCGCCCGCCAGAGGGCTGGCTGTCGAGATGGCTGCCGATCAGCAGCGGCGGCAAATCCGGGTTCTGGCCCTCGCGGCGCAGGAACAGGTTGGCGATCGGATCTTGATAGACAGAAAATCCACGCGTTTGGCCGAGATCGGCCAGCAATTGCCGCGCCTGACGATCAAGCGCCGTCAGGGCCTGCCGATTAACACCGCCTTTGGGCGTTGCGCCAATCGCGGCAAATTGGTCCAATCGGGCCAAAAGCCGCTCGCCATTGACCTCTAACAGTCCTTTACCCGCCTGTGCCATGGCATTTATGCTTTCAAACCGGGCTGGGCCGTCGCCACGAAAGCTTTGACCCGTTCGATATCGACCGGATTCCACCAGACATCGCCATGTTTGAGTGATGAAGCGACGATAACGCCGTTGGTGCGTTTCAGGATCTCGACGATATTGTCCTTGGAAACACCCGAACCAACCAAAAGGGGCAGATGTGTCGCCGCTCCAATCTCTTCAATCTCCTCCATGGTCGCGGAATTGCCGGTGCGCTGGCCGGTGGCAATCACCGCGTCGGCATCGAAAAAGGCGAGATCGCGGGTCAATTCCTGAATGGTGCGGTCGGCGGTGATGGCGTGGGCGCCGTGCTTGACATGGCTATCGGCAAACACCTTGATATGTTCGGCCCGCAGCATGGAACGGTAGCGCATGGCCTCCGCCGCCCGTCCCTCCATGAAGCCTTCATTGGCGACATAGGCATTGGCCCATTGGTTGACCCGCACGAATTTTGCCCCGCCCGCCATGGCAATGGCAAAGGCCGGAATGGGTGCATTGGCCAGGACATTGATGCCCAGTGGCACGCCAACCGCACGGCAAATGCGGTCAGTGACAACGCTCATGAAAGCAGATGTTTCCGGCCCAATGTCATCCGGTTTGGAAAAGGGAATGTCGCCGTGGTTTTCAATGATCAGTCCATGCATGCCGCCTTCGATCAGGGCTTCGGCATCAAGCATGCAGGCATCGTAAATCTCTGTCATGCTCGCGCCGCGATAGCGCGGCGCACCGGGAAATGCCGGGCAATGGATCATGCCGATCAGCGCCTTGTCGCGCCCGAAAATTTCTCGCATAGTGCTTGATGTGTTGTCGGATATATCCAGCATTTCTCATTTCCTTTTGAAAGCCTGCCATGCGTGTTGAAAGTCTGTGATGCGTGCCTGGGTAATCGGTAATGTCGCAATCGATGAAATCATGTCCGTACCGACCATGCCAGAGGCCGGCGCGTCGATTTTTGGCCAGCAGCAAAGCACGGATCTGGGTGGCAAAGGCGCCAACCAGGCGATTGTTCTGGGCCGCGCCGGTTTGGACACCACGCTGATTGCCGCTGTCGGCAACGACCTTCGCGGCTCGATGATCCGGCAGAGCCTGTCGCTGGAGCCGATCGATAGCCGCTTGATCGAGCTTGTCGATAAAGCCAGCGATATCTCGATGATCTTCACCACGCCGGATGGCGAAAATGCCATCATCACCACAACAGACTGTGCCACCAGCGTCCGGCCTGAGCATGTTACCAGTGTCTTACAGACGGCAAAACCCGGCGATCTGGCCATTCTCCAAGGCAATCTCACCGATGACACCACGGCTGCCCTCCTCCACGAGGCCAAACGCTGCGGCATGATCACCGCCTTTAACCCATCACCGCTGCGGCCCGGCTTTGCCGCCCTTTGGTCGCTGATCGACATTGCCTTTTTGAACCAGGGCGAAGCCGATAAGCTGACAGGTGAAAGCGGCGAAGCCGCCACCCAATGCTTGCGTGATGCCGGTGTTGGTACCGTCATCATCACCCTTGGCGGCAAGGGTGCAATCTTGGCGGATCGCACCGGCACCACCACAATCCCAGCCGTTCCATCCGTTGCTGTTGACACCACAGGCGCAGGCGACACGTTCATGGCGGTTGCGCTGGCATCCAGCAGTTTGCGCCATGTCATGCCCGATGGCCTGGCGCTGCGCCACGCAGCACAGGCCGCCAGCATCACCGTCAGTCGCCGGGGAACCCGGTCTGCGTTTCCATCACAGACCGAGTTGGCCGCGATCTTCGCCACGTGAGAGCATCACCGCGCTTGCGTCATCCAGCCCAGAATGTTCTTCCACAGCTTGCCATAGCCTTCCCATTCACAAAATGCAGGCGAGAGCCAATGGGGTCCGATATCAGACGTCCAGGCCACGGTGCGGCCCTTGCCAAACGTGCCGGTGACCAGCAGCGGATGGCTGCCCTGATCCTTTGGCAAACGCACAACCACCTCAACATCATCACCGTCGCGCACCTCAACCTCGTTGACGCCGAGCAGCAAAGGCCATTCACCGGTGAGGCCAGCAACTGTTGGGTGGTCGGGCTTGATCACATCGGCGGTTGAGCCTTCGGGGATTTCCACCCGGTCATCATAGGGCAGGCAGGTCACGGGCAGAACATCTTCCACCGGCGTGCGACGCCAGCGGGCCTTGCCGTCAATGCCCTGGAACGAGAAATAACCGCCGACCATCAGCAGGTTGCCGCCCTTTTCCACCCAGGCCTTGATCAGCTTCAGGCGGTTAGGAACGGTTTTGGAATGCAGCCACACGGCAGGCGGCAGCAGTAGGGAATTCGCCCCGATGTCGGAGAGGATAATGGCATCATAGGCATCGAGACCCGCCATCTCAAAGGGAAATTTTTCCACGGCTTCATGGGCAGGCATATAGGTCAGCTCAAATTCGCTGCCCTCCAGCGCTTTCACCAGCGGCTCCGCGCCCAGATGAAAGGTGACGCTGCCGAATTGGTCAAAACCTTTGTAATGGGTGGCGGAGCTGACCCAGCTTTCACCCACGAGGAGAATTTTCTTTGTCATGATATGTGTTCCTTATCTATGCAACAGGTCTCAGGCGGCAGCCTGAAAGACCGAACGGGGATTGCCCCGCATGAGGGTGGTGAGAGCGTCAGCACCAAGGCCGTGACGCTGGAGGCGCGGCAAGAAATGCCGGAGAATATAGGCGTAGCCATTGCCGCCGTAGCGGCTGAGCATCATCTTCAAAAACACATCATGGGAGAGCAGGATGCGGTCGAGATGGCCCATCTCCACCAGCTTGACGATGGCGCGGGCGGCATCCTCATCGCTGGGGCATTGCACCTGCTGATCGGCGTAGAAAAAATCCATGCCGATCATGTCATATTCAATAAAGGCTCCCCGGCTGGCCAGTTCGCCTTGATAGGTGAGATCATCATGAGATGGGTTCATGTGGCACAGCACCGTGTGGCGCAGGTCTGCCCCTTCTTCTGCGGCAATATCCAGCACTTTGTGACCCAGCCGATACCAGCCCGGCAGATGCACCATCAGCGGCAGGCCGGTGCGTAGCTGCGCCTGGGCTGCGGCCCGCAGTGACTTTTCTTCCTCAGCGGTGAAATCAGACGATACGCCAATTTCACCAATCAGGCCGATTTTGACATCGGTGCCATCGACACCAACCAGCGCTTCCTGCACAATTTCATCGGCTATGGCCTCCACCGTCATCTCCGCCACCTTGGCGGGGTGGGATGAAGCCAGATAATAGCCAGCTCCCATCACAATATTCAGCCCGGAGGCTTTTGCGATCCGGCGCAGCGCCAGAGGATTTCGGCCAATGCCTTGACAGGTTGGCTCCACCACAGTCTTGCCACCTGCTTTGGCAAAATCCATCAGCTCGGTGATCGCCAAAGGCTCGTCATCCAGGGTGATATTGTGCTTGTTGACGAAGGGGTCCTGGCGCAATTCGCCCAGAATTTCCATGCAGACAAAGCCTTCCGCCAGATATTGCCTCTCAGGCGTCTTGGGCTGATGCCACCAGCAACGGCAATCGTTGAGGATATGCTCGTGCATCAAGGTTACGCCCATCTCGTCCACGCAGATGGGGCCGGCCACCGTCATCACTTTGCCGGAGCGGATATGAGCCTCAGAGAGTTCACTGGTCATATCTCACCCCTTCTTCGCTGCGCCAAAGCGGAAATTTGCGGAAAAGATCCGGGTGTTCAGCCAGATCGCCACCAGAATGATCGCGCCCGTGACAATCTGCGTGAAAAACGGCGAGATATGCATGAGAATAAGTCCGTTGCCGATCACCGCGATGGTCATGGTGCCCAGCAGTGTTCCCAGCATGGTGCCGCGCCCGCCCGTCAGCGACGTGCCACCCAGAACCACGGCCGCAATCACCTGCAATTCAAAGCCGACGGCGGCGTTGGAAGAGCCGGAGCCAAGCCGGGCGGCAATCAACAATCCGGCAAGGGCGCAAGCCACGCCGGACACCAGATAGACTGAAGCGACAATCCACTTGGCTGGCATGCCTACCCGGCGCGCCGCTTCCAGATTGGAGCCGACGGCCACCACTTGACGGCCATATTTGGTGGAGGAGACCAACACAAACCCAAAGACTGTCACGGCAATGGCTATCAGGGCCGGAACCGGAAGACTTAAGAACTCGCCACGACCCAGCGTGAAGAATCCCGGCACGTCGTTGATCGGAATGGAATAGCCTTGGGTGATGTAGAGCGCCACGCCGCGCAGGATCGACAGGCCAGCCAGCGTGACGATAAAGGCCGGAATGCCCTGATAGGCAATGAACCAACCCTGGATCAGGCCAATCACGCCGCCCAGAACCAGCATGAGCAGCACGACCAAGGGCCATGACAGGCCGGTTGCCAGCACAATCGCCACCGTTGCATTGATCAGCGCCACCAGCGAGCCAACGGAAAGATCAATACCGCCGGTAACAATCACCAGTGTCATGGCAACGGCAACAATCAGAATGGGGGCAGCTTGTCGCACCACATTGAGAATATTGCCGAGCGTGAGAAATGTATCGGTCGTGACGGAGAAGAACACCATGCAGGCAAAGAAGAAAATCGCAATCGACAGAACCTGGGCATTCTCGGTGATAAAGTCAGCGAAGGCAGAGCCTTTGGCGCGTTCAGTATAGGCGGTCAATGTCTTTCCCCCCCGACGATCAATTTCACCAGATCTTCAAGGTTGGTGCTGCCAATCTGGCGTTCGGCCACTTTCGTACCCTCATACATTACAGCAATGCGGTCGCAGACGCGAAACAGGTCCTGCAAGCGATGGGTGATCAACACCACGGATACGCCTCGGGCCTTGACGCGGTTGATCAGTGCCAGCACTGCTTCCACTTCCGCCACGGCCAGCGCCGAGGTTGGCTCATCCATGATCAGCACTTTGGGATTGAACGACGCCGCACGGGCAATGGCAATCGCCTGCCGCTGGCCGCCCGAGAGTTTCTCGACCTTGGCGGTGAGGCGCGGAATGCGGATTTCCAGCGCATCCAGCATCTTGCGGGCTTCCACCAGCATCCGGGCGCGATCCAGAAACGGACCCTTGGTCAATTCCCGGCCCAGAAACAGATTGCCAACCACATCAATATGGTCACACAGGCTCAAATCCTGAAACACCATTTCGATATTGCGTGAGCGCGCCTCGGCGGGACCGGAAAACCGCACCGCCTCGCCATCCAGCGTGATGGTGCCATCATCGGGGATGTAGGTGCCGGAGATCACTTTGGTGAGCGTTGATTTCCCCGCCGCATTGTCACCGACCAGGCCTAAGCATTCGCCGGGAAACAGATCGAGATCAACACCACGCAGCGCCTGATGCGAACCAAAGGTTTTGCGGATACCACGAAGCGAAATCCGGGGTTCACGCGCACCGCCTTCTCCGGGTTGCCGGGGGAGATCAACTCCCCCGGCTCCAGGGACAGCGGTTGGGAGCTGTCCACCGGAAATCATTTGAACACGGCCCGGTAAGGCTCAACATTGGCCTTGGTGACGATGGTGACCGGCACGGCAATGGTCTTTTCAACCTTGCCGCCGTCCGAGATGGTCTTCAGCGCTTTTACAGCCGCTTCACCCATGGCTGCCGGGTCCTGCTGGATCACCGCGGCAACATAACCGGCGTCAATACCGGCAATCGCCTGAGCGGTCAGATCCCAGCCAAACACTTTGATACTGTCCTGCTTGCTCTGGCTTTGCACGGCGGCAACGGCACCCAGCAGCGCTGGCTCGCCCGTGGCATAGATTGCCGTCATATCCGGATTGCCGGTGATCAGGTTTTCAGCCGCTGCCAGCGCATTGTCTTGGACGTTCTGGCCATCAACCACACCTGCCGACGTGATGCCGGAGACGCCCTTGATGGTGTCTTCAAAGCCCTTCTGGCGGATATTCTGGATGAAGGAGTTCAGCGCGCCCACAACGCCCAGCTTGGCTTTGCCGCCCATGTCCTTCTTGACGTAATCGACGAAGAATTTGCCAATATCGGCACCCGCCTTGGCGTTATCGACGCCGATCTGTGCCTTCTGGGGGCCAGCAGGCAGAATGCTATCGATGGCGACCACCGGAATGCCTGCATCCGCTGCCTGTTTGACCGCTGGCATAATGCCGTTGACGTCGATGGCCACAACGGCAATGCCGTCCACCTTCTGCTGAATATAGGTCTCGATGGCGCTGTTTTGGGCCGCAGGGTCATTGTTGGCATTGAAGATTACCAGTTTTGCGCCCGCCGCATCAGCGGCCTTCTGTGCACCCTGATTGATCTGGTTGAAAAACAGTGCCTGTTGATTGATCTGCACCAGCGCAAAGGTTTTTTGCGCAGCATTGGCAATTCCTGCCGTGAGGCTCAGACCGGTAAGGGCCGTGACAGCCAAGGCTGCATTGATGGTTCTACGTGTAAAAGTCCGGGTCATCATTCCATCCTCTGGTTAGGTTTGCCCATTGCTTTTGTTATTTCGCAGGCGGTGCAACGGAGTTCCGCACGACGATTTCCACTGGCAGCAATTCCTCCGATGCTTTCGCAGGCTGTTGCCAATCCGTATCGAGAAGCAGCGAAAGAGCACGGCTTCCCATTCCCCGCACCGGCTGACGGATGGCCGTCAACGGCGGGGCAAAAAGATGCAAAGGTCCAACATCATCGAAGCCGATGACGGAAATCTGCTCAGGAATGGAGATCCCTTCCGCTCGCAGCACTTCAATGACACCGATGGCGATTTCGTCGGAGCTGGCGAAAATTGCGGTCGCCTCGCGGCCTCCCTCCAGAAAACGCCGCGCGGCCTGTCTGCCAAACTCGGCGGTATAATCGCCGCAATAGCGCTCAATCACAGCATTCTCACCGTGCTTGGCGCGCATGGCGGCTTCAAAGCCGGTAAAGCGGCGCTCGGTGCTGATCATCACATCCGGCCCGCCGATGTAGAGAACATGGCTATGGCCAAAACCGGCCAGATGTTGCCCGGCCAGTTCTCCGCCTTGCCGGTTGTCACAAAACAGCTTTGGCACCGTCGCATCCGGCACGTCTTCATCGACCACAACCACTTTTCCAGTGCGATTGATGATCGCCGCCAGCTCACCCTGGTCAGGGTGATTGGTGATAAAGATCAGGCCATCCACATGGTTGCGCTCCAGCAGACTGAGATATGCCATTTCGCGGCCCGGGCGGTTTAGCGTGGCATAAAGCGATAGCGCCAAACCGCGCAGATCTGCTTCCTCTTCAACAGCGGCCACCAGAGTTGCAAAGAACGGATTGGCAATATCCGGCACGACAAGACCGATGGTGTCCGAGCGGCCACGGCTGAGACGTCTTGCATGCGGATTTGGCTGATATTTGAGCGCAACAATGGCGTCTTCAATCCGCTTGCGCGTCTCGCCGGGAAGATCGAGCGAGCCATTCAGCATGCGCGACACGGTGGTCACCGACACGCCAGCGGCGGCGGCAACATCCTTTAGCCCAGTGACCCGTTCCTTGACCATATCCACCCTGTAAAGCGGTTTAGTAAAACGTTTTACAAAGTTCACATAGCCCTGCGCTTTTTGTCAAGCAACCAGAAGACTATTTTTTAGTCGGCGGCGAATGTCGCATAAAATGTAAGCGAAAAATTCTCTCTATCGTTTCAATCAACACCCTTTTATGGCGGTAAAATCCGGGGTCGCGTCGACTTAATTTACAATCTGAGAAGGGTGGCGTCGCCTTAACCGAGCACAGTACGCGATCGTTGCTTCGGCGTGAATATCACGCTTTGATTGACAAGGCGATCTCACGCCAGGTGGTGCTGGCGTGGGCGCGGAGTTGGCGATGATCGGCGGCGGTCAGGTGTTGTCGATGAAGATGGAAAAGATTGGCAATCTGGCCGTGGGTTGAGACGAAACGCTGGCATGGCATCGTAAACTTAATGGACGCAGGGCCAGCGAAAGACGCTGTCCGCAGATATTTCTCATGCTCGGGCAATCTTCGCCCACAGGCTCATCGCCTCCGCGCGCAGTTCGCGATGATGGCCGGAGGTTATGTCGTTGCGCGGGATGTGAAACAGGTTGGCGATCGGATCGTGGATAGAGACAAATCGTTGTAGATGTCGCTGTGACTTGAAGCGCTTCATGATCCGCTCTCGTCGCCGGACTGGCTGGTGAAAATTCTCCGCCCGATTGCTCAACCCTTTGTGGGAGCGATGCTCGACACCGGGCGTGAGCTCCCACTTGGCTGCGCCGTATGATCGCAGCTTGTCTGTAATCATCACCCGCGGCGCGCGACCCTGGCCCTTCAACAGTTGGCGCATCAGATGCCTGGCCGCCTTGGCATTTCGGCGGCTTTGCACGAGAACGTCCAACACGAAACCGTCCTGATCCACAGCACGCCACAGCCAATGCTTCTTGCCGCGGATTGAAACAACGGCTTCATCGAGATGCCACTTTTCCCCAAGCCGACCGGATGACCGACGACGGATCTCGTTGGCAAAGATGCGGACGCAGTGACGTGCACCCCGATTTTGGGCCAGCGGGAGCTGGAATTTTCCGGGGTTAAGGCTCAGGTTGGCGTGGGTGCCGATGAGCCGTTCAAGAGCGAAATCGGCACCTTGTTGCCGATCGCGCTGTGTGGCCGGAACTCGTTATAGTCTCTACGCCAATCCTCCATCTTTGCCCTTGCGTCATCAAGGCTCATAAACCAGTGGGCGTTCAGGCTATCATCCCTGCCGAGACGGAGTCAGGCCCCACTCTAGGAGATCGAACTGTAGACCGCGCCAATATTGACAGATACGATTAGAACATTTAGTGAACATTTTATGAAAAAGTCACTCAAAGAACGCCTCGCCATCCTCTCGGATGCCGCAAAATACGATGCGTCTTGCGCCTCCAGCGGAACGACAAAGCGGAACGCAGCAGCCGCCGGCGGGCTGGGATCGACGGAGGGCTCCGGGATCTGCCATGCCTATGCGCCAGACGGGCGATGCATCTCTCTCCTTAAAATCCTGATGACGAATTTCTGTATTTACGACTGTGCGTATTGTATCAACCGGTCGTCCAGCAATGTTGAGCGGGCGCGGTTTTCGGTCGAGGACGTCATCTGGCTGACGCTCGAATTCTATCGCCGCAATTACATCGAGGGTCTCTTTCTGTCCTCTGGCATTATCCGCTCTTCCGATTACACAATGGAGGAGATGGTCCGCATCGCCCGCGAATTGCGTACGACACATAATTTTCATGGCTACATTCATCTCAAATCTATTCCCGAGGCATCGCCGCAACTGATTGAGGAAGCCGGGCTCTACGCTGATCGCCTTTCGATCAATATCGAACTACCGACCGACGCGGGCATCGGGAAATTCGCCCCGGAAAAGCGGCCGGACAATATTCGCCAGTCGATGGGTAATTTGCGCTTGAAGATTGAAGAAATGGCCGACCCGACCCTACAGACCAAACGGCGAAAGAGGTTCGCACCCGCCGGGCAAAGCACACAGATGATCGTTGGCGCCGACGCTGCCGACGATGCGACCATCCTTGGCACCAGTGCCAGGCTCTATGGGAGTTACGGCTTGAAGCGTGTCTATTATTCCGCCTTCAGCCCGATCCCGGATTCGTCAAAAAACCTTCCGCTGATCAAGCCGCCGCTGATGCGCGAGCATCGACTGTATCAGGCAGACTGGCTCTACCGTTTCTACGGATTCGACATCGCAGAGATCACGGCGGCACGGCCAGACGGCATGCTCGATCTCGACCTCGATCCGAAACTCGCCTGGGCGCTTGGCCATCGCGATCGATTTCCAGTCGACATCAATCTCGCCGACAAGGAAGCGCTTCTGCGTGTGCCTGGCTTCGGCACAAAAACCGTCACATCCATTCTCTCAACACGGCGGTTCAAGCGGCTGCGGCTCGAGGATATCGGACGTCTTGGCGTGTCCCTCAAAAAAGTCCAGCCGTTCATCACCGCTGAGGGCTGGACGCCGCATCGCTTGATCGATCGCGCCGACTTGCGGGCGATGTTCATGCCAAAGCCCGAACAATTATCGTTATTATGACTGAGACCTGCTTTCTCGAAGGTCGCGGTGATCTGTCTGAATGGCGCGAGGCCGCGCGACGGTGCCTACAGGCTGGGATCGAACCAAAGGCAATCGACTGGCAGCTTATCGGTGATGAACAGGGCTTGTTTGGTGCTGACGCAAGCCGATCCAAAGAGGGCAGCACGCCAAGCCCGGCAGAACGCACAGGTGAAACGGCGCAGATGTCCGTGCCGGCAACCTTCCTTCGGCTCGCAGAAGCCGTTGTGTGTCATTCCGATCCCGGCCGCTTCGCTTTGCTTTATCGCCTTCTCTTTCGGTTGAGGCAGGAACGCCATCTTCTTGAGGTGAAGACGGATGCCGATGTGGCGCTGGCGTACCGGATGCAGAAGTCAGTGGGGCGCGATTATCATAAGATGACAGCCTTCCTGCGCTTCAAGGAAGTGCCACTGCCTGTCGGTGTTGCAGTCCGGCGGCGCTTTCTCGCCTGGTTTGAGCCTGACCACTTTATCGTCGCACGTGTCGCGCCGTTTTTTCAACGTCGGTTCAATGACATGGACTGGATTATTTTGACGCCCCGCGGGTCCGCGTCCTGGGATGGCCAGACACTTCTGACGTCGACCGAGCCGGCAGTAAAGCCTGATATACGCGATGAAACCGACGATCTCTGGCGCATATATTATGCATCCATCTTCAATCCCGCCCGCTTGAAGGTGAAAATGATGATGACGGAGATGCCGAAGAAATATTGGAAGAACCTGCCGGAGGCAGAGCTTATTCCCGGCCTGATTGCCGGAGCGGAAGCCAAGCTGATCGATATGGCCCAGCGACAAGCCAGCGAGCCGCTCCCTTTCCATCATCGCCTCCAGGACGCTGCCGCGCGTGTGCCGGCAGCGCCAGTGGCCGAAGCGGACACGATAGATGCGCTGCGTCAGGAAGCGCGACGCTGCAATCGATGTGATCTCTCCTGCCGGGCAACACAGACCGTGTTCGGCGAAGGGCCTGTTGATGCAAAGATCATGGTCGTTGGAGAGCAGCCGGGGGACCAGGAGGATCTCGCAGGCAGGCCATTCGTCGGACCGGCGGGCCGCGTGTTCGACGAGGCTCTGGCGCAGGCCGGCATGGACCGGCGCGCGCTCTACGTCACCAACGCGGTGAAGCACTTCAAGTATGAGCCACGGGGAAAGCGCCGCATCCATCAGCGCCCGAATATCGCAGAGGTGCAGCAATGCAGATGGTGGCTCACCCAAGAGATCGAGATGGTGAAACCAAAGCTGATTGTCGCCATGGGCGCAATCGCGCTGTTTTCGCTCACGGATCGAAAGGACCGCTTGGAGGATGTCCGCAGCCGTCCAATTGTCATGGACGACACGCGACATCTATTCGTGACCGTTCATCCGTCCTACCTGCTGCGTATTCCGGACGAGATCAAGAGAAACGAAGAACTCGCGCGCTTTCGAGAAGATATAAGCCAGATCGGTAGGCTTGTTTGTTGATTTTCACTGAGAACTGACCCGGTAGCACAAGATAGGGGGTGCGGACGAAAACTTGGACCACCAAGGAGGTAGTTCATGTATTCCGACGCAGACAGACTTCGAGCTGTTGAGCTCTATATCCGACTTGGCAAGCGACTTAACGCGACCATTCGCCAGCTGGGATATCCCACCAAGAATGCCCTGAGGGGCTGGTACCGCGAGTACGTCGAGAATCACGACTTGCGTGTTCGGGCGGTAGCTCGACCGCCAAAGTTTTCCGAGGCTCAGAGGCAGGCTGCCCTTGAGCATTACCGCACTCACGATCGTTGCATCTCTTCGACGATGAGGGCGCTCGGCTGCCCCGGTCGAGGAACTCTAACCGCATGGGTTGGTGAGGCGTTTCCGGAGGCGCGGACATCGATGGTCGGTCGATCGTGGCACCCTGGCTATTGCGAGGAGGTCCGGCAAGCGGGGGTCATCGGATTATGCAGTGGAGATGAAAGCGCTCAACAGGTCGCTGACCGACTGGGCGTCTCAAGGCCGACATTGTACAGCTGGAAAGATCAGCTACTCGGTCACGAGGCTCCCTCATCCGTGAAACGCCGCAAATCCAACCTCAAGATGCCTGAACGTGAAGAGCTCGAGCGACAGCTTGAAGCCCTCCAGCGTGATGTCCGCCAGTTACAACGCGAGCATGATCTCCTGGAGAAGGCCAACGAACTCCTAACAAAAGACCTGGGCGTCGATCTGCAGATCCTGAGTAATCGGGAGAAGACACAACTGATTGACGTCCTTAAGGAAGTTTATCGCTTGCCAGAGCTGCTTGCCCAGCTTCGGATTGCCCGCAGCTCCTACTTCTACCATCGCGCCCGCATGTGCCTGGCAGACAAGTAAGCCGCCGTCCGCCACAGCCTAGTGGAGATCTTTGAAGCGAACCGTCGTTGCTCCGGTTATCGACGACTGCAGGCGTCGCTGGCCAGACAGAGCGTGACAATCTCGGAAAAGGTTGTCCAGCGCTTGATGAAGCAGGAGCAGTTGGTCGTTGCCAGGCCGCGTCGACGGCGGTTTGGATCCTATCTGGGAGAGATCAGTCCAGCGCCCGAGAACCTGATCAATCGCGACTTCCATGCAAAAGCGCCGAACGTGAAGTGGCTGACAGACATCACTGAGTTCCAGATCCCAGCTGGCAAGGTGTACCTTTCGCCTATCATCGATTGCTTTGACGGCATGGTCATCAGCTGGTCGATCGGAACGCAACCAGATGCGGGTCTCGTCAACACCATGCTGGATGCAGCCATCGGAACCGTCGCCAACGGCGAGGAACGGCCAATCATCCATTCTGATCGCGGAGCCCATTATCGATGGCCCGGCTGGTTAACCCGTATCAGCGAAGAAAGACTGGTTCGCTCGATGTCCCGAAAGGGTTGCTCGCAAGACAACGCCGCGTGCGAAGGGTTCTTCGGTCGGTTGAAAACCGAGCTCTTCTATCCACGAGACTGGAAGGCCATCACAATCGAACAGTTCGTGGCAGAGGTGGACGCCTATATCCGATGGTACAATGAAACGCGTATCAAGATATCGCTGGGATCGCTCAGCCCGGTCGAATATCGTAAAATCCTCGGCCTGAGCATTTAAAACACTCCAAGTTTTTATCTGCCCCCCCGCCGGACGAGAGAGCGGTATTGCCGAACATATCGAATGTGAAGGGATCGTTTCATCTGCTTTCCCTCGCTTTTTATCACTGCAAACAGCTTATGAAGCATCGCAGAAGCGGGCAGTATTCGTCACGAGTGAGGAAGCTTTAGCGCCTCTAAACCAGAGCGCTGTTGTTTTAGCGGCTTTGTCGCAAAATTTCGGCTTAGTTTGCCGCCTCGATGATCATGAGGTAGATGCGGTCTGAAGTAAGCAGACAGGTAGATTTGAGCGGTCATGGTCGATTTCAAAGGCAGTCACTGGCAGACGGGCTTTGGTTGAAACCGCGCGGGGTCGATACAACGGCGTTATTGGGCTGCGTTTGCGTGCCCGGTCATTCTTTGCTCAACAGACAGAGGCTGCGATCGCCATCGCGGTATGCTGCTTGGTCGGGCAAAAAATCTTGGCGGCGCTGATCCAGCGTTATGGCATCTACAACCGCTAAGCTGGCCGCGGTGCCATCAAGGGATTGCTGTTACGCGGACCGCACAATCTTCGGGATATTCTGGCAACGCCTATCCTCAAACAGACCGGATCCTACGAGCAGGCCAGCTATGCCAGTCGGAACACATCGGATGTTGTTCAGCAGCATTGCGCACGCTTCCTACGGCAGGACAAGGCGGCGCTTGTGGTGAAAATCCTCAATCAGGTTTGGGAAGCAGCATACCGGGTCGGATGAATAGCTGATCCGCATCTGCCTGGATGTCAGTCGTCTTCGCCTTGAACGGATACGAGCCGTCCCCTGTGTTCGCCAGATTCCCTAAATTATAAGGCGACGACAATGCCACCACATAATATCTTGTATTTTGTAATTTTACGTGGCTTTATACGGATATGGATATCATAGACCGCAAAATAGTCAGTCTTCTTGCCGAAGACGCCCGCCGCTCGCTTGCCGATATTGGCAATATCGTCGAGCTTTCCGCGTCGGCGGTGAACGAGCGCATCAGACGCCTGACCGCGAGTGGGGCGATCCGCCGTGTCACCGTTGATGCCGATCCATCCGCATTCGATTTGCCGGTGATCGCCTTCGTGTGGATCGCCTTGGCGGCGGATGCGGACGAGGCCAGCTTTCGTACCTATGCTGCGTCCCAGTCCGCTATTGCGGAATGTCACCATGTGACGGGGCAATGGTCCTATCTCATGAAGGTTCATGTCGCGTCGCTGGCGGAAATCGAAGCCTTTCTGGCGGGAATGAAACAGAACAGATTCCTTGCACGTAGCGAGACAATCATTGCTCTCTCATCCGTGGTGCCAGGACCATTCATGCCGAAGGGAAGTTAGGACTGATGGAGCTGACACTCATTTTGAAAAGCATTGTGCTTGGCCTTGCTGTCGCAGCCCCGCTCGGCCCCATCGGCGCCTTGTGCATCAACCGGACTCTTGAACGTGGGTTCTGGGCCGGGGTGGCGGGCGGCTTTGGGACTGCTCTGGCGGATGCCGTCTACGCCAGTCTCGCTGCGCTTGGCTTTTCCGCTTTCGCGGCGACCCTTGCGACAATCGATACGCCGCTCAAAATCATCGGTGGACTTTTCATGGTGTGGCTCGGCTGGAAAAGCCTGAAGCCCAAACCTCTCGCGGACGCGGCCAAGGTCGGAGCGCGCGATCTTTTCGGTACCATCGCTGCAACCTTTTTCCTGACGATTACCAACCCTGTGACCATTCTGTCCTTTGCTGCAATTTTTGCCGGTCTTGGCCTTGCTGACGCATCGGGGACGACAAATGCGTTTTTCGTGGTCGCAGGCGTTTTCCTTGGCTCGTTGCTGTGGTGGTTCCTACTGAGTGGCGGCATTGCATTGGCGCGACAGCGTCTTCCCCCAAGTTTTGCCCGCTGGGTTTCCTGTTTGTCTGGACTGATACTGATCTCGTTCGGACTTTTTGCCCTCGGTTCAATCGCTTGAGGCATGATTGCTCGATTAAGATATCCGGCGTTAGCGATTGGTGTCCGTCAATACATTCACCGGAGTTGACGGTAAAGATAAGACGACTGAACTTTAATTGACACAGATGTGCGATCTGGCACCGTGCATTCCCGCGATTTCCGCGATACCAGTCGTTGCAATCATCAGTCCGTCTTGCGTGCCGCAGAGATAATAGCGGCAAACAGATCGAGATCAGCCATGGACTCTGATGGTGGCGTTCGGTTCTCGCCGCCTTGCGTGACCGCCGCATGGAATGCTCGCAACTCGACATCAAAGGGGTCTTGATGAAAGGGGCCAAGCCGGGTGAGGCTGTTATCGTGATCGGTGGAATTTTGAATATCCAGCACCATCGGCAGATTGCGGATGTAAGGGGTTGGATATTCAAAGGCCAGACGATTGTAGCGAGAGTTGATCTCGAAACCGGCTTCAAAGCGCACCACATCGCCAATCATGCATTCATAAATTGCGGTAAAATGACCGTAGTCAAAGAGGGCCGTGATCTGGCTGCCGCCCTGTTTAATCTCGGCGGCAATCACGCGCTTGGGACTGCCCAGCAGATCCCGCATGGCCGAGAGGGAATGAGACGAAAGCCCTGTCAGCACAGAATACGCCGTCTGAAGTTCAGCGGGTGCATTCGGGCCAAGCACGCTGTCCATCATCGTACCACGCAACTGACGGCTTTCCTCGATAAGGCTTGCCGGAATATCGTCCTTGGGCGTGACAACCGTATCTGTTTGGCGAAAATACCAGGGGCCTTCGCAGATGACATCCCGGACACGAACGTAGGTAATGTCGGCAAAGGCTGGCAACCGCCTTTTCGCCTCCAGAAAGGCGGGCGCAAATCGACGCATATAGCCAACCATGGCAATGCGATCTGTCTGCTCCACCACACCACTGAGTGCAGCGAGGTCTTCCATCGTCAAACAGCAGGGCTTTTCAATCAAAACATGCTTATCAGCTTTCAGGGCCGCACGGGCATGACGGCCATGGTATTGATCCGGGCTCATGATCAGAATTGCATCAATATCCGGTGACGCAATCATCGCATCGACACTGTCAAATACGCGCTCAATGCTCCACCGTGTCGAGATCGACTGGGCCACGCTGGGGGACGGATCATAAGCGCCCGCAAGTGTGAACATTTCGGTCAGTCTTTGCAAAATCGGCAGATGGATCAACTGCGCTACTTCTCCAAGACCCACAAGACCAAGCTTCACCATAGGATTTCCCGCCTTCGACCAGCTTTCAAGATGCGATAGATATTTCAGGCCGAATTAAATACACAATAATGATTATATCAAGGGATGTTTTGCACGAAATGAGCAGCCTCGGCACAGAATTTTGAAAACGGAAATGGCTTAATGATTGAATTCGCTTTCTTTTGTCTGATTTTCAAGAAAATAGCATTTTTAACGCGACACTCTTTTGCTTTCAAATCGGATCGATTAAGGTGTCATTGTAGATTTAATAATCAATGGAGTCGACTATGAAGCTTGCGACAGCGCCCGACGCCTGGGGCGTCTGGTATGCAGACGATCCGCGACAGACCCCTTGGGAGCGCTATCTGGACGAGGTACGAGACTCCGGCTTCACAGCGACAGAGACCGGGCCTTGGGGCTATCTGCCCACCGATCCATCTCATTTGACAGATGCCCTCGGTAGCCGTGGATTGAGCGTATGCGGATCAGCCCTTGTACACCTGCTTGCCCCCGCAGACGCCATGGAAACCCTGCGCCCAAGGCTTGAGCAGACCTGCGGTCTTTTGAAAGCCATGAAGGCTGAGTGGGTGGTGCTGATGGATGATTCAGACCTGCCCCTCCCCGGCCAAAGCCGCGCGCTTTCCCCGCACGACTGGGCATCGATGATCCGCAACATCAAGGATGCGGCCCGTTATGTCACGGAAGAGCATGGACTTTCTTTTGTTTTTCATCCGCATGTCGGCTCCGGCGTGGAAACGGAGGCCGAAGTCATCCGCCTTCTGGAAGAAACGTCGGAAGATAGCGTCGGCCTTTGCTTCGATTTTGGTCATCACGCCTATACCGGTGCCGATGCCGTGGCTTTTATGAAGCGCTATGCGGACCGTATTCCCTATTACCACTTCAAGAATGTAGATCCCGTTTTGCTGGCGCATATACGCCAAAACAACATCAACTTCATTGAGGGCTTCCAGTCGGGCGTTATGTGCGAGCTGGACAAGGGCATGGTGGATTTTGCAGAGGTTCGGGATTTTCTTGCAACCCGTGGGTTTGATGGCTATGCCGTTTATGAACAGGATATGTATCCCTGCCCTCCGGAGAAGCCTTTTCCGATTGCGTGCCACAACCGGCAGGTCTTGCGTGAGCTTGGGATTTAACATCCATACCGAGAGTGGCGTGCGACAATAGGACGAAGGAACAGCCGTGACACTTCTGGATCGGTTTGATGGAGGCTTTGCCCGCGACGGTGAGGACATTATTGCGGGCAGCCGGATTGAAGATGCCCGCATTCACAATCGTCGTCTGGTGTTTGAAACCATTTTTCAACGCGGCCCCATCAGTCGGGTGGAGATTTCAGCCATTGTCGGGCTGAAACCCCAAACCATTTCGTCCATCACCCGCGAACTGCTCGAGCAGGAATTGATCGTCGAGGCCGGACGGTCCTCCGGTCTTCGCGGTCAGCCGCAAATCTATCTGGAGGCCAATGCCGAAGCGGGCTTTTCAATCGGGGTTCATCTGGATCAGAACCAGTGTCATATTCTGGTGTTTGACCTGAAACGGCAAGAACGCGCCCGCAAATCGATGCGGTGTGATACGGCAAACCCCGATGTGACCGTGCGGATGCTGGCGCAAACCATAACAACATTGCTGCACGACAATGCCCTGCCTGCTGAACGGATCTGGGGCCTTGGTCTGGTGCTGCCCACATTCGGCTCCGATGTCTACGATTTCGATTTTTCCATGCGGCATTGGGAGGCCTGGCGCGATGCATCCTTTGCCGAAGACCTGCAACGCCTGACCGGCTTTGCCGTTCTGGTGGAAAATGACGGAACAGCGGCAGCCATTGGCGAGCGCCTTCACCGCCACGATGCACAGGAGGCGTCGTTTGCCTATTTCTACATCGGCCATGGTGCCGGTGCCGGGCTAATTATTGATGGCTATCCCTTCAAGGGTGTTGGCGGAAATGCCGGCGAAATCGGGCTGTTGCCAATCCTTGGCCTTGGCGCCAATCCGGTCTGGCCGGACAATCCCAGCAGCGCTGTTCAGGGCGGTGTTCTTTCTATTGGCGGGCTGGCAGCCGCTTGCGGTCTATCAGAGCAGTCCATGGATGAGCAGAG
This sequence comes from Allorhizobium ampelinum S4, assembly GCF_000016285.1. NCBI lineage: Bacteria > Pseudomonadati > Pseudomonadota > Alphaproteobacteria > Hyphomicrobiales > Rhizobiaceae > Gillisella > Gillisella ampelina. The sequence goes on along the minus strand of NC_011981.1, from coordinate 420,843 downwards.
CATCTTGAGCCTGCTGGAGCGGCGTGATCATCGGTTGATGGATTGGCTGGCGTCTGCGGCCAGTGTACTGCGTGATGTCTGCGCAGTCATTGAAGTGATGTTCGATCCCGGCTTTATTGCCGTGGGCGGTGCGTTGCCACGGGCGCTGGTGGAACGGCTGGTGGATCGCGCCTATCCGCTGCGCCCCACGCCATCGGCTCGGCGTGACCGGGCCTTGCCTCGGCTTTTGCCTGCAACGCTGATTGAGGATGCGGCGGTGACAGGGGCCGCGATGTTGCCGATTTTTGTCACCACCAGCCATAATTTCCGCCATCTCTATTTCCGGCAGATTCTCGCAGACGACCGGTCATGATTATGCAGGCCCGGCATGATGCACGGCCTTGTTATCGCGAAACACCGTGTAGCGGGCGACAACCGGGGTATAGAACACCCCTTCCTTGATGTCGGCGTCTTTCGGTGTTTGAACTTTCCAGACGGTGCCATCCTGCGCTTGCGCCTCGATCTTGAGGAAAGAGCCGTAATTGACAATACGCCGCACACACGCCCCTTGCTGATCATCGGATGGCGACAGGACAATATCTTCCGGGCGCACAGTTAACAGTGCCTCGCCCGCCTCAATGGGCGCATCAATAGCAACGCCACCCAGATGCGCGCCACCTTGGTTGATCTGAATGCTATGGGAATTCATATCGCCAATGAAGCTGGCAACAAAAGGCGAATTGGGCGTTGAGTAAATTTCGCGCGGCGTGCCCACCTGTTCAATTCGCCCCATGCTCATCACCACAATCCGGTCAGCAACAGAGAGCGCTTCATCCTGACCATGGGTGACGAACACGGTGGTAATGCCGAGTTTTTTCTGGATTTGCCGCACCTCTTCGCGCAAACGGTCGCGCAGGTGTTGATCGAGGCTGGCAAAAGGCTCATCCATCAGCAGAATTTTGGGCTCCAGCACGACGCAGCGAGCAATGGCAACACGCTGACGCTGGCCGCCGGACAGATGCGCCGGGAGGCGCTTGCCATAATCCGCCAACCCCACCATGGCCAAGGCATCGGAGGCCTTGCGGGCAATCTCGGCTTTCGGCAGGCCGCGCAGCGTCAGGCCAAAGGCAATGTTTTCAAACACGGTCATGTGCTGCCACAGGGCATGGCTTTGGAAGACCATGGCGGTAGGGCGTTTTTCCGGCGGCGTCCGTGCAACATCCACGCCATCAATCAGCACCTTGCCGCCCGACGGCGTCTCGAACCCGCCAATAATGCGCAGCAATGTTGATTTTCCCGACCCGGATGGGCCGAGCAGGCAGACCAGTTCACCATCATCAATCGTGAGCGACAAAGGCTCAATCGCGGTGACGATGGAATAGTTTTTCGAGACGTTTTCGAGGGCGAGTGTGGACATGTGTTCAGTGTCTTTCTCGAAAATAGGTTTTAATCATCATCATCCGCCGAGCCCTTTGGCAAAAGCTTCGCCGCCAATCACCCGGCGCGCCATCAGGATGGCGGCCAGAGACGGCACCCAGAGCATGACCGACAGCACAGCCCCGTATTGCACCACCAACTGATTGTTGATCATCGACATCATCAACAGCGGCATGGTGCGAATGCGCGGTGCACCCACCAGCCACGCGCCTTCCGTCTCGTAGAAGGTCCAAACGAAGGTCATTAGCAAGGCAGCGGCAATCGTGGGAAAAGCTTGGGGCAATGTGATGTGGCGAAACACCTGCCAGCGGTTTGCGCCGACATCGCGAGCCGCCTCTTCCATATCCCGGCTGACGGCTCTGAACGCGGCGGCTGGCAGCCAGATCATCAACAGCAAGGTATTCAACAGCTGAATGATCACCACACCGGTAAAGGTGCCCACCAGATTGAAGGATAAAAACAGCACGGCGATGGAGATGATCAATGCAAAGCGCGGAAAAGCATTGGCCATCAGAAATGACAGCATGAACACCGATTTTCCCGGAAAATCCATGCGGGCAAAGGCATAGGCCGCTGGCAGGCAGATGATGGCGGACAGTGCTGTCACGGTCAGCGACAGCTCAACCGACGTCCAAAGGGCCGCCCAGACATCCGGGCGGGCCAAGACCGCAGACCAGAAACGAAAACCCCATTTGGTGGGCAGAACGGAGGGGTAGAACCATTGCTCGGCAAAGGCCCAGAGAAAAACCGTGAGCACGGGCAGAACGATAAAGACAATCAGAAACAGCAGAATGATCAGGCCAAACACATCATGGCGGCGACTGGACAGGAACATCATCACTCTCCGTCTTGGGGCTTGCGGGCAATCGAGCGGACATAGGCGATGCCAGCAAGAGAGCAGATCAGAAAGGTGATGGTCGCCTGCGTTGAGGCTTGCAGCGGATCACGCACGCTTGCAAATGTGCGCAGCATGAACGGCCCCATCATTTCCGGGCTTGTAGGCCCCAGCATGAAGGGCATCAGGGCTTGGCCGAAAAAACCTAGAAAATTCAGCGCCGATACGATCAACAGGGAATGCATGATTTGAGGAATGATGATGCGCACCAGAATCCGCAGCCGCCCCGCGCCCACATCACGGGCCGCTTCAATCGAGGCATCCGAAATGCCGGACAGGCCGGAGATCAAGATCAGCAAAGTGAGCGGCATACCGTCCCAGAGCAGGCCGATCACCGGCCCCCAAGGAGTCAGATAGGGCGATGCATAATGATGGAACCCGATCAAGGATAGCAGGCTCTGTAACCAGCCATTCGGCCCCAGATAGCGGATCAGCGCGTAGCAGATGATAATGCCGGGAACAAACATGGGAAACAGCGCCAAGCCTTGAATGAGGCTGGCCAGCGGCCCACGGGTAAAGCGCATATAAAGCGCAATCGGCAGATTGATAGCAATCAGCAGCGCAAGGCTAACGAATGTGGTCCAGAGCGTTCTGCCAAGATTGGCAAGGCTATAGGCATCGGTGAAGAAGAAAACATAGCTGTCAAAATTCAGCGCATGGACGCCATCACGGCCTTCACGCCAGAAAGTGCTGACAATGGTTAGCGCCGCCGGATAGAACAGAAAAATCACGATGGACAGAACCGGAATGGCCACAAAGGCCAATCCGGTCCAGCGCGATCCTTCCGAGAGGCCGTGCGTTTGCATCACCATGCCTCAGCGTTTGATGTTCGATGCGACGTTACGATACCAGCCCTCAAACAGTGCAGGCTCCCATGTGCCGGGGAAAAGCGGGATGGATTTGGGCGCGACTTTTGCGAATTTATCCTGAAGTTCCTTGGACATGAACTCCCACTTGATGCCTGGGAAGCCGCCAAGGTCGGTCACAACGTGGTTCTGGATGTCCGCTGTGATCAGGTAATCAGCGAGTTTGAGCACCATATCCTTGTTGGCCGCAACCGTTGGCACAACAATGCCGGAGAAGCCGCCGGTAAACGCCAGATCCTGCAACTGCGCAACAGATGTTGTCTCAGGCACCACGCCCTGGCTCATCGCCTGCAAGGCCATGTCTGACCAGGCAACGGTCATGGAAACAGCACCACTGGCCAGCATCTGGATGGACGCTGTGTTACCGGATGTGTATTCACCGCCATTGAACAGCGATGGCTGAATATCCTTGAGCAAAGGCCAGAGCTTGGAAAACAGCGGCTCGGCATAGGCCGGGGTGTAATTTTCCGGCAGGAACAGATCAGGGTTCAGACCGGTGACTTCCTGAAGCGCACGCTCGATAAAGCATGCCCCGGAATCGCCAAGATCAGGACGAGCATAGGCAAACTGGCCGGGATTGGCCTTGATCCACGCCACAAGTTCCTTGAAGGTGGTGGGGACGGCTTTGACCTTGTCGGCATTATACATCATCACGACTTGCGAGCCGCGATAGGGCAAAAGCGCCGGGCTTTGCACCACGACCGGGTTGACCTTGTCGTAATTGGACAGGCCAGCCTTGGAAAAATCCACCCAGAGACCGGCTTCCAGCGACCCTGTGGGATAAAACGGGGTTACAGCTTCCAGCATATCGACCTGTGGGTCCTTCTTGGCTTTGAAGGCGGCCATAGCGCGATCAGCCAGAGAATTCATCGCGGAACCGCCACCGCCCGGAACAAGATTGAGCGTCACACCGGAATGGGCCGCCTCAAAACCCGGCTTGATCACCTGGGTCCAGAAATCAATGACATTGGTATCGCTGTTGAAGAATATGTCGAGAACACCGGGGGCCGCAAAGGCGGGCCTTGCACCAGCCACAGCCAGACCAACACCCGTCGCAGAATATTTCAGGAATTCACGTCGTTGCATGGGCATTGACACCTCCATTGGCAGCACGGACACACGCCTGCCCTTTGTTTGGCCACGGATAAGGCCAGGTTCCCACTCCAGATTGGCGACTGCGCTTTAGATACGTCTCTATCTGCCAATATTTAAATTCTTAACACGAATTATATCGCCTCTGTCAAGCAAACAATTGAACAAATATTCGTTTTCATAGCCCATCGGACTCGACGATATTCCGCCAAAATTCGCATCAAAATGGCAATTCGCGTGTTCATCAGCCGAGCACAACACACAAAGAAATCCAATATTTTTGAGAGATATCGGTCGATATTATGCGATAATTCGCTATGATCGCGCCAAATGCAGCAGAAAAATCGCGATCCTGTTTTCTCAAAAATATTATATCATCAGCAATGATTAAATGTTGCAGTGCCAAACAAAACCAATGCGGGAGACCATCATGCGTGCCTATCGAGACCGCCAGCGTAGCCTTGAACAGCTCTCGCGTCACATCGAAGTTTGGGCCGATGAACTGGAAGCGTATGAGCTACGCGAGCGCATACCCCTTGGGGCTTTCCTCGCCAGCACGCCGGAAGGGCTGACGACGCACATGGGTGTTGGTGACGCGTGGCCAAACCGCCATGGCATTCACACGTTTCTGCTGGAAGACGCAATTATGATACCAGAAGAACCCGGCGTGGAGCTGCGGCTTGATTTTGGTGGTGAAAGCCTTGTGCGGCTGATTGGGCTGGATGGCGAGATTCTCGAGAGTTTTGCGGCTAACCCCTGTCATCGCAGGTTTGATGTCCCCCGCGGCATTCCCTTCAAAATCAGAGCGGAATCCGCCGCGCGCAGTCTGTTTGGCGTGCCCAATCGCAACCCCGTGCTCTCCATGGCCGAGATTTATCGATATTATCCCGAAATTCGCGCCTTGCGCCGTCGCCTGCTGATTTTACGCAACACCGCCGACACGGTGAAAGACAAAGAGCTTGCCCGTACGCTCTATGAAGCGGCAGAAATTGTTCTCTCAGGTTTGCGGCTGCCGACAGCAACACAGGATGTCGGCCCTCGTCTGGCCAGCCGCACTTGGGCGCGCGATATATGGGAGCGCAGTTTTGAGCCGACCGACATACCAAACGCCCTGACGCAGGAAGCGCTTGCTTCTGTTGAGACGGCAACCGTCAGGCTTGATGCCATGCTGACTGAGCTTCGAAATGCCTACCCGAAACAGGGGCGCGTGCTGGTGACTGGTCACGCCCATATTGATTATGCCTGGCTTTGGCCGCAGCCGGAAACGGTGCGAAAAATCGTCAGAACCTTCAACAGTGTCAACGCATTGCTCAAGCGGCACGATGATTTTCGTTTTCTGCAATCGTCCTCCCTTTACTATCAGCATGTTGAGCAAGAAGACCCGGCGCTGTTTGAAGAGATCAAACAGCGTGTCTCGGAAGGCCGTTGGGAAGTCATCGGCGGCATGTTGGTGGAGTGTGATACCAACATGCCCTCGGCAGAGGCCTTTTTGCGGCAGTTTCTGCATGGGCAGCGCTATTTTCAAAAGCACTTCGGCATCACCAGCCGCACGGCGTGGCTGCCCGATACATTTGGCTTTACCGCCGCCATGCCGCAGATCATGCGGCACGCGGGCATCGACACATTGGTGACAATCAAAGTATCGTGGAATGAGACCAACAGCCTGCCAGACAATCTTTTCCGTTGGCAGGGCAATGATGGCTCGCGGGTGCTGGTTCACACATTCGACGCCTATGACAATGACGGCTACAATATGCTGATGACCCCCGCCGCCCTGTGCGAGGTATGGGGCAAACATGTCGCCAAGGATATGACCGACACCGTCATTGCCTCCTACGGCTGGGGCGATGGCGGCGGTGGGCCGGACCCGGATCAGATCGAAACCCTGCCGCTTCTCAATCTCATGCCCGCCATTCCTACTGTCGAGCATGGAGCCATAGAGCCGCATATTCAGGCCTTGGCAATGGATCTTGAAGCGGCGGCCCTGCCTGTCTGGCGTGGCGAGCTTTATCTGGAATACCACCGGGCAACATTGACCACGCAGGCGCGCACCAAACAGCTCAACCGACAGGCGGAAGCCACTCTGGTGGCCGCAGAAGCCATCTCCGTTCTGGATGCATTGGAGGGCGGAGCGCCTGCCGTGAACAATCTGGAACCGCAGTGGGAATTGCTGCTTCGAAACCAGTTTCACGACATTTTGCCGGGTTCTTCCATCCGCGAGGTCTATCAGCAAACCGAGCCAGAGCTGGAGGGCGTCATCGATGATGCAACAACCCTGATCCAGACCCGCCTGCAAGCCATTGCGGCACGCCATAGCGGTGATCTTGACGGATTGCTGGTGGCCAACCTGTCAGGCTCCAGAAAAACTGCGTTTCAGATTGAAAGCGCAAGCCCCCTGCCCGCCGCCTTGCAAGCGCAAGAGCTGAACGGGCGCTATGTTGCGGCCATTGAGCGTAATCTGAAGCCACTCAGTCTCGGTTTTGTCAGCAGTTCAAGCCCGCGCCGTGTAACAACGGACGGCAAAACCATGGAGAATGATTTTGTCCGGCTGACTCTGGATGAAGCAGGCCGAATTATCAGCCTGATCGACAAGAGATCAGACCGTGAGCTGATGGACGGCCCCGGCAACCAATTGCTGCTGTATCGCAATGATCTGCCGCGCAATTTCGACGCCTGGGACATTGAGCCCGGCTTTGAGCTTGGTGAAGAGGAATGGCTGTCGCTTGAAACGATGGAGGTGACGGCCAATGGCCCGCATCTGGCAGAAATCACCATCACCAGACGCTTTTCAGCCAGCATGATCCGGCAAAAAATCCGGCTGTGGTCCAACAGTCCACGGATGGAATTCGTCACTGATCTCGATTGGCACGACCGGCGCACCTATCTGCGTGCAGCCTTCCCCGTCACCGTACTGGCAGAGGATGCTGTGTTCGATCAGGCCATTGGCATTACCCGCAGGCCTACGCATGACAATACCAGCTGGCAGAAAGCCCAGTTCGAATCCTGCGGGCATCGCTTTGTGTCACTCTCGGAAACAGACTGGGGTGCTGCCCTGCTCTCGGCTGACAAATATGGCTTTTCTGCCAAGGGCAACCGGCTGACACTGAGCCTTGTTCGCGGCCCCATGTTTCCTGATATGCTGGCCGACGAAGGTCACCACCACTTCGTTTACGCCCTTTTGCCGCATGATGGCCGCTGGTGGAGCGAAGAGGTTCAGGCGGAGGCTGATCTCGTCAATGCGGGCCTGCATTTCACGCCAGCCACCGCCACTGAAAACTACGATATCGCACCCATCGGGTTTTCCGGTCAAAGTGTTCGTGTGCATGCCCTCAAGCCCGCGGAAGATGGGGAAGGACATGTCCTGCGCCTGTCGGAGTCAGCTGGCCGTCGCGGGGCGTTTCATTTGGCACTGCCAGGCGGCTGCAAGCCAACCCTAATCAATGCCATTGAGGTGCCGCTTGATGACATGGATGATCCCTTAAGCCGTCCTTTCGGTCTCGCAAGCTTCCTCTTTTGAAGATGAGGGAACTGTAAGCTGGACACGCGGCAAAGACCTGGTTGATCTTGCGTCATTCTCACCTGAAATCCCGGATCGGCTTCAGGGAATTGGCTCTTTGGCCAGGCACCTGATACAGCTGTGCTTATGGGCTACCCGCAAACCCGTCTTTGAGACAGCGGCCTGAAATAGGAGAGCTTGTATTGGGGTGGAAAACGTCGAAGATCGAATACGTAAACGGTTACAAGATTGTGGAGGTCGATGGGCCGTCGTTCAAAGTCTTTAAGGGCGACCAGCAACTCGGGGATGATTTCCCCTATTCCGGTGAAGCTGCTGCTCACGCGAGGTCCTTGCCAAAACTGAATAATTCACAGGGTTAAGCACATCATAGGCGAGAAATTTCGCATCAGTTGGCAATCATCCAATGTCTTATTTTGATTTCCCGAGATCTCTGTAATTCAGACCCGCAGAGATCTCGGTTCAGATTGCAGTTTATGGATTGCGGAGCGGAAGGCGTGAGTGGATTTGCCGTATCGTGTTGAGATGCGCCTCCAGTCTTTGATGCTTGGCAACATTTTTTCGATGAAGTTGCTTTGCAATAAAGAGCCTTGTCGTCTGCAGGGAGCCATTCCTTTGTCTTGCAATGCCTTACAAAAACAAACAAACGGCAGAAGCCAAAACACTTGGATCACTAGGTCCTGAGGCTGGCGAGACTCCACCCCGATGGTAGAGCATTCGCTGCGCGAAACTGCGCAATCGGGGTCGCCTCTCCAAACTTTTTGCATGACCTAATGTTATATTATTTGCGCATGAAACAATCTTATGACCGATGAAACGCGCATATCATTGATACGCTGCATGGGTTTGGCCGTCTGGAGGAGGCCCCCGCGCGCCCGTTGTCGAAAACATGGCACGGGAAGTGTTGGTTAGCAAAAGGAGATTGCCGTGAACTACTTCGTGGAGGAGGATTCGGTCGCTATCGTCAACGCCCGCATGGGTAACGATACGAACCCGAGATTGGCTGAAATCATGTCGGCGCTGGTCAAGCATCTGCATGCCTTCGTCAAGGATACCCGGTTGACCTCTGAGGAGTGGGAGATCGCCATTGGCTTCCTGACCAAGACCGGCCAGATCTGTACGCAAGAGCGGCAGGAGTTTATTTTGCTATCCGATGTGCTGGGCTGCTCCATGCTGGTGGATGCCATCACCAATCGCCGTCCCAAAGGTGCCACGGAAAGCACGGTGCTTGGCCCATTCCACGTTGAAAACGCCCCTATTCGCGACCATGGCACTGTGATCAGTCTGGATGGCAAGGGTGAGAGCTGCCTGTTCGAAGGCCGCATTCTCGACCTTGATCACCAACCGATTGAGGGCGCATGCGTTGATGTCTGGTCGGATAACGCCGATGGCTTCTATGATGTCCAGCAGCCTGACATCCAGCCGAAGTGGAACAACCGCGGTCGCTTCATCACAGGGGCCGATGGCAGCTATCGCTTTGTGGGCATCCGTCCGGTGAGTTACCCGATCCCTGATGACGGGCCGGTTGGCGCACTGCTGGAACACCTCGGCCGTCACCCTTGGCGGCCCGCGCATATGCATTACATGATCAGCGCACCCGGCTTTCGCAAGCTGGTCACCCATACCTTTGTCGGCGGCGATGAATATCTTTCCTCCGATGCGGTGTTCGGGGTGAAGGAAACGCTCGTTGCTCCCTATGAGCGACTTCAGGATGCTGCAACCCTGTGGCGATCACCTTTTGACTTCGTGCTAACACCAGAATGAAAGTGAGCCGGCGGTGCCAAACCTGAAGATATATGTCGACGAAACCATTTTCGAGGCATCCCGCGCCAGTTTTCACGAGGCGCTGCCGCGGATCCGGGATCTGCTGTGCGAGGCTTTTCAGGTCGCGCCATCGGCCTGCCAACTGGCCGTCATCCCGGTTGTTGGATTGCCAGACCAGCCTCAACTCAATATCGAACTGCTGATCTTGCCGCATACCAAGCGCACCGAAACTGTCATTCGGGCAGCCGCAGAAAAGCTACGTGATCTACTGAATACGGCCACAGGCGCGCATGGTGCGGTGCGCATCGCTCACCTAGACCCTGTGACCTATGTCGCATTAAAATAGCAGCATGCGCTTAGCCGCGGCGGCGGGTTACTTGCTGCTCATGCTCCATGCGGGTGCTGAGATGTTTGAACTTCTCGGTCACAAACGCGACAAACCGCTCCAGCGCTGGCGGCGGCATCCGCTCCGTGGCTGTCAGCAATCCCAGTTGGCGATCAGGATGCTCAATGCGCAGCGGCAGCGCCTGGAGAGGGATAACCCGTTGGTGGGTAAAGACAACCGAATAGGGCAGCACCGTCAGAGAATCGGACCCCAGCACGACGCTGAAAATAGACGCCAGCGTTCCTCCTGAAAAACTCACTTTGAAATCATCGAGCCCGATTGATTTCAAAGATCGTTGCAAATCGCGAAACAGCGGGCTGTCGGGCGGCGGCGCAATCCAGGAATAGGGTTCGATGTCCGCCAGCGTGATCGCACCGCGCCGCGCCAAGGGGTGTGTGGCACTGCCAACAATAACGTTGCGGCCAGCCAATAAGGGTGTGAACTGCATGTCAGCCGGGATCATATTGGCGTGCATCGGAAGGATAGCGAGATCAAGCGCACCGCTGCGCAGGCCGGCAGAAAGATCCTCGAAATAGCCATAGGTCTGGGTGATTTGCACATCGGAATGGCGGTTTTGAAATTCCGCCACCATTCCGGCAACCACGCCATCGAAGAAAATTGGCGTTCCGCCCAGACGCAATCGGCCCGCCTGCCCCTGACGATAGCGCTGCACCAGACGGCTGGCCTCAAGGTTTTGAGTTCTGATTTTGGCCCCGAGCCGCGCCAGCTGATTGCCAAGCTCCGTCGGGCGCAGAGGCCGACGCCCGGCCTCAAACAGCGGCGTGCCGATCCGCTCCTCCAAAAGCGCCATGGTGCGCGACACTGATGGCTGCGATTTCCCAAGCGCTTCAGCGCCCTCCGTCAGTCCGCCCTTTTCAACGATGACCGCCAGGATTTCGAGATGCTCACTGTCTATCTTCATAACAAAAGATTATATTATATCGCCACCTTCCGATCAATATCCGCCTTTCACTGATCTATTGTCGCCTTCATAGGAGCCAGACAGTCGGCAGGAGGAGCCCCATGTCATATTTCCGCGAAGAGTTTGCGTCGACCTGGCCGGCATTGCGTGTGCGTTTCGGCGTTGGTGTGCGTCACGATCTGGTCGCAGAAATCACACGGTTGGAATGTCATCGTGCGCTGATCCTGACAACGCCGGAACAGGCGCATGTCGCGGAAGAGTTCGCGGCCCGGTGTGGCGACCACGCAGCAGGCATTTTTACCCGCGCCCGAATGCATACACCTGTGGACATATCGGAGGAAGCAACGGCTTATGCCCGCGACATTGGCGCCGATTGTCTGGTCGCCATTGGCGGCGGCTCCACAACCGGCCTTGGCAAGGCCATTGCTTTGCGCAGTGATCTGCCACAAATCGTTGTTCCAACGACCTATGCGGGCAGTGAAGCAACCGCCATTCTCGGACAGACGGAAAATGGCGTTAAAACCACATTGACCAGCGCCAAGGTTCAGCCCGAAGTTATTCTCTATGATGCAGAACTGGTGCGCAGCCTGCCCGTTGGCATGACCGTGACCAGCGCGTTGAATGCGATGGCCCATGCTGCCGAAGGCCTTTATGCGCAAAACCGTACCCCCTTGACCACGCTGATGGCGCTTGAAGGGCTGCGCGCCTTTCGCGATGCCCTGCCCCGTGTTCTAAAAGATCCGTCCGATCTCAAGGCGCGTGGTGAAACGCTCTATGGCGCATGGTTGTGCGGAACGGTGCTGGGTCAGGTCGGCATGGCACTGCACCACAAGCTCTGCCACACGCTGGGTGGTAGCTTTGATTTGCCGCATGCTGAAACGCACGCTGTGATCTTGCCGCATGCAATCGCCTACAACAGCGTTGCCGCGCAGGGTGAATTGCGCCCATTGGCTGAGCTGTTCGGGGGGCAAGAGCCAGGAGCCGAGCTTTATGACTTTGCCCGCACATCGCATGCTCCGATGGCTCTGAAAGACCTTGGATTGAAGGAGAGCGACCTTGATCGGGCAGCCGATCTTGCGGCGCAAAATCCATACTGGAATCCACGTCCTGTGGAGCGGGACGCGATAAGGCGGCTTTTGCAAGCGGCATGGACCGGAGAGCCGCCGGTCGCCTGACAGAGTTGAAGAGGGAGGAAATTGACAAATGGCAGACATTACAACGGATGTGCTGATTATCGGCACTGGACCGGCAGGCTCGGCAGCGGCAGCCCTGCTGTCGACCTACGGGATCAACAATATGGTCGTCAACCGCTATCGCTGGTTGGCCAATTCACCACGCGCTCACATTACCAACCAGCGTGCCATGGAAGTGCTGCGCGATCTTGGCCGTGATGTGGAGGACGAGGCCTACTTGTTTGCGACGCATCAGGAACTGATGGGCGAAAACATTTTCTGCGAAAGTCTGGCGGGTGAAGAAATTGGCCGCCTGAAAGCTTGGGGCAATCATCCCCTGAGCAAAGCTGAACATCTGATGTCATCTCCGACGAAGATGAATGACTTGCCGCAAACTTTCATGGAGCCTTTGCTGTTCAAGGCAGCCTGCTCTCGCGGCACTCAAGCGCGCATGTCCACCGAATATCTGCGCCACGAACAAAATGCCGAAGGCGTGTTGACCACCTGCAAGGATCGGCTTTCGGGACATGAACTGACCATCCAGTCGAAATATCTGATCGGTGCCGATGGCGCAAAGTCGCTGGTGGCCGAGCATGCTGACCTGCCGTTTGAAGGCAAAATGGGTGTCGGCGGCTCGATGAACATCCTGTTCAAGGCCGACCTCACCAAATATGTCGCGCATCGTCCTTCGGTTCTCTACTGGGTCATGCAGCCGGGTGCCGATGTCGGCGGCATTGGCATGGGGCTGGTGCGCATGGTGCGCCCTTGGAATGAATGGCTCATCGTCTGGGGCTATGACATCAACGGGCCCGAACCGGAAGTGACAGAGGAGCTTGCCACCGGCGTGGCGCGGCAGCTGATCGGCGATCCTGATTTGGAAATTGAACTGTTGGCGGCCAACACCTGGACCGTGAACAATTATTATGCCACCCGCACCTCCAATGGCCGCGTGTTCTGCGTTGGCGATGCCATCCACAGGCATCCGCCCTCCAATGGCCTCGGCTCAAACACCTCGATTCAGGATTCCTTCAACCTTGCCTGGAAGCTTGCCATGGTTCTGAAGGGTCAGGCTGGCGAGGGCCTGCTGGAAAGCTTCAACGTCGAACGCGCCCCAATCGCCAAGCAGATCGTCAGCCGCGCCAACCAGTCGATTGGCGAAACCGGGCCGATTTTCGCAGCACTTGGCATGAGCGAAGGCGTCGATCCAGAGCAGATGCAGAAAAATCTTGAAGCCCGCACGGATGGAACCGAGGCTGCCGAACAGCAACGCGAGGCCATCCGCAAGGCAATCGCCTTCAAGAAATATGAGTTTGACGCGCATGGCATCGAAATGAACCAGCGTTATCGGTCCGATGCCATCGTCACCGACGGGCAGATCGAACCCGACTTCCTGCTGGATGCCGACCTGCATCACCAGCCAACCACTTGGCCGGGTGCACGCCTACCGCATGCCTGGCTCTACAAACATGTCGGAGGTGCCGAAGTATCAACTCTCGATCTCTGCGGCCATGGCAAATTCACGCTGCTGACGGGCCTGGGTGGAAAAGCCTGGATTGACGCCGCCGCAGCGGTGGGCAGCGAACTGGGCATGGAGATCAACGCGCATATGATCGGCCCGCGCCAAACCTATGTCGATCCCACCGGCGACTGGGCGCGGTTGAGCGAGATCCGCGACACCGGCTGCGTTCTTGTTCGGCCAGACCACCATGTGTGCTGGCGCAGCACGGCAGCAAGCGGCACACCGGCGGACGACTTGCGCCGTGTGCTGCGGCAGATTTTGGCGCTCTAAGCCAGCAATGGCACCGAGATGATCGGTGCCATTCGAATGCCAGTTCATAACCTGATGACATATTTACCACGACGATTCAGATCAATTATGTGGTTTCTGGCTGTTAGCTTTTGACCTGGGAAGACGGGAATTGGGGGAGGAGACCTATTTCGAAAAGTGCGTGTGCGTGATGCGCAGGGTCGCTCAACAGCGATCAATGCACTTTTGACCAGATTCCAGAGATGAAAGACGGGTGTGTGGCATTAACGGTCGGCGGATGCGGGCTTTGCTGCCGACGGCTACCGCATTCAGACAGAGCTCAACGCGCGGGGAGGCGCATGGCAATGGGACGACCGATATTCACCAGACGTGATTTTATCAAGACAACCGCCGTCAGTGGCGCTGTGCTTGCAACCTCGGGCTTGGCCGCGCCAGCGATTGCCAAGGATGTGGCCATCAAACTTGGCTATGTCAGCCCCCAGACTGGCCCACTCGCGGGCTTCGGCGAAGCCGACAAGTTTGTCATCGATGCGTTTATGACAGCAACCAAAGCCATGGGCCTCAACTATCAGGTCATCGTCAAGGACAGCCAGTCAAACCCCAACCGGGCCGCTCAAGTGGCCAAGGAATTGATCGTCGATGACGAGGTCAATTTGATGCTGGTCTCCTCGACGCCCGAAACGACCAATCCTGTCTCAACCACCTGCGAGGGGGAAGGTGTGGCGTGTATTTCCACTGTCGCACCCTGGCAATCCTGGTTCATCGGTCAGCAAGGCAATCCCTCCGATCCTGCAAGCTGGAAGCCGTTTAATTATGCCTACCACTTCTTTTGGGGGCTGGAAGATATCATCGCGGTTTACACCGGCATGTGGAGCCAGCTTGCGACCGACAAAAAGGTCGGCGGCCTGTTTCCCAATGATGGCGATGGCAATGCCTGGGGCGACAAGGTTGTCGGCTTCCCGCCGGTTCTTGAAAAGCTTGGCTATTCACTGACGGACACCGGGCGCTACCAGAATCTGACGGATGATTTTTCTGCCCAGATCAACGCCTTCAAGCAGAAGAACACCGATATTCTGACCGGAGTGATGATCCCGCCGGATCTCACCACATTCTGGAATCAGGCCAAACAGCAGGGATTGAAGCCGAAGATCGCCTCCATCGGCAAAGCGCTGCTGTTTCCGCAAGCCGTGGAAGCGCTCGGCAATGCCGGTCACAACCTCTCCACGGAAGTCTGGTGGACACCAACGCATCCGTTTAAATCCTCGCTCACCGGCCAAACGTCGGCCCAGGTCGCGGCGGCCTTCACCAAGGCAACAGGGCGTCCCTGGACGCAGCCTATCGGCTTTGCCCATGCGCTTTTCGAACTCGCCGTCGATGTGATGAAGCGGGCCGAGGATGTGAGCGACGCCAACTCTGTAGCCAAAGCGATTGGTGAAACCAAGCTCGACACACTGGTCGGCCCCATTGCCTGGGGCAGCGACAAGCTGCCGCCGTTTGCCAGCAAGAATGTGGCCAAGACCCCGCTGGTCGGGGGTCAATGGCGGCTCAAGACCGGCGGCGGCTATGACCTTGTGGTGGTCGAAAACGGCCTCATTCCGTCTGTGCCGCTGGGCGGCAAGCTCGAACCTCTCGCGTGAGCGCAAACGTCCCGCTCCCACACTGCGGAGCGGGTGCGTTTTCAACAGGAGCCTTTGAATGCCAATCCTTGAACTGAGTGGCGTATCGAAATCGTTTGGTGCCATTGTGGTTGCTGACAACATTGATTTTGCCGTGCAAGAGGGCGAGGCACTGGGGGTTATTGGACCGAATGGCGCGGGCAAATCCACCTTGTTCAATCTGATCAGTGGCAATCTTTCGGTCGCGTCTGGAACAATCCGGTTTGATGGCCGCGACGTGACGACCATGCCGCCCATGCAGCGTTGTTTTGCCGGAATGGGACGAACTTTCCAGATCCCCCAGCCCTTTGAGCGGCTCACCGTCTTTGAAAACCTCTTGGTTGCCGGGGCCTTTGGCGCGCAGTCCAGTGAGGCAGAGATGACCGATTTCTGTGCCGACATTCTTGTTGAAACCGGTTTGATTGCCAAAGCCAATGCACTTGCAGGCTCACTGGGCCTTCTGGAGCGCAAGCGGCTGGAGCTGGCCCGCGCACTGGCCACAAAGCCAAAACTGCTGCTTCTTGACGAGATAGCGGGTGGATTGACGGAAGGCGAATGTCGTCAACTCGTCGCCACCATAAGGAGCGTTCACCAGCGTGGCGTCGCAGTCATCTGGATAGAACATGTGCTGCACGCGCTGACAGCCGTCGTGGAGCGCATCCTTGTGCTGAACTTCGGCCGGGTGCTGGGCATTGGCGAACCGCAGGCGATCATGGCCTCGCGAGAGGTTCGCGAAATCTATCTGGGTCTGGAGGTATGATGACCAGTCTGCTCGAAACACGCGGCCTCACGGCATTCTACGGCGACTTTCAGGCTCTGTTCGGCGTCGATCTCAGGCTGGACGCCGGAGAAATGATTGCGGTGATTGGGGCCAATGGCGCTGGAAAGTCCACCTTGATGCGTGCCATTGTCGGGGTGCTGGCGTCTGAGCCAGACGCCATCCTGCACCAAGGCGTGTCCATCGGTGCATTGGCGGCACCCGATGTGATGGCCCGTGGCATTGCGCTGGTGCCGGAAGGGCGCAAGCTTTTCCCCTCGCTCACCGTCGAGGAAAATTTGCTGATCGGCCAATATGGCCGCACGGTCAATGGCCCATGGTCGCTTGCCAGTATTTACGAGCTTTTCCCGATATTGCAGGAACGCCGCCACAGACCTGCGACAGCGCTTTCCGGTGGTCAACAGCAAATGGTTGCGATTGGCCGGGCGCTGATGTCCAATCCCGAGGTCCTGTTGTGCGATGAGCTGAGCCTTGGCCTTGCCCCGGTGGTGATCAAGGATATCTATGCCGCATTCCCACGCATCCGCGCCGCAGGTGCTGCTATCATCATTGTCGAGCAAGATATTGGTCAGGCGCTGAAACAGGCAGATCGCGTCTATTGCATGATGGAGGGCCGCATCACACTGACGGGCCGCCCGTCCGATCTCGATCGCAACGACATTCATGCCGCGTATTTCGGAGCCGAATCCCATGAACTGGCTTGATACCATTCTGCAAGGCGCGCTGCTGGGCGGCCTCTACGCGCTGTTTGCCGCAGGTCTCAGTCTGGTCTTCGGCATTATGCGACTGGTCAATCTTGCGCATGGCGACCTGATTGTCCTCGCCTCTTTCCTGATCCTGATGCTCGCCAATACCTTCGGGATCAACCCGTTTCTTGCAGCCCTGATTGCCATCCCGCTGATGTTTGGGCTTGGCTGGCTGTTGCAGACCTATCTTTTGAACCGCACACTCGGCAAGGATATCCTGCCGCCACTGCTGGTCACGTTCGGCCTCTCCATCGTGATCCAAAATGGCCTTCTGGAAGGCTTCACCGCCGATAGTCGTCGTCTTTCGACAGGCGTTTTGGAAACCGCATCGCTGCCTTTGGCGGGACTGAACATCGGTATCATGCCGCTTTTGACGTTCGGATCGGCGATCATCGTCATTATCGCGCTCAACCAGTTGATCTATCGTACCTCGCTTGGTCGGGCATTTCGGGCCACATCCGATGATCCGGTGACAGCTGGCATGATGGGCGTGCGGCCGCACCGTATCTTTGCCATGGCAACAGGGCTTGCCATGGTTGTGGTCACAATCGCGGCTCTTTATCTCAGCACCCGCGCCAATTTCGACCCCACCGCTGGGCCATCGCGGCTGATCTATGCCTTCGAGGCGGTCATCATTGGCGGACTCGGATCACTGTGGGGCACACTGGCGGGCGGTGTTGTTTTGGGTATCGCTCAAACGCTCGGTGCAGCCATCAATCCCGAATGGCAGATTTTGGCAGGCCATATCGCCTTCTTGATCGTGCTTCTGGTCAGGCCACGCGGCTTGTTTCCCCGCGCCAATGATTGAGGATCAGCAGATGACATCCACCAACATCGTCCCAACCCAAGAGAATCCACCAACCGGCTGGCGCATTCAAACACGAACACGGCTATCTTCAGCCTTTACGATAGGACTCATACTGGTCTTTGCAGTGCTGGCCTTCGCTCCGTTTTTCGTGTCGCGTGGCACAGTGCAAAATCTGTTTTACATCCTGACGATGCTGACATTGGCACAGAGCTGGAACCTGCTTGCCGGATATGCCGGATTGATTTCGGTCGGCCAACAACTGTTTGTCGGTTGTGGGGCCTATGCGCTTTTTGCAATGGTCATTCTGCTTGGCGTCAATCCGCTGATTGCCATTCCGCTGGCGGGCGTCTTTGCCACGATCGTGGCACTGCCCACCGCCCTCTTCACCTTCCGTCTCCACGGCTCCTATTTCGCCATCGGCACCTGGGTGATTGCAGAAGTCGGGCGGCTGGTGTTTGCCCAATGGAAAACGCTGGGCGGCGGCACCGGGGCGTCGCTGCCACGCGAGGCGACCCGCGAGATGTTTGGCGTTTCCACCATCAGCGCATTGTTCGGCATGAAACCGGCTGTTGCGCTGGATTCACTGGCCTATTGGCTCGCATTGTTGTTGACGGGTTTCACCATCGTTTTCGTCTATCGGCTGTTGCGCAGCAAGCAAGGACTGGGCCTTGCTGCTGTGCGCGACAATGAAACAGCGGCAACGGCACTCGGCGTGGATGCCCTTCGTCTGAAATTGACGATTTATCTTCTCACAGCAGCCCTGACCGGCATGACTGGCGCACTGATCTATCTTCAGAAAGCCCGAATTTCACCCGATGCCGCCTTTTCACTCACAGATTGGACAGCCTATGTACTGTTTATCGTCGTGGTGGGTGGAATCGGCACCATCGAAGGGCCCATCGTTGGCGTGATCATTTTGTTTTTCCTGCAAAATCTTCTGTCAGATTTTGGCTCATGGTATCTGTTATTGCTGGGCGCACTGGCAATTTTAACAATGCTGTTTGCACCACGCGGTATCTGGGGCCTGTTCTCAGAGCGCACCGGCATTGAGTTTTTCCCGGTTCGACGGCTGTTGCGCGGTAGAACGAAAAACAAAAACTGACCTCACCGACAAGCAGTGCAAGGATCAGCTCACCCCCAAATCCCCAGAGCCCTCTTCTACCCCGATCTCAAAGGCATTGAGGGTCATAGCAACAAACGTGTAGTAGCCAACCACACCCACGAGTTCTGCTAGGCCCGCTTGCCCCAGAACAGTCACAGCCTCGTCATGAAGCGGGCTTGGGATGAAGCGGGTCTCCAATAATGTCTTTGTATAACAATAGACGATGCGGGCTTTGTTGCTTGGAAAGGCGGGACTGGTGCGTGTTCGGATTGCCTCAATGACATGCGGCTCTATGCCCGCTTTCAACGCTTCCCGCTTATGCGCATCCCACTCGAAAACGGCGCCCCAGTCGCGCGCAACCACAAGAATCGCAAGTTCGGACAGATCAGCACCAAGCTCTGTGTTATAGCGCACGAATTCGCCGAGGCGTTGCGCCCTTGCGCCCAATTCGGGGCTGTGGATCCACGCCCTGAGCGGTGCTGGAATGTGACCGCGTCGGCCAGATTTAGCTTCCTCGGCCACATTTTTCTGTGCCGGTGACATGTCTTCCAATTGTAGATCGGTCAAACGCATGCGCGTATTTCCTGAGTGTCACGAGAGCAGGAGGGCTTTCGCCTGAACTTCACGGTTGCCGCGCATCGATGTTTCGATCTGCCGGGCCGCATTCATCGCCATATCGACCAGCAGTGCTTTTTCCATAAGATCAAAGCGCGAGCGCGTTGTTAAAATCACCAGGGCCGCCGGGTCGAGTGCGTCACCGACAGGGATCGGAATCGCGACACCAGCAGCATTCGGGTCAAGCTCACCAATCGAGACAACATGGCCGTCATTTC
The DNA here is from genome assembly GCF_000016285.1 of Allorhizobium ampelinum S4. Classification (NCBI taxonomy): domain Bacteria; kingdom Pseudomonadati; phylum Pseudomonadota; class Alphaproteobacteria; order Hyphomicrobiales; family Rhizobiaceae; genus Gillisella; species Gillisella ampelina. The sequence continues at coordinate 401,127 of NC_011981.1, read as the reverse complement.
GATATTTCAGCATCTGCTTGCGAAAATCTGCCCATGTGGCTCCAAGCCCCGCCTCGGCTATTTCCGCTCCATAACGATCATAGAGCTTCTTGAGCTGCGAAGCTGTCATCGACGCCAGCAGGACCTTGGATCCGCCGCCGCGAAACAGCGGCATCGGCCGTCCTCGACCGAATGCGATTTGACCTGTTTCGTGCGCCAACTCCTGGTGAACCGCCATTATCTTCGTACCATACATGCTGGCCAGCAGCACATCGCAGCCCGATTCCTGCGCCACCCGCACCATAACTGGCCGACATGCGATCAACAGCGGGTCGCATTGGCGGATATAGTAATCGAGTTCAATCACGCGCGGACCAAGAGAATAGCCACCCTCTGCGCGGCGCAACAAACCAGCGTCGCAGAGTTCCTTGACATAGCGATAGCCGGTGGGACGCGAATGCCCGCAATATTGGATGATCTCGTCAGCTGACCAAATCGGCTTATCAACCGAAAACAGATCAAGGATCAGGAGCATTTTCGTTAGGCTTGACATGCAGGCTCGCGTGTAGAGTTGTTTGCGCCGATCCGTGAGGGTCATCGCACCGTTGCGACGCACCTATCCCACGCAGAGAGACTCGACCAAAAAAATGCACGCTAATCACCGAAGGGAAGGTGTGCAAGGTGCCCCACCTCCCTCCCCTGATCAAATCATGGGCTGACGGGCGCGTGTTTGCCTGTCAGTTGAACGGCTGGGCCCTTCACGCCTTTGGCCATAAGCTCAACACGTGTGTCGCGTGGCCAGGTTCTCTTCAGGTCATCGCGCACATTGATCGCAAGCCGGCCAAGACCTTCGATTTCCAACTCTACGCTATCTCCATCCTGAAGTGCATTGAGACCCCGGTGATTTGTGCCTGTGGCCACAACATCGCCCGGCTCCAAAACCTGGATATGGCTTAGCCACTCAATGCAACGCGGGATCTTGTGCGCCATGTCATCGGTGTTGAAATCCTGCTTGAGCGTGCCATTGACCCAAAGGCGAACCTGCAAGGATTGCGGATCCGGGATTTCATCGGCGGTGACTATCCAGGGACCAATCGGGGCAAACGTGTCACGCGATTTCATCTGAAAATAATTGTTCTTTTCAGGGAGGGTGCCACGCGCCGAACCATCGATGAAATTCACGTAACCGAAAACATAGTCGCGCCAGTTTTCAGCAGAAACCTGATGCGCACGCTTGCCGATCACCAAGGCCATCTCAGCTTCCCCTTCAAAGGTCCTTGCGGGAATGTCAGGCAGGACCATGGTTCCGCCCGGCCCAATGACAGCCGTTGGTGCCTTGTGGAACGCATTGATGGCGGGCGGCTCCGCAAGTGTTCCGTCCTCCATGTAGTTCACGGCCATGCAGACGATATTGCTGGGCTTCGGCAGAGGCGCTCGCAGCGCAACCGATGCCAAGCTGATCGGCTCACCAGCGTCTGCAGCGGCTTCCAACGCGCTGCGAAACTCATCAAACCGCTCGATCAATCCTTGCATGAGGTCGTGTGGCCCCACATGCGCAATTGTCTCGACTGCGGACGAAACGTCGATGATGACGTCACCTCGCACGACGCCAAGTTTGTAGGAATCGAAAAATGCAAGTTTCATGAAGATGATCTCTAAGCTAGAGTTTATCGAGGATAAAATGGAACCCGGCTTCCTAGACTCTGTCCGGCTCAATCTGAGCCGGACAGAATCCAGTGCCTCGTCAACGCGCGCACGATTGCCGATCCGGCACTTTGCGCCGAAGCGTTACTGGGTTTCCAAGATCTTCTGCTTCAGCTTTTCGTTGAAACGATCGCGCCATTCGTGCAACGGCTGGAAGTCTTCATGCGCACGATTGGTTGCCTCGGATATGCGATAAATCTCATCGGCCGGAAGGGTGAAATCGACCGGATCGGCGCAAGGCTGTTTGACATACCATTCCGTGTCGGTGAAATATTCCAGCCGGTTGCCCTCAGGATCAGGGAAATAGATTGACCAGGCAATGCCGTGGCTCACGCAGCGCATCTCCTTAGTGCCAGCATCAACAAGACGACGATGGACTTCACGCACTTCTTCAAGCGTGTCCAACTTGAACGAAAGCTGCTGCACCTGCGGGGTGTCAGCTGTCCGGCCAGCAAATAGCGCAACCTGGTGATGTTCCTCGATGTTGCGGCTCAAGAAGCACATTCTGCCCGGCACTTCATCTGTGACGATAAACCCGAGCACATTGATGTAATATTCACGCATGAGCGCGAGATCGTGAACGAAAAGCCCGACATGGCTGATGGAAACCTGTTGCATTCCTACCTCCCTGAAACTCATTTTTGATAACAGAACGATATTCCCAATATCGAATACCATATCAATCTCACAAATTGAGATTGACGTCAATATCGTTATAGCGCCTTCGCCGGCAAAATCGCAGAGATGGTCTCGGCGTTCGATAAAAGCGCGTCCAAGGCAGCCTGGGCAATGCTTTCATCCTGATGGGACTGAACCCCAGACACACCGATTCCGCCCAAGCACCATTTTTCAACCATGATCGGCAGCCCGCCCTGAATCGGCAATCCGTATGAAAGTTTGAGAAAAACGGGTCTTTCTGCGATTCTTTCCTCCATATCCTTTGATTTTCGCCGGGAAATTGCCGCCATTTTCGCTTTTCCAATGGCGATTTCGCTGGTGGCAGAGCCGGTGCCATCCATTCGTTCAAGACGAAGAAGAGCGCCGCCTTCGTCAACAATGGCAATCGTGACACTCCAACTGTTTGCTTCGGCACATCTGCGGGCTGCCTCGCACATCAGAATTATGTCGATCTCATTCAGGTGTGGCCTCATATGCATGTGTCGTTTTCTCCTTAGGAATGAAAGTCTCTCGAAAAATCAGATAAATCTCACAATATTAGATTAATTGACATTTTCAAAGAGGCATGCAAAACCTTTTAGCGTCGCTGACACGTCGCGATCTCACTCTGGGGGGAGTCCATGTTTTTCCGCCGTCATAAAATCAATCTGGCCTCAATGCCGGACGCAGCAGCATCCGTAAGCAGATGGCAGCCAAGCCAAACTCTTCAAGAACACGCAAAGGGAACCGATCGATGACCACGTTGATTGACGACGTTTCCAAACGGATCGCTTCAGGAGCACCCTTTCGGCAAGATCCCCTTGTTTCGCAGGGCCTGTCTATCCACGTCCTCGACACTATCGGTGCATGGATTGCGGGGCGTGCGACACGAGAAGGCCATCGTCTTTCACGGCTCAGAGATGAGAAATCCCAATCATTGGCACCACTGACGCGCTCAACATTGGACACGATTGCACTGAGGGTCGCCACCGCACGGCTGAGCGAGGTGGACGATGTGCATATGCCCTCATGCACAACGCCGGGCGCGATTGTGGTTATGACGGCTTTGTCTTTGATGGCCGATCTGGCGGATCGTGCCGACACCATTCTGTTTATCGATGCACTCCACGCGGGATATGAGATCATGACCCGCCTTGGCGACGCGGTGTCCGGTCCTGATATCTTACACAAGGGCATCTGGCCCACCTATCTGCTCGCACCGGTCACAACAGCCGCAGTCACCGCAAAGCTTTTGGGCTTGGATTGGGAAAGAACATCGCATGCACTGGCCATTGCGCTTTCCACGTCGAGTGGAAGGCCGGGAGGCAGCGTGAGTGGCGGGGTGGTTGGCGGCGCGGGAACCTCTGCGCGTTGGTTGCTCGCGGGCCTTGCCGCAAGAACGGGCTGCATCGCCGCCCTCAGTGCCTCGAAAGGCTTCAATGGCGATAGAAGCTTCATGGATGGAGAGTGGCCCGCCCGAAGCCACGGCGTAACATTGGAGAAAGATATTCTCCTGAATGTCTTTGAAGGTCAGGCGGCCGTCCTGGGCACCAGTATCAAACCTTATTGCGCAGCCAAGCACGCCATAGCCGCCATCGACGGCTTTCAAATGCTTCTGAAACAGGGGGTTCCGCTTGACACTGTGAGCAAGGTCGTTGTGAAAGCCCCACCCGTGCATGCTGGCATGATCGGCCACCATGATGTCAGTTTGAGCCGCCTTTCTCGCATTACCAGTTGCAGCTACAATCTCGCTCTGGCGGCATTTTGGCCGGATAAATTGCTCGACATCGAGCGAACCGATGCCGTGGCTGACCCAGCGGTGGTGGAGTTTGCAAAAAAGGTGGAGGTTGTTGCCGATCCTGAACTGGCGCACCAATGCCCTCAGAATTACCCCGCGAGCATCGATCTTTTCATCAATGAGAGGATTATTGCTTCAATTGCCATATCGGACGCCCTCGGCGACCCCGCCAAACCCTTCGATCTTGATTTGGCACGAGGAAAATTTCGCCGTCTCGCGCGCGGTATCATCCGTGAAAGCCTGGCGATGCACATTGAGCAATGCTGTCTGGACTTGAACAATCCAACGGCTGGGCCGGAACTGGCGGCGATCATGACGGAGATAGACAATTCACTGACACCCAAAACGGTGGCAGACCATGACAGGGAAGACATGCAAAACGCCGGAATCATATCGGCCGCAGAACTGGAGAGGAGAGATTATGGTAGGGTCAGTTGATGTCGTCATTGTGGGGTTGGGTCCAACAGGTGCCACCTTGGCAAACCTGCTGTGCAGCATGGACCTGACGGTATGCATCGTTGAGGCCGATGAAACGATGTTTACGCTGCCGCGCGCGACCCATTTTGATGGGGAGGTGATGCGGGTGTTTCAAACACTCGGGCTTGCAGACAAGATCAAGCCCGACACACACGTCAATCCCGGCATGACCTTTATCAACGCACAGCACGAAGTCATCCTGCACTGGCCGCGTCCCGCCGAAATGGGGCCGCAGAACTGGCATGGAAGTTATCGCTTTCACCAACCCGCACTGGAAACGGTGTTGCGGGAGGGCCTCAATCGCTTCCCGCAAGCAAAGGTATTATCCGGCTGTGAAGTCGTTTCACTGGAACAGGGCGAAGACGGCGTTGTCGCACAATACCGCACGCGCAAGACTGGTGAAACCGCATCAATCAAAGGCCGTTACCTTGTTGGATGTGACGGCGGACGATCGCCTGTTCGTGGCATGATCTCGAGCCAGCTTGAGGATCTCGGAAGCCATGAACGTTGGATCGTGGTCGATCTGCTGATGAACCGGGATGTTGACGGCCTGACGGACGGTACGGTTCAATTTTGCAACCCGGTGCGCCCCACGACCTTCATGCGTTGCGTCAAGAACCGACGCCGGTGGGAGTTTATGGTGATGCCCGGGGATGATCTTGAACAGCTTCTGACACCTGAGGGTATTTGGGGGCTCCTTTCTCCCTGGCTGACGCCCGATGATGGCGAGATCGAGCGTGCGGTGACCTATTTCTTCCACGCTGTCATGGCCAAGCCATGGCGGGTGGATCGCGTGCTTCTTGCCGGAGATGCCGCGCACCAGACACCACCTTTCCTTGGTCAGGGGCTTTGTGCTGGCATCAGGGACAGTTCCAACCTCGCCTGGAAGCTCGCCAGCGTGATCAAAGGCACCGCATCGGAGGAGCTCCTCGATACGTATGAACAGGAACGAGCACCACACGTTCGCAAATATATCGAGAATGCCATTCAGATCGGCAGCATCATTCAGACAGTTGACCCTGAACTGGCGCGAGAGAGAGATGAGAATCTGGCCAAGGGTGGACGGTTTATCACCTCAATCAACGCGCAACTTGGTGAGGGATTGCACGGATCAGAACCGCTCCCGGCAGGCATGATTTCGCGGCAACCGATCCTCACGTCCGGTCGCCCGCTAGATGACGTAGTCGGCAATGCTTTCGTGGTTCTTGGGGCGCAGGATGTGCTGGACAAGGTATCGCAAGACACGCGCAGGCGATGGCATGACGTCGGCTTGGTCTGCCTTGCTGATGAGGGCGGAGACTATTTGGCTGAGATTGGCGCGATGGCCATTATCATTCGGCCCGACCGTTACATTTTGGGGATCGCCAATAGCCCGCAAGACCTTGACCGTATCTCAGAATTGCTTCCCACTTTGGGTCAGCAGACAGACATGATTGGGATGGCGGCGCAAAGGTAAAATTTCCATCGGCAGCCTTCTTGAGGCCGTTCAGCGTCACCGATCTGGATGCTAAATGGCCTCAATTTCATTGGATCTGGCTTTACATATGGATCGGATCAAATGGAAAATATGCAACGACTATAAAGCATTATAGCGTTGGCACTCTCGATGGTGCACAACGCTATAATAGAAAACAGATAAGCCTTGCTCAGGAGGCATCGAACACGGCCATAAAGCCGTATCCGATCATTGTCCTCATAGGATTTTTATAGCTGCTCTGCCTTGATCGAATTACGCAAGATGCCAATTTCGGAGATCTCAACTTCAACAATGTCTCCATCCTTAAGGAACAGTTGCGGGTTGCGGCGAACGCCGACGCCACCGGGCGTTCCCGTAACGATCACATCGCCCGCTTCCAACGGGGTAAAGATCGAGCAATACTCGATAATTTCCGGAATAGAGAAAATCATCTGGCTGGCGTCCGCACTTTGGACTTCTTGTCCGTTGACGCGGGTCTTGAGATGCAGCGGCGCGTTGTCAGGAATTTCGCCGCGCGTTGACATCCAGGGGCCAAAACCACCCGTTTGATACCAGTTCTTGCCCGGCGTCCATTGCCCGGTGTGCCCCTGCCATTCGCGAATACTGCCGTCATTATAAGGCGCATAGCCGGCAATATGGCTCCAAGAATCGGCTTGCGAGATCCGGCGGCCGGGTTTGCCGATGATGATTGCGATCTCCCCTTCATAGTCAAATGTATGGGACTCGGGCGGAGCCACCAAAGGCTGCATGTGGCCAATCTGGCTGGCTGGGAACCGCGCAAAAACCATCGGCTTCTTGCTGGGGTCTCTGCCAATTTCAGAGCGGTGCGCCTCATAATTCACGCCAATACAGATGATTTTCGGCGGGTTGGGGATGACCGGAAGAAACGTAATATCCGTTAACGCATAGTCCGGCTTTACCCCGACACATGCAGCTTCAACTTCACGGAGGGCATCTGCTTCAAGGACCGCCAGAAGATCTGCATAGCGCCCTTCAAACTTGCGCCCAAGATCGATAACGCCGTCATCAATGACAGCGCCGAAGCTTTTACGGTTCTGGATTTCAAAACTCAGTAGTTTCATGTCTTAAGCACTCCTGTTTGTACCGGTTCTGGGATTGAGCATTCACCGTTGACCGGCAATCAAAGTCTTCCCGTCCCGGGGAGTGGAAACTCCTGCAGGAACGGGATATATTCTGGCTCCAGATCAATCTCGATGGCCGCCATGACGCGAACGAGACCGATATATTCGCCGATGGTGACCAGCAGATCCACAAGGTGCTCGCTGCTGAGGGCTTGCGCGAGTTGATCGAAACGCTCCCCGGAGAGCGTGATGTGATCTGTGAGCTCTCTTGTTGCCGCCAGCACGACCCGCGCCAGCGGCTCCAGATGGGTCTCGCCACCTTCGCTCTCCACGCCGATCGCCCGGATATCATCCCGGCTCACCCCAAAGGACAGCGCCACATCGATGTGATGCGCCCATTCATAGGCAGAGCGGGTGCTGTAGCCGACTTGCAAGATTGCCAGTTCGCGCAGGCGTGGGTTCAACCCGCTTTGATGGCGGAAATACATTCCCCTTGCTGCAACAAGATTCGCCAGAACAGGACTATGCGCAACCGCCCGCGTAATATTCGACGTCATGCGCGGGATGTTGCGATGCTCGGGCTGGAGATCCTCCATTCGCAAATATTTTATGCGTCCCATCGCCTTATGCCCCCAAGCTTCGTTTTGCCTCGCCCAGTGCCTCTCCAACAATCGAAGCTGGATCATAACCGGCCGATGCGAATGCGATGAGGTCTGGCTGATAATTGGACTGCGAGCAGATCAGGAAGGCATCCCGCTCAAGGCCTTCAATCAAGACCTTTGCAGCATGTTCTGCCGGCACACGCACAGTGCGTCGCGTCGGAACACCGATGGAAAATTCTTCTGGTGCAGGCATTCCCGGCGGTGGGCTCGGCGGGACACCGCCCGGCATCTCGGCGGTTGCCGTAATACCGGGGCAGAAAACCGAGATACCGACACCGGTTCCGCTTAGGGCATGCGCATAGGCATAGCTCAGGGAAAGCTGGGCGCCCTTTGAGGTGATATAGGGGCCCATGAAGCGGATCGGTGGATCCGGAAGCAGCGCCAATGCAGACGAGGTGTTGACGATGTGGCCCGCGTTGCGCTCCAGCATTCCCGGCAAAAAAGCCTTGATGGTGCGAAGATAGCCCAGCACATTGACATCAAATGCGGCTTGAAACTGATCGAGACCAACATTCAAGATAGAGCCGGTGACTGGAGGCTTAGCGGCATTGTTGATGAGGATATCGACCACACCGCAGCTGCTTTCGACCTGTCGCTGCAAGTCAGCGACCTCCTGATCGTTGGCGAGATTACAGCGGAAGGCCACCGCCTTGCCACCGGGCACCGACTTGGCCGCTTCTTTCGCGCCGTCCTCGTTGATATCCACGATAACCACCCGGGCACCCAACTGGCCAAGGCTTCGTGCAGTTGCGCGACCAATACCGGTCGCGGCACCCGTTATGAGTACCAATTTGCCGTCGAATTTCATCCGTTGCATCCTATGTTGCAGCTATAGCCTATTGTTTTTGTTTGTCTTTTCAGGGAGATCGGAGTCCGCTTTTCCTTGACAAACTCTAGGCAGCCGGTGTTCCACCCAGAAGGGAAATGAAAGCGCCCCATGAGCAGGCGTCAGCCTTGGCGTCATAGCCAAAGCCGGGGCCAGCCTCATGAATATCTGGATCGGTGAACCCGTGACCAACACCCCCGAAGAGGCACAGTTGGTAGTCGACACCTGCGGTGCTCATGTCCTGCTGGAAGCCGTGTATTTGGCTCATCGGCGAAAAAGGGTCGGCATCACCGACACAAACCATCAGGGAGGTCTTGATGCCTGCCGCACCTCGATCGCTCGTCAGTGCGCCATGAAAGACGGTTGCGCTTTTGACAGGAACACCCGACCGGGCCAGTTCCAACCCGCACCAGCCACCGAAACAATAGCCAGCGACAGCGATAGCCCCGACATCCAACCGGGCGGCGTCAGAGAGGGCTTTCAACCCGGCTTCGATACGCGCGAGCAACAGACCGGGCTGCGCTTTCAATGCGCCCACCAAGGCTCGTGCCTGCGCAGGCTCTTTCACCAATTGCCCTGCCCCGTATAAATCCGCAGCGAAGGCGTGATAGCCAAGGCTCGCCAGCATGTCGGCGCGTCTGCGCATATGGGGGCCAAGCCCCGGCGCTTCATGCAGCAACAGAACGCCGGTTTTGGCGGCGCTGTCTCCCGCCGCATAATATCCGATACATTCTGTATCTCCGGCGTGATAACGCCGCTCAACACCTCGCATCTCAAACACCTCCCCGTGTTAAGCTATTGATGATTGGCAGGCCAAAAACCATGGCGTGAATGCCCATGCTCGATATCTGTTTGCACACATCGAGCACTTCCCGTGCACTTGCTCCATGCTCCAAGGCTGCCCGCACATGCTGACGCACACCGACCGGATTGAGTTGTGTGACCTGCGCATGAACCGCAAGCGCAATCAGATGCGCCTCCTTCATCGACAGTGTCGCATCTGGACCCCGCATCGGGGCGGCCGCGAAATTGAGCCAGCATTGATAGAACTTCGGATCAAGCTTTATTCCGGCCTGAACTTCTTCCAAGACGGCCCCGAAAACGGCAAGATGCTCCTTGCGCACCATCGTCGCAGACGGCTCATCGACAACAATCTCACCGGGCGCGAACTCGGCAATTGCTTCAGCGGCGAGCAGATAAGAGTGAATGCCCATCGCGCTAACCGTTGCGACTACGGAAAGAAGCTCTGACGGGCTAGCCCCCAAATCCAGTGCCTGCCGGGCGTGGTTTTTAAACCCCTTTTCGAACATATGTGTGGGCGAACAATTCGTTGCCACATAGATCAATTCGCGCAGTTTTGGCGATATCGACCCTTGCTCGTCGGAATAGACGGAGAAATCGAGATAGGCCGCAACATAGGCTGGTGAGTAGGAAAGCATCGCCTCCCAGTCATCATGCCAGTGACCACGCCGACGTTTAAACTCCGCACGGATCCAGTCTGGATCGAGCGACGACCCTGCTGATGTCAAGATGGTCTCCATAGCAGTCAGAACGGGCTGAGCGGGGCAAGCCCGAAGTGAAGGCGTGCAGCGTTGACGGCCGTGCGCGACCGTTGCTGAACAAAATGGGTTTTCTGCACGGCCGCGTCTCGATAGATACGGGCGAGCATGGATTGCTTGGCCCCGGTGCTCGTGCCCGCCGTGGTGAAGATGATTTCCAACCCGTCCCATGCAAGGCGGCAGGCCTCCTGGGCGGCAGCAAAGAGCCGTCTGTCGGTCTCTTCGGTAAAACCCTCGCCAGTTTCCTGGTGCAGGCTGCACGCTTCCAGATAGCGTTCCGTCACCTTCAAAAGCAGCGCTTCGGCGGAATCGATCTTGGTTTGGGCATCGCCATAATATTGCTGGAACTCATGGCTCTCGTACAAGCGCTGCTTTGATGAGAAACGCATCGGCTTGTTGCGCAAGATGTCTTCGAAAATATCCAGCGCACCCTTCACAGCGCCGACGACAACCGCACCCAGCTCAATGACAAAATAGGATGCTTTACGGCCGTTATACATTGGGTTTGCATGTACAGCCGCGCCGCGCTCACCCCGCCACATAACGATGGGAGCGGTGCGGTATTCCGGCACAAACACATCCTTGACGACCAGCCGACGAGAGCCGGTGCCCTGCATCCCAATCATGTCCCAGTTATTGACGATTTCATAATCAGAACGGTCAACCAGCATCAATCGGGGCGTCATGCTGCCGTCGGCTTCCGGCGTCAGACCACTGACCATCGCGTGGGTGGAGACATCGCAACCCGATGCATAGTCCCACCCGCCGCTGACACGAAATCCGCCCTTTTCAAGCGTTACCGGAACCGGCGAACCAACCGAGGGACAACGATAATCACCGTCATCGCCATAGGCTTCGATCTGCGCACGTTCGCTAAAGTCGGCAAGCATGATGGGATGGCCGGACACAAGCGCCAGAACCCAGCCGCTCGAAGGGCAGCCGCGGGCGATTTCCATCATCACCTTCATGTAAGTGGTCAGGTCAAATTCATAGCCACCGAAGCGACGTGGCTGGACAACACGATAGAATCCAGCCCGCATGAACTCCTGATGGGTAACCTCCAGCAAGCGCCCACCGGCCTCGGCATCCGCCTGGCGCGCTCTGAGTGTGCCGATCATGCCCGTAGCTCGCGCGATCATCTCATCTGGCTGCAAGTTCGGCTCCGGCGGCTCCAATCCAACAGTTTCGAACTTTCGCTCAACATTTACCATTAACGCACCTCACCCTCCGCATGAGCCCTCGCAATTGGGACGAGTACTCTCCTGAGGATGATTTGAAACCCGCCATTGGCAATCGACAACAAGGGTCAAGGCCATGTCCGGTATGTGTACACGGATACATCTGCCGGACGCCTGCGTCAGCCAAGATGTAGGGTGTTGCTGAAGGCTTTAGTGTTCGAGTCACGCAGTTAAATGGTTAATTGCGCCCGTCTCCGATATTCGGAACGTTCTCGATATCAAGAGGTCGCCCAATGAGGCTGTTTCCATTTCATTCTCCACATCCTCGGTATGGCCGAGCCATCCTGGCCGCATGCTCGCTTATCCTATGCATGAACGCCGCGTTTCCCATCTACGGCGCAAGCGTGATCAACACATCCATGGTCACATCATTGGGCTGGGATCGCAGCCTCCTCGGGCTGCTCGTGTCCGTCAACATGGCCGTTACCGGCATTACAGCGCCGCTCGTCGGATCCGCAGTCAATCGCTTTGGTTCGCGCCTCGTGCTGATCGCAGGCAGCCTGTTACTGCTGCTTGGAGCGAGCGCAATGGCTTTCTGGGTTGAAAAGCCCTGGCAGGTCGTCGTTGCATTTGGCATCCTCATGGGATTGGCCATGAGTGCTGGTGGTTTCGTTGCCAATCAGGCTTGTGTCGCAGCCTGGTTTGATAAAAAGCGGGCTCGGGCCTTTGCGGTTCTCTATGCCACTATGGGCGTTGGCGGTTTTGTTGCTGCACCGCTGATCAGTCGGTCCATTGCCCTTAGCGATTGGCGTGCCGGATGGCTCGTCTTCATCGGTGCCGGAGCCTTGGCTTTGTTTCTGGCAATCTTCGTTGTGCGCGATACGCCACCGGGCGCAAGCGATGCCAATGTCGCGAAATTCGCACAATTCGATGCTTCAGGAGACCAGAAGGGATCGGTCTATAAATCGCCGGCACTGTGGCTGGTGATCACATGCATTGTCACGGCTGGTGCCGGATGTTCATTCTATATCGCCCATGGCCTGGCGCTTCTGCATGATTCCAGCTTTGCTCCGACGGATGCTGCAGCATCACTATCGCTGATGGCCGCCTCGACCTTGCTGGGCAACTTCGCCGTTGGAGCCTTCAGTGAGCGTTTGGGAACCCGCAATATTCTCGCGGCTGGCCTTCTTGTCTTTTCTTTGGGTATATTGACACTCGGTTACGCTCATAATTCAATCATGCTCTATGCCTATGCCGTCTTGTTGGGCGCGGGCTATGGTGCGGTGCAGGTAAGCTCAATGGCCCTGCTGAGCGAAACCTTTGATTCACGGCATTTTGCTGCGGTCTCCGGCTTTGCCATTTCAATGATGACGATCGCAAGCGCTGTTGCGCCAATCGTCGTCGGACAGTTGTTCGATCACACCCATACCTATATGCCAAGTGTCCTGACCATTGCCGCGCTGAATGGTATTGCCGCAGTGCTGATGGCAACCAATCGTCGGGCTTTTTTGTCCGGCACCCCCCAGGTACACGCCACCTAAATGGTTGAGGGGCGGCGCCCGCGCCCGCCCGGCCTTACAGGCGTGGTTACGGACCCGCAACGGGATCAGATCGCAATGAAACAACAGGAGAAGGTCGACGGTGGCGAAAGCCAGGTCGGCCTTCTCCTGTTTGGGCAGGTCGCTTCCACGGAACCCTATTCTGCTGAGGGCCGAGACAACCCGTGCTAATCAAACTGGTTGAAGCCTCGACGCCGCAACCGTGCTTGATACCCCATCCGACCTTCATGGGTTTGCCGCTTGCTCCGAGCATTTCGAGGAGCTGAATGAACAGCTGCGTCACTCTTTGATGTTTGTCATGAACCGTCAAAACCCTATCGCTGCATGTCATCCACAAAGAAAAACCGCCGCTCTTGCGAGCGGCGGTTCAAATGACCCGGTATTGAAATCCTGTTCAGATCTCAGGCTTCTTCAAACTTGTCCTTCAGCCCCTGCAAGGCACCGGAGATGTCGCTGCCAATTCCTTTTTCTGCCATTTCCTGGATCGCACTCGGCACGTCAACAGCAATGCTATACTCAACTTTAGAGCCCGCACCTGACTCACCCACAACGAATGTCGCCAGAAAACCTTCGAGCTTCGGCGCACCTGGAGGAAGATCCTGGTTCGGAACCATTTCGTAAGCCAGTGTGCGCTTTTCATTGTCCAGCACAGCAATGCGATCAAGGATGGTGTTGCCGCGCTTCATCTTGACAATGCGCTCACCCTTGGCTGGCCCCGGAGCCGTGGATTCAATATGGGGCTGCCAAGCATGAAAATTGTAAAAATCGCTGATGAACGTCCAGACCTCTGCTGCGGGTGCCTTCAATTCGACTGACTGAGATAGTTTCATTGTCTTCTCCCTTGTTATTTCCGTCCCGGAACGAAACGGAAGATTAAAAAAAATCGTCCCCACCTTTGTTCACGCCACTGCCTGATCCCGACCCAATGGCGACATCAGGCCGCTCACATCACCTCGAGTGATTGCGCAAACGTGATGTCGATCGGGGTTAGCGCACGAATTTCATCTGGCGTGAATCCTTCAGCAATCGCGGTAACCTCGAAGCTATTTCCCTGACGCACCAGCAGCGCCAGGTCAGTTACCACCGTATCGACACACGCAAGCGCGGTGAGCGGATAGGAACATTTACGCACAAACTTTGGCTTACCCTTGCCATCGCAATGCTCCATGAGAACGATAACCTTGCTCCCGGACGACGCGAGATCCATAGCGCCGCCAATGCCCCCACCGGACTGGCCCGGTACGGCCCAATTGGCCAGATCACCCTTTTCACTGACCTGATAGGCCCCCAAAAGGATCGCCGACAGCTTTCCTGATCGCGCAATTTCGAAGGAGGCTACGCTGTCAAACACGGCACCACCGGGTCGCATTTTGATGAAGTTTCCTGCCGCATCGAAAAAATCGACGTCGAATTGGGCAGGATCCTGCAGCAGATCGTAACCGAGAGCCCCATTCTCCGCGTGAAGAAAGATGGATTTGTCCTGTGTGTGCGCAGCGACCAGCGTGGGCAGGCCTGAGCCAAGATTGACATAGGCACCTTCAGGCAAGAGTGCAGCAGCACGCTTTGCCATATTCGTCCGGGTTAAGGCTGGTTTGCCGAAATATTCCCGCCCACTCTCTGGCGCACGGCGGCCCATCCGGCCCGCAGGGGCCGGATATTTGGCGACCGTCTGCACGACGCGCGAAACAAAAATCCCCGGCAAGCCGACGCGTTCGGGCGAGATTTCGCCAGCTTCAACAATGTGCTCCACCTCAACGATGGTCAATTTCGCCGCCCTGGCAAAGCTGGCATGAAAATGCGCACTGCTGCCGCGAAATTCGACATTGCCGAAACGGTCAGCGCGGTATCCACGGATCAGCGCAACATCAACGGGCAGAGCATGTTCGAGAACATAATCCCGCTCGCCAAAGCGCCGTACTTCCTTGCCCTCCTGGAGAGGAGTTCCGACAGTGACGGGGCTATAGAAAGCAGGCAAACCGGCACCCGCCGCCCGCAGTCTCTCCACGAGAATGCCCTGTGGCACCATTTCAAGTGCAATCTCGCCTGCCGCAATCTTTTCCTCTTCCGGCGAAGGCATGCCCGGGCGGACGGAGAAAGACAGAACAAGCCTGCTTACCTGACCGTTCTGCACCAGGATCTGCGGGCGAAAATCGCCTCCCGCCCCCAGAGAATTCGCGATGATGGCGAGATTCTTGGCCCCTTGTGCCTGCAACGCCAACACCAGGCTGTTGGGATAGGAATGGCCAACGCCAAAGCCAGCAATTGCAATCGATGCGCCGTCCTTGATATCCGCAACAGCGTCACTGGTACTTTCGAAGACCTTGTTCAATGCCTCCTCCTTCCACTACATCTAAAATTGAATTCGGCAAATCAGGCCGGTGTGAATCGTGGGAGAGCCGTGGCGTCGCTGCTATTGTGAAACACGACCTTTACCCGCTGACCTATGCGCAGCGTTTCCCGGCTATAGTCGACGAGGTTACTGAGCATGCGCACGCCCTCATCAAGGTCGATCAGCGCAAGAATGTAGCCCGGCGTCTCACGATAGGCACCCTCACCTTTCATGACCTCCGTGAAGCTATAGATTTCGCCGAAGCCGGACGCTTCACGCCAGTCAAGCTCAAAGCTACCGCACGCGGTGCAGAATGCTTTTGGATACCAAACCGGCTTCGCACAGTGCGTACAGAACGGCAGCAGCAACTTGCCTTTCCGGGCATTCGTCCAGAACGGTTCTGTTTCCGGGAAAACCACCGGCACAGGAATGGGAAGCGCTTGCACTTCTTGACGGTCTTCCATTATGCGTCCTCCTGACCCAACACCAGCGTAACGCTGGCGTGCCGCGACATGCCGCCGCCGGTTCCGTGCGCCAGTGCTATGGTGCAGTTTTTGACCTGTGTATTTGGATTGGCTTCGCCCCGCAGCTGGCGCACCGCTTCGATGGTTCGCACCATACCGCCTTGGTAGCCCGGATGGTTGTTGCAGAGGCCGCCGCCATCCGTGTTGATCGGGAGCAGACCATCAAGCCCCAGCGCGCCGCTGGCAACAAATGCGCCACCCTCACCTTTCCCGCAAAAGCCGAGATCCTCCAAAGTCATGATGACGGTGATGGTGAAGGAGTCGTAAATCGAGGCATACCGAACGTCTCGAGGGCTGACGCCCGCCTCAGTGAATGCACGGGGTCCTGAAAGCGCCGCTGCCGTGCTGGCAAAATCGCTTGGGCCATCTCCACCATGCCGGATCGCTTCGGCATGACCCAAAAGCTTGACACTCTGGCGCTTCAAGCTTCGCGCGATTTCAGGAGCAACAAGAACAAGAGCGCCGCCGCCATCGGTAACAACGCAGCAATCGAGCCGATGAAGGGGATCGGCAATGATTGGCGAATTCATAACATCGTCGATTGAAACGAGCTTGCGCAACAGCGCATTTGGATTGTGTTGCGCATAGGCCGCCGCCGCAACTTTAACGGCGGCGAGCTGTTCTGCCGTTGTACCGTATTCATGCATATGCCGACGCGCAGCCAGCGCATAAATGGCCGCATTGGTTTCGCCATAGACCGTCTCGAAGGGAAATTCCGGTGTATCCGCAGTATGCTTGGCACCGCGAATGACACCCCGCACCTTGGCCCCTTGCGTGATGAGGGCGACCTTGCACTTTCCTGCGGCAATGGCAGCAGCGGCATGGCCGACATGCGCCATATAGGAGGAGCCGCCGGTAAAGGTGGAATCGATGTAGCTCAATCTCAGGCCGAGATATTCGGCCATGGAAATGCCGCCGAACCCCAATTGGCCATTGCTGAAATAACCATCCACGTCTTTGATGGACAGGCCCGCGTCGCTAAGTGCGCCCATCGCACATTCTGCATGGATTTGCTGCACTGAATGGTCAGGCAGATTACGGCCCGGATGCTCGTAGGCCCCAACAATAAAGGCCTTGCCACGGATACTCATGTCATTTCCCCAATGTTTACGCGGGCAAGTGTTTGGTGAACAAACGACCAAAGGCCTCGGGGCTATCGTTCAGCCCAGCATTGCGCAGGCACCACCAGAACATTGCCTGATTGCTGGTCAGCACCGGCACACCAAGATCACGCTCAAGCGTGGCGACGATATCGATGACGCGGATGGCCGTGCAGCTGAGGAAGTAAACGTCGGCACCGCAACCCGCATGGTCCAACGCCCAACGATACCATTGACCCGGCTCCACCGATGACATCGCCTTGCCTTCGTCAAGGTCGCGCCCCACAGCGCGGACCACTTCAAAGCCGTGATGCTCAAGGAATGCTGTTTCGCGCTCGACGACGGATGAAATATAGGGGGTGATCAGCGCGATGCGCTTCGCGCCGAGAGCTTTGAGACCCGCAATCACACCATCTGCGGTGCTGGTCGCCGGCCGCGCAGCAATCTTTTCGATCCGTTGGCGCAGCATATTTCCCATTTCCACGTCGAACGTAGATACGGCCGTGCAGTTGAAGACAATGCGATCGACGCCAGCGTCGCACAGCAACGGAACAGCACCTTCGATTTGCCCCGTCATTCCCAAGAGTTCTTCACGGCTACTGCCTGCGAGCTTGAGCCGGGTCGTGAGGAGTGAAACCCCCTCCGGAAGCATCCGCGTCAGTTCCGGCTCAGCCACCGGGTTGCTCGATGGCAACAGCATGCCCAAACTCAGACGCCAGCCATACCCTTTGCCCCGCCCCGAATTGGTTTCTGCATTTGCCATGTTCGCTCCCTTGATAGGCATGCGCTTGATGGCGCACCAATGGGCGTATTTCTGACCGTGACACGGCCCAGAGCCAACTCCCATGTCGCGCTCGTCCGCCTGGTGTCTGACCCATCCAATCCACAAAAGTTGCCGTTATCGGCACCGTCCGCTCTTGGGCGCAAAGCATATTGACAGACGTTAAAATGAGTGGCCATTTTGATGTGGGAGGAATAACAACATGTCAGAAAACATCAGAGCTTTGTCCCGTGGACTCAATGTGCTTGAGTTTCTCAGCGAGACCGGTGGCGCGACCAGACAGGCCACCGTTGCCCATTTCGGGCTCTCGCGACCCACGATCTATCGTTTACTCGGTACCCTTGAAAAAAGTGGCCTTATCTCGCTTGGTGACGATGGTGTCTATCGACCGACCATTGCCACGCGCGCCCTCAAGGAAGGGCTGACGGATGACGTATGGGCGCTCTGGGCGGCTGAGCCCATTCTGCTCGAGTTACAAAAGGAAGTGGTCTGGACCAGTGAGATCACCACCTTCGATGCTTACAGCTGTACAATGCTCAAGCGTGATACAACCCACTCACTAAACCCCTATCATATCAACCTGCTGGATTTTGATGACAACCACCGATCAATGCTGACAAGTGCATGCGGTCTTGCCTATTTGGCCTTCTGCCCCCAACAACAGCGGGCGCAGATTCTCGAGCATCTCGGACATTTTGGTGATCGGACCCAGTCCGATAGTCAGCGGCCCGATAGTCAGCGGGGTGCCGGTGCCCACACTCGAAATTTGATCAACAAAGTTATTAGCGACGGGTACGCTGTCGAGCAACGAAACTCGTATCCACTGATCGCGGCCATCGCCGTTCCCATTCGTTATGACAATCGTGTGCTTGCATGTCTGAGCATTGTTTGGCTTCCGCGTGCTGTAAAGCTGCAGGATGGCATCACTCAGTTTTTACCGGCTCTCAAACGAGCACAATCTTTCATTGAACAGAAGCTCCTGGACGATGCCTCAATTGAGTATGATACGAATTTTACCGCCAAATATGTCCATCATGGGCAACAGCACGAGCTGATTTAATCGAAATCCTATCCTTTTTTTGATTGACGTTTTTAAAGTTTCGGGCAGCAATCGGGGCAAGACACAAAACCGAAATCGTCGTCCGGCGGTAAACCGGACGACGAAACGCGGTCTCTCCGAATGCGAGCATTAAGCAGCCGGAAGTATACATATATCAGGAGGCTTTAGGCCGCATTCGCTATAGAAGCGTGCACTTTCCTGCGGGTCAAATTGCGCTCTTTATAACCGTCAGAATGTCACTCGAAGCCCGGCATAGAAGGCGCGACCGTCGCCGGGAATGTAACCCAACGAATTTGTCAGGCCCAAACTGGGGATGGAGTTGACTTTTATAAGCGCTGCCATTGCGTTATATTTCGTATCGAAAACATTGGTTATGAGCCCGAAAATTTCAGCATTGTCACTGAGCTTATAGCTCGCATTCAGTGAAAAGAGCGCATAAGGGTCTGACTTTTTGAGCGTATTGTTTTCGTCAAATTGAGCATAGCTTCCAGCAACTCCCGTACCCAAAGCGCCAATTTTCAAACGATCATTGACGGCATAATCGACACTCACGTTCAGTATCTGATTTGGGATATTGGGCATTTCCGAGCCCTTGGGAACAGTGATATTGCCCATGGCATCTGCAGAGGGATTATCCGAACTGAATTCCGTAAATTCCTTTTCGAAGGTTGATTTTTGCAGGATGTAGTCAAGGCCGATTGTCCAGGGACCGGTTTCCAGGGCCGCATTGAAGCGAACGCCCCGGCGCCAGCTGTCGCCTACATTGCTGAACATCGGGCGTGTTTCACGCAATACCAGCCAATAGGTATCCGAGGTCATCTGCGAAAACAGCCGCACATTCCATGAGAGGGTTGCATCGCCGAGTACGGTGTTTTGTCCGCGAAGGCCAGCTTCGAAATTGTTCGAGTGCGTCTGCAAAAGCGGTTCGTCGGCGATCGGGAAGTTGGGAAACGCACAGGTTGATGCGAGATTGCTGCACATCGTCCCAAAAGAAGTAGGAGCCCGGCTTTCGCGGTTGTAGCCAGCATATCCCACCAAATCACTGTTGAACTTGTAGGTGAGGCCGATTGACGGATCGACGCTGTAGTCGGTTTTGTGCATGTTCAGATCATAGTCGTAGGTGACGTTCGTTGCCGAACCGTTGTAGCGATTGAGGTCTGAAACGTTAAATCGCAGCGCACTGCCAACCGTCAGCCGATCCGTCACCGCGAGCTGATCTGCAGCATAAAGCGAGAAATAAAGCGCTCGCAAATCTGCCGAGGTTGTCTGATAAACTCCCTGGTCATTGGTGTAGACATAGTCGCTGGTATATTCACCCAGGCTTCTCGAAACCGTACCAGAGGTCGTGGATCCGTCGAGTGCGGCCCCAATGACGAAATCGTTCGCCCGCCCCAAAAGGGTATCGCTGACTCGTCCCTCGAGTGATGCACCGTAGGTGTAAGCGTCTTCACTGTAATTGGTAAGCGAAGCATAACGATAGGAACTGGAATATAAAGGAAAGCGATCACCGCTCAGCGTCAGGTATGGAGAGCCCATCATGTTGCAAAGTGTCGCTGCGTTGTCGGCGCAGGATTGCGGGGTTTCACCATCTGCCCATTGCTTGGTCCGTGACACGTGACCAATGTAGGTTTTGCCATTCACGTTCCAACCTGAGTCCGTCTCATGCTCGCCGGAAAGCTGTATCTTCCATCGTCTGTCCGTGTCGCCGCTTGGCGCTATGAAGGAACTTGAACGGTCCTTCGCAAGCATTTCGGCCGGTGTCAGGCCGTTGCCGGAGGACTTAAGGTCCTGGCCACTCAAGGAAAGGTGCAGAGCTGACGTCTCATTTCGCCAACCAAGGTCACCATAGAATTCGTACTGTTTACTGTCGGTATTATCACGCCAGCTCGGATCCTGGACTCTGCTACCGGCGAAATAGGTAGAGAAATTGTCTTTGGAATTGCCGGTCTGGACGGTCTCGCGATTGCGCCCGAAGGACCCTCCCATGGTGTAGATCTCAGTCCCGATATGATTGAAGCCGTCCGGAGCCGGGCGCGGTTTGGCCAAGTCCCCAAGGCCGATCAGAATTTGATCCGGTTTCAGCGCTCCAACCATGCCCGGTGGCATCACAAAGATCGGATTGATGTTGCCCACCGCCGGAGGTCCACCAAGCGGGGGACCGAGATTGAACGATTTACGTGGCACGATCATTCCGAAGGGCGGCGGCGGCAATCCATCGGGTCCAGATGCGGCCCCCGGACCGGTGCCCGGCCCCGGCCCTTGACCAGGGCCTGGGCCTGCTCCGGAACCGGGGCCCTGGCCTGGAGCTGCACTTGGACCCACACTTGAACCATTGTCCACCAACGTCAGATCAGGGCAATTCTTGGTGTTGGGATCTTTCGAACGCTTTGTCTGGTCACCGCCGGGACAATCAAGCTTCTGCGCGTCCGTCGTTGGATTTCGGTTTGTCTTTGCTATTTTAACTGCGCCATCCTGTGCGGACGCTCCCGCGCAAACCATCCCCAAAGTGAGGGCACAGCAACTCGCAGCAAGACATAAGCCTGCCTTTGAACACATTCCTTGTCCTCCCCAAGTTATGCATGTCGTTTTTTTGGACATAGCTAATCGTTGACCCGCTCCCATTCGGGCCTGCATTCATCAACGATGACCGATCAGGGGTCGCGCCCTGATCGGTGACGGCTTTCAGAGTGTGAAAGCGATCAAAATTGCACGATTATTCCCTTTGAATTTTGCGGCTTGCTCCCTCCCGCAAGCCGCTCAAGGGCAACGATATTCACGGCTACAGTAAACGAGAGCCCGTGCTCCTTCAGCTTCACTGACCTCGTCAACTTCTGCGATAATGAGCATATGTGTGCCAACAATCTGGGTGAAGTTGACTTGGCAATGGAACACCGCTGTCGCCTCATTCAACTCTGGAATCCCGAATCGGCTGGTCTTCCAGTCGCCCATCGCGAATTTATCGGGCAAAAACGTCCCGAAACGGCCTGCAAAGGCATCGGCTATGGGGATATGCTTGCGTGCATTCAGAACATTGAGAGTGAAATGGCGGTTTTTCTCGAGGGCCTGACATGTACGTGAGGACTGGTTGAGGCAGATCATCAGGGTCGGTCGGTCTCCATCGGCAGAGACGGAACTCATTGCTGAGATTGTGACGCCCGCACGCCCTGCCGGGCCATCGGTGGCAACAATAGAAACGGGAGCCGCAACCCGCCCCATGCCAGAGATGAATTTCGCTTTCAGAGCGGCTTTTTCCTCGGCTGCGGTCAGCCCGCCCCCGCTTGTTACCGCCGAGGTCTCTATCTGCTGTGGTTCTGATGTCCAGTCCGTTGCAGGAAGAACACTCTTGGTGTCCGCTGCAACCTTATCATTGTTGGTGTGAACGTGATGTTGCATACCCACCTCCCGTTGAGTTTCGCGTGCGCCTGTTTTCCAATTCCGGTTGCTTACGGGCGGGGGCCTTGCGGTCCTTCTGGAAATCTCCGCGCAGCCAACTGCATGGCCGTTTTGTCGAATTGCAGGCCGGGATTGGTGCGCGCCATGGAAATGTCACGGTAATAGCGCTGAAGCCGCGAGCCATTTTTCGCTGAGGTGCTCGTACCGGCAGCACTGTAGAGGATCTCCACCGCGTCCATCGACAGATGCGCTGCGTGCTGCAACCCTGCTTGAATGCGCAGATCATCGAACTCCGTATAAGCGCTGGGGTCCTTCACGCCACGTTCGCAATAGTCGAGATAGGAACGAGTGCCGGCTGCCAGAGCATTGGATGCCATTTCAAGCATGCCCAGTGCGACGCCGTAGGGGCGGTGGAAGTCCGGTACACCCGGCATCGGAGGTCCGAGTTTCGGAGCCCCTGCCCGCAGTCCCACAATCCGTTCGAATTCGTCCAGCGCAGCAAAGCCAACGCCAACCAAAATTGAGGTGATCTCCGCCTGGAAGAAGCCGAACATACGGCCTGAATACATGGAGTTGCCATGCAATTTGTAACCTTCGGTGCCACCATCGATATTGACGGCGAAGAAGTTTTGGCGAACGAGCAGAGCCTTTGGTATCCATTGCTTGTCGATGCGGATACTGTTTGAGCCACTGGCGCGCATGCCGATGAAGTCGCGCCAGTTGTCGATCATCTCCCACCCAGATCTTGGAACCATTGCAATTCCGAGTTCAGGCGGTCCGTCTTTCGCTGGACCCGCGATGCGAACGCCAACGATAGCATGTGTGCTATAGGGCGAACCGGAGCAATAATCCCAGGTTCCGTCAATGATCCAGCCGTCGTCGCACTCCGTGGCTGTCCCACCTGGCACGCCGCGGGCCGGGGCTGCAAATTCGCCGTCATTGCCAAAGATAATGTCTTGGCCAGCCTTATCAAACAAAGCTGCAGCATTTACGGCATGCCCGGAAGCAAGGCAGAGACACCAGCCAGAACCGGGGCAGCCCCGTGCAATTTCGACGATGACACGAGAAAAGACGGTCAGATCAAACTCATAGCCGCCATACATCACAGGTTGCAGGATTCGATAGAAACCGGCCTTGCGAAAACGCTCATGCATTTCAGGAGAATATGTGCCTCGCTCTTCTGCGTCGGCTTGGCCGTCGAGCAAAAGCGGCCGTAAGTCAATGGCGCGCTGTATAATTTGCTCTGGTGTGAGGCCGGGTTCAGGTTGCGCCAATGGCGTCCCCTGTTTTTGAGTGCTCTTTGTGGCAAGTACCACGGTGCGTTCTTTGGCAGCGACCACGTCTGAATGCTCCTTGTTTTGAACTCTTCATTCATCGTGTCAGGCCGACTTAAGACGAACAAGGATCAGACAATGTACGTCCGTCGTGCGTACAAAAATCGATTGTCGAATATAAATATATATAAAATTCAATAGGTTGCATCTATGCCTGAAGAGCGCCCAAGTATGGTGAGCGGGTGTCCCATGTTTGATGTATGGCACAGCGCCGTCCTGTTCAAAGCGCAGGGTCAGTTGGTCTAGATTTGCCTTTGGGAAAGTGTGTTGCTTGCAGTTCTGGGCTGATCATTGCCCATCCTTGAGGCATGCTGACCAAGGGCGCCTATGCGCTGGCAACATATCATTCTGGTCAATATTGGTAGATGACCGAGGATCTCGCACTGGTAATTAAGGCTGGAATATTCAAATTGTGTGCGAACGATAATTATCGCACAATGCTCTCCGTCGAAACGAATGTCGCACACAATCCTGAGCCGGAGGCGGCTCTCTCTCGGGAAGAATAACAGATCTTATACAAGGACTCGAAGAGATCGACGCATCCTCGTCTTGCAAAATTCCGAATATCTCAAATGCATCAGATGATTGAGATATTCGAAAATAGAATACGAACAGTC
The DNA here is from genome assembly GCF_000016285.1 of Allorhizobium ampelinum S4. Taxonomy (NCBI): domain Bacteria; kingdom Pseudomonadati; phylum Pseudomonadota; class Alphaproteobacteria; order Hyphomicrobiales; family Rhizobiaceae; genus Gillisella; species Gillisella ampelina. Next base: position 377,031 of record NC_011981.1, on the reverse strand, counting down.
ATGTTCTCCGTGTCTTCGTATTAGACAAGCGCAGCTTTTGTTTCAGCTTCGGCTTCAGCGGGTGTGTATAGTTTGAACTTGTTCGTCAGCGGGCCACCCATGGCAATGAGCAAGCCGCCTTCGTCAATCGCGCCAAGATCAATCGGTGTTGCCTTCAGATCCCGCATCAATTGCGCGACTTGCTTCTTTGCCTCCGCATCTGCGCCAGCCAGAAAAAGCACGCTTTCATCCCCGGCGGGAGGAAGTGTTTTGTCGAACACAGGGATCGGCTCATGATTGAAAGCCTTGACCAGCTTTGCACCGGGTAGATAACCTGCGACGAGTTCACTGGCGATTGCATCGCCGATGACGATGACATCTTCAGGCTTCGGGCCGAGACGATTGTTGGTGGCATCAATCACGGTTTTGCCGTCCCAGGGCAGACCAGCTGTGGCATCGGCGATTTGTGGCCACCGGATTGCAAGGATAATAATGTCGGCGGCCAACACCATGTCTTTGCTGGTGGCTGCGCTGGCATTTGGTCCGAGTTGAGAGACCAAATCAGCCAATGTTTCAGGTCCACGCGAGTTCGAAAGAATAACCCGCCAGCCACCGGCTATCGCTTTTGGTGCGAGCATCTGTGCGAGGCGACCTGCCCCAAGAAATCCAAGTGTTTTGGTCATGCTTTGTCCTTCCTCTGAGCCAATAGGGGCCGCCCACGAAGGAAACCCCTCGTGGGCGGGCCATATTGATGCAATCAAGCAAGGGCTAGACTGTGAGGCAAGCGATCACGCGTTCCCGTCCGCAGGGTGTATGTTTCAGGGAAGCTTGTCGAGCCCAGCGCCGGTCGTGCGAACTGTTCGTGGAGTTGAGCTTCGATCCGGTCACGCGTCGCGAGCAATGGGTCACGTATCTGATCCATTGCGTCTTCAATCGTGAGCATATTGGCCCGCCAGACAACGTTCATGCAGGCAAGTACCTTCCCATTCAAGCGAATGGGTGCAGCAAGGCTGGCGCATCGCGGGTGCGGTCGTTCGTTGCAGGCGCTAACACCATCACGACGACCCGTTTCAATAATCTCCTTAATGAAAGCGCGATCGCGCGCGCCCTTATCCTCAGATGCCGATGACGCGTTCAGAGCGCAAAGAATAGACTTTAGCTCGTCATCCGGGCAGTGACTGAGATAGGCACGGCCCAGCGGGCTCATCAGCATGGAACGCCGATTGCCCACCATTCCGACATCGCACGACATGGGACTGATGCGATGTGTGGTTCCCTGGATGATCATTGCAGCTTTGTGGCAAACAGCAATGTCCGACGGCCAAATGATCTCCGATGTGAGTTCGAGCAGTGCTGGCAAGGCGATTTCATCAATCCAATTCAGCCGCACGGATGACCTGTTGCCCGCCAATCGCTGCACGCCAGAGCTAAGACGATATTCGTCTCCAAGCTGACTGCGATAGACCAAGTTGAGTTCGCTCAGCGTTTCAAGAATTCGATGGACTGTAGGACGTGGAAGATTGACGTTTTCAGCAATCTCCGGCGGTGCAGCTCCTTTAACCGTATTGAGGTACTGCAACACGTCTATACCGCGCTCCAGTGCTCTGATGCTTTTGTAAGTCATGGTCTCCTCCCATTTGACTTTTTTTGAAAACATGCTCCTCGCTCTATGCATTGTCAAACCTGTCAGATATCGACGAGCGCCGCTCATTCGCCTGCCATCGCCGACGCTTTGCCCGCGAATTCATTGGATTTTCTACCCGTGGTTTCTAGTAGCGGCGTTGGTTCGCCAGGCGGACGGGAGAAAAATAAGACCAAAAAGAACGGGTCGCTTGCCCCGTTCCAAGAGGCGTGACATTGCCATTTGTCGACTGCCCCTGCGACAATCAGAAGCCAGGATTGGCGTCCGCATTCTCAACCGGATGAAAGAACTAAGTCCGCGATTAAACATCTGACGTTTTAGCCAAGTTCTGTTCCCTTTTGACGAAAGGAGGGATGGGACAAGCCCTTCTCTGCCTGGGTTGGCTTTTCAACTGATGGTCAATGTGATGAACTATTACCCAGCCAAAAGCCGCTGTTACGGTAGAGCGACCGTGAATTGTATTTCGATCCTGATATCCGGCAAGCCTAGAACCGCCTGAACTGTTGCGCGGGCTGGTGGCTCGTCCTTGTCGATCCATGCAGTCCAGGCGCTGTTCATTGCGTCAAAATCCTCGATGTCCCGCAGCCAGATTGTCGCGCTAACCAGAAGCGACCGGTTCGATCCGATCTTAACGAGAAAAGCGTTGGCCTTGGCCAGCACCTGCTCGGTCTGACCGACGGTGTCCTGGCTCCTGTCATCGGCAGTCAGACCTGAGAAATATGCGACTTTCTCATGAATAACGACACGGCTCAGTCGTTCGGTTTTCGCGATGCGGGTAATCGTCATGCTCTTTGTCCCATTCCATTCTTTGCGGCTAGAAAGCGGTCAGGGCGGAAATCAGTGAGGCTCTCGTGGAGACGCCCGCGGACCACCTCCTGAGCTACCGCTTTGCCCAGATGAGGTGCGATCGATACGCCGCTATGGGTGACGGCAACGTAATAGCCATCCACTCCAGGAACCCACCCGCTGCAGGTCAGGTTGTCGCCGGGTATCGGTCGCACGATCGTGCGGATCGATTCCATATCGTCAGGCTGAATCGCGGGCAGAACCTTTCTAACGGCGTCCAGCAGGAGGGCGGCTTCCGGGCCTTGCGTGTTCAGGGGCTGCATCTTAGTGACGAGAGAGTCGACCGAGACCTTGTGGATCATGAGACGGCCGGCGCCATCCGGACGCACATCAAGATCGTCCATATGGAATTGACGACGAAGCGTTGTCGCGATCGGCAATGTGAAGCCCACAATGCCCATATTCGATGCCATCGGAATGGCTGGCACGCCTTCCAAAACATGCGCCGCCCAGCTACCCGTGCAATTGATGATGGCATCAGCCTCAAAGGCCGCTCCGTCGACGGTCTTGACCGCTTTCGCTACGCCATTTTGAACATCGATCGACGTGACGCCGGAGAACGGTCGGATATCGGCGTTCCACTTTTCTTTCGCCGCGCGCAGAAGCCAGGCAGCATAGAGAGCTGGATGGACCCAACCCTCTTCGGGATAATAGACGAGCGGTGATTGTTTGATTGCGCCGTGATCGATTTCCGGTTCCAGCTCAGTCAGCCGGCTTTTGCTGATCCACTCGACACCGTAGCCCCAGTCGCGCATTTGGTCGGCATTGTCGAGTTGGGCTGGCCAATCGCTCTCGTCCGAATACCATTCGATGCTGCCGGTCTGGTGGAACCATGGTGCATGACCAAATTCACGAGCAAGATCGAGATGCGCCCGCATGCCGGCAACATTTAACGCGAAGTAGGGCTGAGGCCTCTTGCCCGTCGCATTGGTCCAGGCGAAACTGGAGGTGGATGCTCCGCCAGCGATCCTCCCAGCCTCAAGTACGGTTACCTGAGCCCCGGCTTTAGCTGCCTCATAGGCCACGGAACTGCCAACGATCCCGGCCCCTATCACTACGACGCGCATATTTTTCTCCTCTTGACCTCAGTTCGACCGGCATTCCACCCTCAGTTCGGAAGGCAATAAATGGAATGATGTGAGCATGTATGGGTGACGCAGGAGCGGAGGGTCAAACAACCACAACGGGGCGGTTTATAAGCAATAGTTATGAAGGTTTCCCGGATCGGAAGTGCATCACATGACTATGAGAAATAGGCAGAAGCTCGCCTCTCCAGGTTATCAAGTTTGCCAATCGCGGGGTTTCTCTTTGATGGTATTTCTTGCCTTGTGTACCACCAGCGCGAGGCCAGAATGTCTTCATCGCCATCCCGAACGGGATACTCGAACACACTTCTGGTGATTGATGGACCGACCGCTGAGTCTCTGGTCTCCATTGATGAGGCCATCGTGCTTGCGGATCTCGCCTTGAGAAAAACATCGGACGAGACAGCACAACAAGACATCCGTCGGATTCTGACCCTTCCCGGTGCAGCCGGAACATGTCTCTCCATCATGTATGGATCAGCAAGCGAAGCCGAGCCATTTGGGGCTAAAGTCCAGTCGGTTTACCCGCAAAACTTTGAGAATGGATTGCCCTCCCATCAGGGTGGCGTTCTGCTTTTTAATCGGCAGACTGGACGGCCCGATGCTCTGATTAACGCCACCGCCATTACAGGTCTGCGGACACCGGCGGCAAGCGCGGTGGCCACGCGTGCGCTTTCGCGCCCCGACGCCTGCGAACTGGCACTCATCGGTTATGGTGAGCAGGCCGAACGGCATATTGCAACGATCCGTGCGGTCCGCGACATATCCCGTGTGCGCGTGTGGGGTCGAAATCCCGAGAAGGCAAAGTTTTTCGCAGATCACCAGACCAGGCTGGGCATCCCGACGGTTCCCTATGGGACGGCTCGAGCGGCGGTGGAGGGAGCGGACATCGTCTGCACGGTAACATCAGCAAAGTCGCCTGTGCTGATGGGAGAATGGCTGACGCCCGGCACCCATATCAACGCGGTTGGAGCGAGTGTCGCAGCTCTCCAGGAGGTGGACCTCGAATGTGTGAAGCGCTCGCGCATCTGGGTCGATTACATGCCAATGGCAATGGCAGCAGCGTCAGACATTTTCGAGCCTTTAGAAAAAGGCATCATTGGCCCTTCAAACCTGATCGGTGAGATTGGCGCAGCATTGAATGGCACCATCACCGGGCGGACCTCGACATCTGAGATCACCCTCTATCGCTCGCTCGGTGTTCCTGCCCAGGACATCCTATTTGCCAACTTCATTTTCCAGAAGGCGAGAGGCCTTGGTCTCGGCGTCGAAGTATCATTGTGAGGATTGACATGCTTCCCAGCCAAAGACATGCGTTTTCAATTCCCGAAGACGTGATCTACCTCGATGCGGCCTACATGTCGCCGATCCCGAACATCGCCACTGAGGCCGGTTGCGATGGGGTTCTGGTCAAGGCGGCTCCCTGGGACATGACCATCAACTCCTACTATGACGAGGTGGAGCGCGTCAGGGAGCTTGCCGCATCGTTCGTCGGAGCATCCATCGACGACGTCGGCGTTATTCCGGCAACCAGCTATGGGATCGCTGTTGCCGCAGCAAATGTTCACGTTACGCCTGGCTCCGTCATCATGATGATGGACAACGAGCATACGTCGCACCGCTATGCCTGGTATGAATTGGCCGAGAAGAAGGGAGCGACGGTTGTAACGGTGCCTCGTCGTCCTGACCAGGAGTGGGGTTCAGCGCTCGCAGCCGCCATCAAGGGCTCAACCGTTCCTGTGTCGGTCGTGGCCGGTACCATCGTCCATTGGTTCGAGGGCATGAGCGTCGATATCGAGGTCGTCGCCGATGCGGCCCATGCGGTCGGAGCTGCCCTCGTGATGGATGGTACGCAATGGGTCGGCGCCGTGCCCTTCGATGTCTCCAGGATACGCCCTGACTTCCTATCCTTTGCAACCTACAAGTTTTTGCTCGGCCCTTATCGTTTGGCATTCCTTTATGCCGACAAGAAATGGCAGGAAGCCGGCAAGCCGATCGAATTCCATTCGTGGAACCGCAAGGGCGGGGAGCGGCCGGATTTCTACCTTGAAACTATGCCAGATTATCTTCCGGGTGCGCGCCGGTTCGACATGGGCGAACGGTCTGACTTCGCCGTGCTGCCGATTGCCATTCGTTCGCTCGAGCTTCTGCAGAGCTGGGGATCGACTGCGGTCTTCGAGCGCCTGGTGCATCTGAACGAATTGATCTGGAAGGAAGCGGAAGCGCGGGGCTTTGAAGGTCCCCGGAAGGACCTCCGCGCACCGCACATATCGGTTATAGAGCTCGGACAGCGTTTCCGGCCGGATTTCGCCAGAAACCTGAAGGACAACAAGGCCTTTGTCACCGTTCGTGGCACCAAAATGCGGATCACTCCACACGTCTACAATGAAGAGCACGATATCCGCAGGCTTTTTGAACTGGTCGATAGCCTGACACGATAATCACCGTGGTGGGCGTCGTCGATCCACGAAGCCTGCCTTCCCTACAGCTTATACCAAGTCTCTGACATGCTGACGCATCCTCGACTTGAAGACATTGAAAATATCTCCAATGCGTCAGAGGCTTGAGATATTTTCAAAAGGAATACGAAGAGTCATTTTCAATGAATCTTCGTATTACTGCTCGCTGAGGGCTTTGATCCCACGGTCAACGACGTTCATATATTCCCGCGTCGACTGGATAAGATGCTCGATGAAGGTGTCGGCCACAGACGAGGCGATTGTGCCCCATGGTCTATAGACGCTAAGATTGATGTCGAGATGCGGCTGGAAGTCGCGGATCTCAATTGGCAGGTCTTTTGCCATCCAAGCGGAAAGGCGATCCACCACCGTCACCCCAACCCCGTTGGCAACCAGATTAATACAGGAATGCGAAAGTGCCGCCTCAACCTTGAGGGAGCGGTTCACCCCTCTTTGCTCACAGAGTTCGTCAAGCTGTTTGCGCATCGGATCACCGACGCCCAACGACACGAAATTCAAGCCGTCAAAATCGTCTGGTTGGACGACGGAAAGTTTGCTCAGCGGATGGCCCTTGGGCATGACGCAGACCGGAGGGGTGGCAATGAGTGCACGCCGAACCACCGACGGTGTCTCATCGTTGACCTCTGACGCGACACCGATATCGAGCTGATTTCGCCCCGCCCGCTGGATGATTGTCGACGAGCTCCTGATATCCAGGGTTATGGCGACGTCGGGATATTGTTTCGTGAAGCTTGCAATGATCGAAGGCATCAGCGTCGACCCGAAAGCAGGCAGGGCTGAGATGTTGAGACGGCCACTCCGGAGCTCCCGGATTTCCTTCGCGATTTGCGATATTCCGCGAACCGTCTCGAACAACCGGCGCACCTCAGCATAGAGCATGTGGGCTTCCGGTGTCGGGATCAAACGCTGACGATGGTTGCGAAATAGCGGAAAGCCAGCCTTGTTCGTCAGCTGCAACAGGATTTTGCTAACTGCTGGCTGGGTGATGTCGAGGGCATCGGCCGCCTTCGTCGTCGTGCCATGCAACATGACCGCCGCAAAGACCTCGACCTCACGCGGTGTAAAATCCACATCCCCTGGGATCACCCTAGCCTCCATTGACGAGAAACAGCAAAGAGGCCTCGATTAGTATCGGGAAGCCAACCGGGTTTCCATATATTTGAAGCCAGAGGTGATGATCGAGGCCAGGACAAAGTAGACAAGAGCTGCTGCGAGCAGCGGCTCGTAGGTTCGAAAGGTCTGGGCGCGAACAAGGTTGGCCGTTGCCATTGTCTCAAAAACCGTAATGGCGGCGGTCAGCGCTGTTCCCTTCAAAAGTAGGATGTTCTGGCCGCCAATCGCCGGAAGCGCCAGCCGGAATGCCTGAGGAAGCAGGATTGATACAGTGATTCGTTGTTTGGACAATCCAAGCGAGCGACCCGCCTCGCTTTGCCCGATCGGGAGGCCGAGAATGGCACCTCTCCAAATTTCCGCACAATAGGCGGCAGTATTCAACGAAAGCACGACGTAAGCATAGCCATTTGCACTGCGCAACAGCGGCCAAAGAGGGCTGTAGCGGATTGCCGGAACTGTTGCCAGAACCTGGCCGACGCCAAAGTAGAAGATGTAAAGCTGGACCAGAAGCGGTGTGCCGCGAAACGAGAGCATGAAACCGATAACAGGATATCTGATCCACTTCCGCGTGGATATCCTGCCCAGCGCCACCGGAAGCGCCAACAGGTTGCCGGTGATAGCAGAAGCCAGGAACAGCACAATTGTCGTCTGCAAGCCTGTGATAAGTTCACCGGAGAGATAAGATCCGAAATCAGACATCTTATTTACGCCTCCAGGTGAGAGAAGTCTTCACTTCGAGATAATGGAACACAAGCGTGGACGCGCCGGACATAATGAGAAACACCACGCCGACCGCCGCATAGAAAAGCAGGTAGTGCCGCGTGGCACCGGCGGCCATCTTGCCGACCAGCACCAGTTCTGTGAACCCGATGAGGCTTACCAATGAGCTTTCCTTGAGGACGATGAGCCATAGATTACCCAGCCCCGGCAGCGCCAGCGGCAACATCTGTGGGATGATCACCAGGAAGAACGCTTGTTTGCGCGTTAGTCCCACTGCAAAGGCTGCTTCGGTCTGACCGCGAGCCACGGCGACGATTGCGCCGCGCAATACTTCCGTGCTGTAGCCACCTTGGACGACGCCAAGCGAGATCGCGGCAGCAATAAAGCCATTCAGCTGGAACTCAACCGACAGGCCCGACATGCTCAATAAATAGCTCAGGGCGTCGGTCGCCGAGTAATAGATCAAAAAGATAACGAGAATATCCGGGACAGACCGGATGACTGTCGTGTAGGTGCCGGCAAAAGATCTGGCCACGACGCTCTTCGACAGTTTGGCAATGGCGCCGACTAGCCCAAGCACCAACCCGATGAGGTAGGCACTGAGGGAAATCTTGATGCTGAGCCACGCGCCTTGCAGCAGCTCGTCGCTCCAGCCTTGGTCGCCAAAGCTGAGTAAAGTGAACCAGGCCATATTTGCATCCATGCCGCATCAATTCGTCGAGTTTGAAGAAAAGCCGGCCATGAAGGACCGGCTCCAACCCTTCACTCGATCATCATTCGCCATAGATGTCGAAGTTGAAATAGCGCTTGGTGATCGCATCGTATTCACCGCTGGCGCGCACCGCCTTGAGAGCGGCATTCAACTTGTCCTTCAGTGCGGTATCTTCCTTGCGTAGGCCGCCGCCGTCGCCATAACCGAACATCGTTTCGTGAGGCAATGTCACTTTGATTTCGTAAGCCTGCCCCTCAGGCTTGCTCAGGAAGTCCTGGATCTGGATGCCAGCTGCGGCCATGAGGTCGACGCGGCCTGCCTGTATGTCGGCAATCTCATCATCAAGGGTCGGATAGAGCTTGAGGTCAGACATACCGTTGAATTTCTGCTGCATGTAGGTGGCCTGCAGGCTGGAGCTTTGCGCTGCAACGGTAATGCCCTTGAAGGTCTCGGGCTTGGCGACATCGAAGCTGCGTGTATCAGCCTTTGCGCCAACGAGCACGTTGGGAGAGTAGTAGTACTTGTCCGTGAAGTCGATGACCTTCTTGCGCTCGTCGGTAATCGACATGGAACTCCAGATAACGTCGAACTTCTTGGCAAGCAGAGCCGGGATGATGCCGTCCCATGCGACATCAACGATCTCGCACTTGGCCTTCATCTGATTGCAAACGGCGTCCATGAGGTCGATTTCCCAACCCTGCCATTTGCCGCTGGCATCTTTTACTGAGAACGGTGCGTAAGGCTCAGCGGCCACGCCGAAACGAATGACATCGTCAGCAGCGGAGGACGGCTTGGTCATGCCGAATGTTGCGGCGATGACGGACAGTACAATTGCGATCTTTTTCATGTTTTAATTCCCCTTTTTTTGTTGATGGCAGATTTAACAGGTCGAGCCGGTCTCCAGTCGGCTCAAAGCTTCGCAGACGGAAAACAGATAGTTTTCCGTGTTTCTAGGCGTTGTGATCTGGATGGATGCTGGAAGCGCACCCGCCATGGGCACCGGCATTGCAAGCGCTGGTACACCGAAAAAGTTTGCCCAGCGGCGAAAGTGACCTCCGGCCAGGCCATAAGGCATGAAGTCGTTTCCCACTGCCGTCTGCTCGTCCGACAGCCGTGGTGCAAGTCCCGGCACAACTGGCGTCAGCAGAACATCGACTTCTGACAACAGTCTGTGAAATTCACCTTGGATTTGCGCTTGGTACGCGAGCGCTGATCGATAGGCGGCTTCTGAAATCAAGGCTCCATTCGATAGAAACGCGAGAACCGCTGCCCCAACCCGCCCGGGATGCGCTTCGACAAGCGGGCCATAGAAAGCCGTGAACTCATACACCAGGATTGTCAGCCCTGCTTCGCGAACCTCGCGGGCAAACCGGAATGGGAGGACCTGGATTTGCGCGCCCGCCCTTCGTGCTAAGGCCAGAAACGCGTCATGTGCGGTTGCAATTGCGGGGTCAACCGCTGCTGCATATAAATCGGGGCACAGACCAATTCGCATTCCCGCAACCGACACACGTCTCTTCTCCGGCGTATCGATTCCTGCCATGGCATAATGAAGCAGACGGGCATCCGCCACGTTTCTAGCGATTGGACCGATTGTATCGAAGGTCGGCGCGGTGGGCATCGTGCCTGTCGGGTCAATGACACCATTGGTTGGCTTGAACCCCACGAGACCGGTCGCTGCGGCGGTTGAGCGGTTCGATCCACCGGTGTCGGTTCCGATGGCGGCGATACAAAAGCCCGCTGCTACCGCTGCCGCCGAACCGCTGCTCGTTCCGCCGGTGCCTCTTTCGGCGTCCAGCGGATTGACAACCTTTCCGTACCAGGGATTATCGTGGTTGCCTGCCGTGAGTTCGTGCAGATTGCTTTTGCCAATAATGATCGCGCCAGCCGATCTCAGGTTTGCCACACAACGGGCGTCGTTCACTGCATGGTCCCCATGGAGCAGGTGAGATCCACCGGTCGTTTGCCAGCCACGAACATCGATCATGTCTTTGATCGCAACGGGAATACCGTGCAGCGGGCCAATTCGTTTTCCAGCTCGAATTGCCGCTTCCGCTTTTTGCGCTTCTTCAAGCGCCTCCGCACGCGCTATGAAGATCATCGCCCCAAGTTTATCGTTCTGTTCCTGGATACGCTCAAGGCACGTCTTGACGACCGAGAGGGGCGACAATCCTTCCAGAAACTGGCCTTGAGCTTGGGTAATCGTCTGAGGAAAGGGTTTCGCCACCAGGTTCACTCACTCTCAGGTCTTGGCTTTAGTCAAAATGACGCTAACAGGTCGATTTCAGACTTCCTAATTCCTGCAGGCCGTGGGTTGATTACCAATAGTTATAACGCTGTGGCCACAGCATGTGTGGATCAGGACAGACAGTTCGCTTCAATGTTGGATTTCCGTTCTGTGGCGGTAAACGATACCCGCTGGCCGTTCACCATAGCCGCGAGTTATTCTGTATCCCTTGAGATGAATAGCACAGGTCCCAAAAAGATACGGACCTTACAGTCCGTCCAAGAATAGCCGCTGGCCGTCTGCAAATGGCAATTTCTGCGCTTGAATGATGCAATCGCATTTCCAAACGAAAAACTGCTTCGCACTTTTCCTGGAATGCTTGTACTCACGTACGTTAAGTACGCTCCGTTCCGGTTCTCAAAATCACCATTTTCGCCAGACCAGCAGCAATTCTTGAACAGACTGTTAGAGACCTCGTTTTATTAACTAAGTCGCTGATTTATGTTCTTTTGGGGCATCGCCCATAATATTGGCAAGTCATCCGGCCTGGGTTGGACCGTGCGACAGAAGCGGCGAGCCTCTGTCGCAAAGACTGCCGCTCTTTTCTATCGCGCCATTTTTTGCAGAGATTACAAACTGTAACCACCGCGGTTTCCTTAATCGCGGTGGTTATTCTGTCGCGACGGTCTGTTCAGATTCAGGCCGTTCTGTAGCGTTCCAGCCAATGAGCATATGGTGCGGGAAGTGTCCAGGACGGCTTGTCGATACCTAGCTCAAGCGCCGCTTGATAAGGCCAATGGCTGTTGGCAAGCAGCGGGCGGCCAAGCGACACCATATCTACAAAATCGTCTGCGATCAGTGCATCGGCCTGCTTTGGCTCGCTGATGAACCAGCTCGTGGTGGCGGGAAGTCCAACCTCACGCCGTACCCGTTGGGCGATCGGCCCCATGAAAGCAGGCCCCCACGGAATATTCGCGGTCGGTGTGGAGAAGCCAATGCTGACATCAATAATGTCGAGGCCGCCAGCCTTGAAGCGGCGAACCATTTCGATCCCCTCTTCCAGGTCGTTCGAACCGTCGAATTCGGTCACGCCAAAGCGAGCGGCAAGCGGTAAATGTTCGGGCCAGACATCGCGAACAGCAGCGAGCGTTTCGAGCAGAAATCTGGCTCGTCCGTCAAAGTCACCGCCATAATTGTCTGTGCGCTTATTAGACCAGGTCGAAAAGAAGCTTTGTCCGAGATAGCCATGAGCAAAGTGAAGCTCAAGCCATTCAAAGCCAGCGGCCAGCGCCCGCTTCGCCGCAGAGACAAAGTCTGCCGTGATACGCTCGATATCGGCAAGGGTCATGGCCTGCGGCACCTTGCCAAGATTTGCTCCGAACGCAATGGCGGATGGTGCCAGCGTTTCCCAGCCACGCGGGTCAGACCCGGAAATATGGTCGTCTCCCTCCCATGGACGATTGGCGCTCGCTTTGCGGCCCGCGTGTCCGATCTGAATCCCGGGAACGGCACCTGCCGCCTTCATCAAATGCACCGCTTTTTTCCAAGGCTCAATCTGCTCATCGTTCCAGATGCCTGCGCATCCGGGAGTGATCCGGCCTTCCGGCGATACCGCTGTCGCCTCAGCGACCACCAAACCTGCCCCGCCGCGCGCGAGTCCAGCCAGATGGACGTGATGCCAGTCATTGATGATGCCGTCCTCGGCCGAATACTGGCACATCGGCGATACCGCAATGCGATTTCGCAGTGTTATGCCTTTGAGTGTGAAAGGGGTAAACAAGGATGACATGGAGACTCCAATTGATCGTTATAAATGCACATATATATTTTCGATAGTTCGATTACAATCGAACTTTGCAACAACACCTTGTGATGCTAGAATGAATCATGCGCGCCATCCCACATCCCGCTTTGAAAGACGTTACTCTCACCCAGGTGCTCTACGCCCTCAGCGACCCTGTACGGCTGGGCGTCGTGCGTCAGCTTTCAAATGAGGGACGGGCCACATGCTCTGCACTGGATGGGGGCCGGCCGAAGTCCAGCATGTCCCACCACTTTAAAGTCTTGAGAGAGGGCGGCCTGGTTTTTACCCGCACAGATGGACCAACGCACTTGAACGAGCTGCGCCGCGAAGAGATCGATGAGCGATTTCCGGGTCTATTGGACGCTGTTCTGGCCGTATCAGACGAGCCGGGCTGACGGCACCGCACGGTGGTCCCATGGTGGTTGATCGCAGCCCGGCTCGGTTGTAATTTGAAGGCCAAATGGCTTTGGATCTGGTGACCAACGTCAAACGTGAAATGCCGTCAAAGCCCTTCTGCATTCATCTGCACGCCAATATCGTAAATGTCTGATCGACATCTCGGGTGCAGCCTTGAGGGGATCGCACCTACGACCCCATGGTTGATAGTCGAGGGAAGGCGTAAAATATCAGGCTGTATTGTGCTTAAAAATCCCAGTCCTCGTCCTCAGTCGCAACTGCCTTGCCGATGACATAGGACGAGCCTGAGCCCGAAAAGAAATCATGATTCTCATCGGCATTCGGCGAGAGTGCCGACAGGATTGCCGGATTGACCTTGCAGGCCTCCGGCGGAAACAGAGCCTCGTAGCCGAGGTTCATCAGCGCCTTGTTCGCGTTGTAATGCAGAAATTTTTTGACGTCCTCTGTCAGTCCGACACCGTCATAGAGCGCCTCGGTGTATTTGGCCTCGTTGTCGTAGAGCTCAAGCAGCAGGTCGAAGGCGAAGTCCTTGGTTTCCTGCCGCTGCTCCTCGCTTAAGGGCTCGAGACCACGCTGAAACTTGTAGCCGATGTAATAGCCATGTACAGCCTCGTCGCGGATGATGAGACGGATCATGTCTGCCGTGTTGGTGAGCCTGGCGCGGCTCGACCAAAACATCGGCAGATAGAAGCCGGAGTAAAACAGGAAGCTTTCCAGGAACACACTGGCGATCTTGCGTTTCAGCGGGTCAGGATTGCGGTAGTGTTCGAGGATCAGCGCCGACTTCTTTTGCAGAAACTCGTTTTCTTCGGACCAGCGATAGGCATCATCCACGTCGGATGTCGAACACAGGGTCGAAAAGATCGAGGAATAGGAACGGGCATGCACCGCTTCCATGAACGAAATGTTCGAATAGACCGCCTCCTCATGCGGCGTGATGGAATCCTCCATCAATGTTGGCGCACCGATGCTCGTCTGTATGGTATCGAGCAGGGTCAGCCCCGTGAAGACGCGGATGGTCAACTGTTGTTCTTCCGGCTTCAACGCCGCCCAGGATGGAATGTCGTTTGACAACGGCACCTTCTCCGGCAGCCAGAAATTACCGGTCAGCCTGTTCCAGACCTCCAGGTCCTTGTCGTCGTTGATGCGGTTCCAGTTGATCGCTCGCACCGGCTTGGTTTGCGTCGGGGTGTTGGTCTTCATCTGTATGTTCATGTGATATCTCGATCTCACAGCGCGCAGGATACGCAGCCCTGCACTTGCGTGCCGGCCAGCGCCATCTGGCGAAGGCGAATGTAATAGATGGTCTTGATGCCCTTCTTCCAGGCGTAGATCTGTGCCCGATTGATGTCGCGGGTCGTTGCGGTGTCACGGAAGAACAGCGTCAGCGAAAGACCTTGATCCACATGCTGGGTGGCGGCCGCATAAGTGTCTATGATCTTCTCGGGTCCGATCTCATAGGCGTCCTGATAGTAATCAAGGTTATCATTGCTCATGAAGGCGGCCGGATAGTAGACGCGGCCGATCTTGCCTTCCTTGCGGATCTCGATCTTCGAGACGATCGGATGGATCGAGGAGGTCGAATGGTTGATGTAGGAGATCGACCCCGTCGGTGGCACAGCCTGAAGGTTCTGGTTATAAAGGCCGGACGCCATCACCACCTCTTTCAGCGCCAACCAGTCTTCCTGTGTCGGGATTGAGATTCCGGCCGTTTCGAATAGTTCTGCGACGCGCCTGGTCGCTGGAAGCCATTCGGTTTGCGTATACTTGTCGAAATACTCGCCGGATGCATATTTCGAGTTCTCGAAGCCCTTGAAGCTCGTGCCGCGCTCGGCAGCAATCCGGTTCGAGGCACGGATGGCGTGATAGGTCACCGTGTAGAAATACATGTTGGTGAAATCGATGCCCTCTTCCGATCCGTAGAAGATGCGCTCGCGTGCGAGATAGCCGTGCAGGTTCATCTGGCCAAGGCCGATCGCATGGCTGTCATCATTTCCCTTCTCGATCGATGGAACCGAAGAGATATGGCTCATGTCGGACACGGCGGTCAGCGCCCGGATCGCGGTCTCAATGGTCCTGCCGAAGTCCGAGGAATCCATCACGGCTGCGATGTTCAAGGACCCGAGATTGCAGGAGATGTCCTTACCCATGGTCTTGTAGGACAGGTCGTCATTATAAGTGCTGACGTCGCTCACCTGTAGGATTTCCGAGCAGAGATTGCTCATCGAAATGCGTCCGGCTATCGGGTTGGCGCGGTTCACCGTGTCCTCAAACATGATGTACGGATAGCCGCTCTCGAACTGGATTTCGGCGAGCACCTGGAAGAAATCACGCGCCTTGATCTTCTTCTTACGAATGCGGCTGTCGGCGACCATCTCGCGGTATTTTTCCGTGACTGAGATTTCGGAAAAAGCGACGCCGTAGACACGCTCCACGTCGTAGGGTGAGAACAGATACATATCCTCATTGTTCTTCGCCAATTCAAAGGTGATGTCGGGGATCACCACACCGAGTGACAGCGTCTTGATCCTAATCTTCTCGTCGGCGTTTTCACGCTTGGTATCGAGGAAGCGCATGATATCGGGATGATGGGCATTCAGGTAGACAGCCCCTGCCCCCTGGCGCGCACCGAGCTGGTTGGCATAGGAAAAACTGTCCTCCAGTAACTTCATCACCGGGATGACGCCCGAGGACTGGTTCTCGATCTGCTTGATCGGTGCACCAGCCTCGCGGATATTGGTCAGGGATAACGCCACCCCACCCCCACGCTTGGAAAGTTGCAATGCCGAGTTGATGCCACGGGCGATGCTTTCCATATTGTCTTCCATGCGCAGCAGGAAGCAGGAGACCAGTTCGCCGCGTTGCTTCTTGCCGGCATTGAGAAAGGTCGGCGTCGCCGGCTGGAAGCGACCGGAGATAATCTCATCGACCATGTCCCGCGCCAAAGCCTCATTGCCCTGCGCCAGCGTCAATGCCACCATGCAGATCCGGTCTTCGTAGCGCTCCAGATAGCGCTTTCCGTCGAAGGTCTTCAGCGTGTAGCTAGTGTAATATTTGAAGGCGCCGAGAAAGGTCGGAAAGCGAAACTTCTTCACATAGGCATGATCGAAAAGATCGCGGACGAAGTTGAACGCATACTGGTCCAACACCGCTTGCTCATAGTAGCCTTCGTCCACGAGGTAATCGAGCTTCTCCCGTAGATTATGGAAGAAGACGGTGTTCTGGTTGACGTGCTGCAAGAAATACTGTTTTGCCGCCAGAGCGTCCTTATCGAGTTGGATTTTACCATCCTCATCGTAGAGGTTTAACATCGCGTTCAGCGCGTGATAATCCAGCGCCTGTTCGTCCGCCTTCAAAGGGCGCTCGAAAGTTGTGACATCCAAAATCGTTCCATCCCATATTTGACATTGGCGACATCTTCGTCCGTGCCGAGCAGTTCGAACCTGTAAAGGTACGGCACTCGACATTTCTGTGAGATCACGTCGCCGGCGAGACAGAACGTCTCGCCGAAATTACTATTGCCCGCGGCGATCACGCCCCGGAGATGAGAGCGGTTGTCCGCATCATTGAGGAAGCGGATGACCTGTTTTGGAACGGCCCCTTTGCCATCGTCACCCGAATAGGTTGGGACGATTAGAACGTAAGGTTCAGTGATCGACGGATTGCCGCTCCGCGGGCTGACGGGGATACGTGACGCGCGCAAACCAAGCTTGCCGACAAAGCGATGGGTGTTTTCCGAGGCACTGGAAAAATAGACAATCAGCCCCATCGCCAGACACTTACGCCAACGCGTTGATCATGTCGGGACGAAAACCCGCCCAATGGGTATCGCCAGCGATGACGACGGGAACCTGCCGATAGCCAAGACCTTGAACCTTGGCATAGGCGTCCTCATCGACGGAAATGTCGACGATGTGGTAGTCGAGGCCCTGACGATCGAGCGCGCGGGTGGTTGCGCTGCACTGGACGCAGGCAGGTTTGCTGTAAACGGTGATGGTCATCATATCCTCGTTGGGTTTTGATTTTTGGCCGCAGAAAGGCCTCCGAAGACGTCGTTGCCGACGCTCGTTTCTAGACATTGAGTGGGAGAATGACAGCAGCTCAGACGCTCTTCAGCGACCGTCTTCGTTTAAACGCCGGACCGTTACAGGAAAAATCACGCATGCCTTCACCCCGAAGTGTTTTGACGGATTGTCGGCAAGGAAACGCTGACAAGCGACATCATATCGCTTGCCGTCACGCGACCTTCCGCGCACCCCGCCCGTGGACGTTTTCGTTTGAGGCAGGTCTCCTGGCTCGCGGGTCGTTGCATCCATCCTCGCCTTCCCGAAACATGATGTTTCAGTGGCTTTCACTGGATAAATGCTCGCCGCTTACAGTTGCGGGGGCAGCTTCGGCATTGCCCGACCATCTCTGGTCCGGCGCACCGCATTCCCGTCTTAGCTTTCGATTCGTACTGAGAATCGAAAGAACCTCGAACACTAAATATGGTATACGAGGCTGAAATTTCGTCAACAACTATACCGCCGAACGGATAGCTCTCCCCAGGAAAAATGCAGTCGCTTTTCAACCGCACGACACGATCGTTGAAACTCATGGCCGAAGGCCGCGATCTGCATGATCGTGCGCTTCAGTTGTCGTGCGATGCCGAAAAAATCGAACAGGTGCGAAAGCCGGACGGGTGGAGCCGTCGAGCACCTTGCAAATTGCGGCGTCGCTGCCGAACGGTTTGCACATAATCGCGCCAGCACTGCCGCGGTTTCGCGAACTGCATCCCAAAGTGACGATTGATCTGCGTTAGAGAGGCCAGCGTCTATTCATTCGCAAGCGGAAGGTCTTGAAAAGATATAAACTATCGAGGGGCGGATACCCTTCGTCTTTCGGACTGGGCCTGTCGGACTGGGCCTCAATCCATTGGCTGACTGGAATGAGAGGGGGTGCTATGGGCGGGGATCACGCTCGAATTCATAAAACTTCGTACTTGCGCGCCAGACGTTTGGTGCCTAAAATTGGATAATGTCTGATCATTCGTCTCAACGGTTGTCGCCGTCAAATATCCCAATGGATGCGCTAAGCGAAGTTCTACAGGACTTTCGCTTGAGTGGGGTCAATTATGGGCGCTGCGAACTGCGGCATCCGTGGAGCATCGCCTTGCCGCACCAGCAGCTGCTTCGATTCCACTTTGTCAGCCAAGGTCCATGCTGGATTCATACCGAAGCCCAAGGGTGGCAGGAATTGAATGATGGGGATCTGGTGCTACTGCCGCAAGGTATCGCACATCGGTTGGCAAGCGCGCCGGATGTTGAAGGCGACTCGCTCAAAAGCTGTCAGATAAAAAGGTTGAGCAACAAGGTTTGCGAGTTGGTGCGGGAAGGAACGGGGGCGACCAGCACTCTTTTCTGCGGTTCCATGGCTTTGAGCGCATATGCCCTTGATCCTTTGATCGCCTTGATGCCGCCAATCATCAAGGGCTGCGATGTCGCTGGCAATGACCCGGTTATTGGCCCCCTGCTGGCGGCTATGACGGCAGAGGCTTCGCAGCCTCAGATGGGCAGCGCGACGATCCTGTCGCGTATGGCTGACTTGCTCGTTGCGCGGCTTATCCGCTGTTGGGTCAATTGCAGCGGAGCCGCAACCACCGGCTGGCTCGCCGCCATCCGCGACCCTCATCTTGGTCGTGTATTGGCCGCCATGCACCGCGATCCGGGCCATAACTGGACGCTTGAAAGCCTTGCCGGTGTGGCGGGCCAATCGCGCTCGATTTTTGCCGAACGCTTCAGCGCTATTTTAGGAGAAGGCGCGGCACGCTATCTCGCCCGCCTGCGCATGCAGCTTGCCCGTGAGTTGTTGGGGCAAGGTGGCATGTCGGTTGCCGAGGTTGCATCTCGCCTGGGCTATGAATCTGAGGCGTCTTTCGCCCGCGCTTTCAAACGGATTACCACGCTCTCCCCGGGCGTTGTGCGCCGCACAGTTTCCGGACGAACGGACATGGTTTTCGGATTTTAAGCTACATATAATCCCAAATCTTTCGTCTATGAAGTGCTTCTGGATTCAGGAGATACGTCAATGACGGACAGAACATCACAATTTAACAGCGCAGCTATAGACCTCGATACCGCTGAGCCGGTTGCGTGGAGCCCTGCCACCTGGTTTGCCGTCCTTTCGATGGCGGCCACCAGTTTTGCGCTGGTGTCGGCTGAGTTCCTGCCAGCAGGCTTGCTGACGCCTATGGCCCGTGATCTTGGGATCAGCGAGGGAACAGCCGGACAGGTCGTGACTGCCACGGCTTTCGTGGGCGCCATCACGGCCCTGTTGAGCAATGTCCTGATCGGCAGATTAAACCGCAAGACAGTACTGGTCGGCCTCAGTGGCTTGGCAATCGGCTCCAATATTCTTGCAGCGGTGGCGACGGACTTTTGGCTATTGATGCTCGGTCGGGCAGGCCTCGGCATTGCCCTCAGCGGCTTCTGGGCGCTTTCGGTTGCCGTCGTCGCCAGGTTGGTTGGGGCCAATGCAACAGGACGGGGCATGGCGATCGTCACGCTCGGCGTCTCACTCGCAACGATAGCCGCGCCATCGATAGGCGCTTTGATCAGCGATTGGCTGGGCTGGCGCAGCGCCATGTCGATGACCGCGGGACTTGCTGCAATTGCCATGTTGCTACAGGTAATCTGCTTGCCGACGCTGCCTGCAAGCACAAGCAACAGTCTCTCTGATGTTTTCCGGCTGACGCGGCGGCGTGGCGTTCAACTTGGAATGTTGGCCATCCTTTTGTTGATGACGGGACATTTTGCCGGCTCGGTTTATGTCCGTCCTTTCCTTGAACAGGTGACCCTGCTTGAAACCGGACCGATTGCCCTGACACTTCTCGGGTTTGGCGTTGCCTCGGTGATCGGTAACGTTGCGGGTGGCCGGATGGCGGACGCCAGTATTCATATGGCACTCGCTGTCACCGCCGCGCTGATGGCATCTGCGGCGCTCGCCTTGGTGCTTTGGGGCAGTTATGTCGGCGTTGCCTTCAGCCTGGTAACGCTTTGGGGCTTTGCCTTCGGCATGGCACCCGTGGTGCTGCCGACCAACCTATCGCGCAGCGCACCTGACGCCCTGGAGGCAGCGGGCAGCCTGATGGTCGTGTCTTTCCAGGTCGCGATCACGATTGGCGCGGTTGTCGGCGGCTATGTCGTCGATCATTATGGCGCTGCGGGACCCTTGACCCTGACAGCCGCCCTGGCCGCATTGACTGTTGTCTTGGCGCTGACGCAACCGCGCAGCTGATCTTCCCTTTCGGGTCAGCCGCTGTTTCAGCTTTGAGCCTCGACGTGAACATGAACAACCAGTTGATGCTCCACGACGAGATCAGCGAAGCTGCTGCCCCCTTATGGGGGCAGTCGTCAAAACGGCAGACAGCATGAACGTCAAGATATCTGAGCAACTGTGATAGCCGTCAGATGGCTGAATCGATAATTTTGCAGATGCCTGTACGCACAACGTCCTTGCTGGTGAGTTGACCGGGCTGGATATCAAAGACAGCATCGACCCTGACGCCTGCCCCTTTCTGACGCGCGACAACCCGCAGGGTCTGAATCCGGCCACTCCCACTGGTTTCCTGGAAAGCGTCAATAGACGACAATTCCTTGTTGACCTTTATGCCGGAAAAGCCTTCCGCCGCCACGGCCTGAGCCAGCTTTTTCAGAACAACCGCGGAATTGGCTTTGGGGTATTCCTGCCACGAGCGATAGCTTAATGCGGTGACCATGGGGACGCCGCTCACTTTGAAATTATTCTCGCACGATGCCGCTTGCGCAAGTGCCGTGGCGTTAAAAAGCAAGGCTGCGGCAATGATCGTAACTTTCATTTTTCCTCCTCGCGGCGGACCATAATCGACCTAACGCATATTCGTTTTGATATTGAAGAAAGGCCGTTAATGCCCCCAGTTAGGCATGCAATCAACGCAAACGGCCCGCCAAACCATGGGTAGGGCGAGCGCGTTGTTCAGTACGAATAATTCAGGGCCACTGACCGCTGACCAGGCATCCGATTGCTTCCCAACCACTGTATTCATACCATGAATAATTGGGGTCGTGGCACCCCTGCGCAAAGCTGGCTGTCTGAACCATGGCAGGTTTCGCTGAATGCTGAGCCTCTGATGGTGAAGCGAGACGCGGAATTGAGGCCGAGGCGCTTGATATCGCGAATGCCATGCCAATTGCAGCAATCAATCCGATTTTGAGTGTTCTCATCGCTAGATCCTTTCGCTCTGCCCCAGCCCCGCGTAACTTCAGCGGCATAGGCGGCGTAAGGTCAACTCGTACAGGTGTGCTAGTTTGCCTGATCGAACGGTATCCGGGCAGTCGGTCAGTTCAGAGTTTAAGGGGTGATTTTCACCTCAGCATTTGCTTGCCCAGAGAATAACGGCGGCACCTCAATGAATGTAGTCTGTGATATTCCTGTATCGATAATCTCAAAAACCGCCTTGAGCATGCCATCGACATCCTGGCGCACCATTTCGATGTCGCCACCCAAAAGCGCCACAAAGGGATCCCAGTCGAAACAGCCCATCGCTGGTAGCCGATCCGCGACATAGCCGGAGGTCTTGAGCCACTGCATGACGCCTTCCAGAGAGATGGTGGAGTTTACAAACATTCCGCCCGGAATTTCGCCTTCAACCATCGCCAATGTTTGCAAAGCTTTTTCTGCTTTTTCCGGGGCGTATCCGCAGGTGAGTATGTGGCGTTCATCGATCGGAACGCCCATATCCTGATGGGCTGCCCGAAAACCGCGCACCCGCTCCAAGGTGTTGTGATCAGTGGCGCGCCCGCCAACAAACAGCAGGGGTGCGGCCTTGCCGGTCTTGCTGTGGCAATTTTTTAGAATACGACGGGTCAATTCCCGCGCCCCTGCAAAATTATCCGAAATAACGGAAGGTGCTGCTGTTCCCGGCAGGTCGAGATTAATGCTGCGCGCGCCGGCGGAGGTGCATATTTCGGTGATCCGGTCGGGGTTGGTTGCTCCGGTCGAAACCAGCCATTCCACTTGATAGGACAGCAGAGTCCGTGCGGCCTCTACTTCAAGCTCCGGGTCACGTCGCGTGCAGGTGATAATCGGGAAAAGGCCGCGCGAGCGCGCCATGTCCTCGAAGGTCTCTACGATCGAGCCAAAATAACGGTTGTCATACTTAGGGACGATCATGCCGATGATCTGGGATTTTTCCCGGCGCAGCAGGCTGGCCTGCATGTTGAGCGCATAGCCTTGCTCTTCAGCAATCCGTCTGATTTTTTCCGCCAATTGCGTGCTGATCCGGCGCTTCTTCCAATTGCCGTTCAAAACAGCACTCACAGCGCTGGCCGATGTGCCCGCAAGCTCGGCCAGATCATAGATCGTCGTCTTCTTGGCAGTTTTTTTCTGATTCACAAGCGCCTCCCGTTGAAACCCAACTTGACATCAAAGTCAGAAGATGGCAATTCTTGCGTCATCGATTGAGCAACGTTGCTCAATCGATGAAGTTGGTTGGCTTTGGAGGGTTGACCGGGAGGCGTTCAAGCAATTCAGGATTGTTGTCGCATCATCGTGCGTTTGATGTGCCGTGATCACGGTCTTCATCGGCATGCGTCTCTCGATACTGGTTTTGGGTTCTAGAGGAGGAAGCTATGAAATTTCATTCCATGATGATGGTGTCGGTTGCTGCCGCTGCCATGTTTGCAGGCTCTGCCTTGGCGCAGGAGAAGGCAACGGTTGCGTTTCTGATGCCCGATCAGGCATCGACACGCTATGAAAACCACGATTTTCCGGGCTTCAAGGCAGAAATGGCCAAGCTGTGCGCCGGATGCACGGTGATTTATCAAAACGCCAATGGCGATACCGCACTTCAGCAACAGCAATTCAACTCAGTGATTGCGCAAGGCGCAAAGGTGATTGTGCTGGACCCGGTGGATTCGTCTGCTGCCGCAGCACTGGTCGAATTGGCGCAGTCGCAGGATGTGAAGGTGATTGCCTATGACCGTCCTATTCCCAAGAAAGCAGCGGATTATTACGTCTCCTTCGACAATGCTGGCATTGGCGAGGCTATTGCCAAGTCTTTGGTGGAGCACCTGAAGGCCAAGGGCGTGCCGCAGGGTTCTGGCATTCTTCAAATCAACGGTTCGCCCACCGATGCCGCCGCTGGCCTGATCCGCGATGGTGTTCATAAAGGCCTGAAGGATTCTGGCTACAAAACACTGGCTGAATTCGACACGCCGGAATGGGCACCACCAAAGGCGCAGGAATGGGCGGCAGGTCAGATCACCCGTTTTGGCGCAGACATCAAGGGCGTTGTTGCCGCCAATGACGGCACAGGCGGCGGTGCGATTGCGGCCTTCAAGGCGGCTGGTGTTAATCCGGTGCCACCCGTTACCGGCAATGATGCGACCATTGCAGCACTTCAGCTGATCATTTCCGGCGACCAGTACAACACGATTTCCAAGCCATCGGAAATTGTTGCGGCGGCGGCTGCCAAAGTCACCGTTCAGTTTCTGAAGGGCGAAAAGCCGGAAGCCAAGACCACGCTGTATGACACCCCCTCGCAGCTGTTCATTCCGGCTGTTGTGACGGCAGAAAACATCAAGGCAGAAATCTTTGACAAGAAGATTCAGACGCCTGCCGAAGTCTGCACGGGTGAATATGCCACTGGCTGCAAAAAGCTGGGCATCACCCAGTAATTGTTCTGATCTGTGTTCGGTCCGGCATCGCCGGATCGGACATGCCCCGAACCTGAAAAGAGCGTTTCGCCATGGTGCAAAATGACCAAGCGGCCCCGAAAACGGGTGGCCCTATTCTGAAATTGCGCAATATTTCCAAGAATTTTGGTGCTGTCTCTGCGCTGACGGATATTGATCTGGAAGTGTGGCCCGGCGAAGTGGTGGCCCTTGTGGGCGATAACGGCGCTGGCAAATCCACCTTGATCAAGGTGCTGGCTGGCGTGCATCAGCCCACCTCCGGCACCATCGAATTTTGCGGCGAAAACGTTTCGCTCGATAGTCCCAGCCGGGCGCTGGAGCTGGGCATTGCCACGGTGTTTCAGGATCTTGCCTTGTGCGAAAATCTGGATGTGGTGGCCAATCTTTTCCTTGGTCACGAGCTTGCGCCGTGGAACCTTGATGAAGTGGCCATGGAAGTGCGCGCATGGACGCTTTTGAAAGAGCTGGCAGCGCGGATTCCATCGGTGCGAGAGCCGATTGCCTCGCTCTCCGGCGGTCAACGCCAGACGGTTGCCATTGCCCGCTCGCTGCTGCTGGACCCGAAAATCATCATGCTGGATGAGCCGACGGCGGCACTGGGTGTTGCCCAGACAGCCGAAGTTTTGAACCTGATTGAGCGGGTGCGCGAGCGCGGGCTGGGCGTCATCATCATCAGCCACAATATGGAAGATGTGCGCGCCGTGGCCGATCGCATTGTGGTGCTGCGTCTGGGCAAGAACAACGGCGTGTTTACCCCGGATGCCTCCAATCAAGAGCTGGTTGCCTCCATCACCGGGGCCACGGAAAATTCCGTCTCACGCCGCCTGACCCGCAAGACAAATAGCCAAGAAACCAGCGCCCCAGACACGAGGGGGAGACCCGCATGAGCAATATTTCAAACCCTGAACCCAAGTCCTCCCAAGCCTTGGACCGCAGCGATGAGCGCGTCACCCACGATGATGGTGTGCTGGCCATGCTGCGCAGTTTTATCAATCGGATCAAATCGGGCGATCTGGGCATGTTGCCAGTTGCCATTGGGCTGATTGTGATTTCCACCGTGTTCAGCATTCTCAATCCGGTTTTTCTGGCACCCAACAATCTGGTCAATCTGCTGTTTGATTGCGCAACGGTGGGCATTATTTCGCTGGGCATTGTCTGCGTGCTGCTGTTGGGTGAGATTGATCTCTCGGTTGGCTCCATGAGTGGTCTGGCCTCGGCTATCATTGGCGTGTTGTGGGTCAATTCCGGCCTTCCGGTGGTTGTTGCGATTTTTGCAGCGCTGGTCACAGGTGCTGCCGTGGGGGCGCTTTACGCTGTGATGTATAATCGCATGGGCATGCCAAGCTTTGTCGCCACGCTGTCTGGCCTGCTGGCCTTGCTGGGCATGCAGCTCTACATTCTCGGCCCAACGGGCAGTATCAATCTGCCCTATGCCTCACCTCTGGTGCGGTTTGGCCAGATTTTGGTGATGCCGCATTGGCTGTCCTTCACGCTGGCTTTGGTGCCCGGCATTGTGATGGTTGTGTTTGGCTTAAGCGTGCGCAAGCGCCGCCAAGCGGTCAACCTGTCCTCAAAGCCCTTGAGTGGCTTGCTCATCAAAGCCGCCATCCTCACGCTTGGCTTCGAATTTGCAGTCTATTATCTCAATCTCGGACGCGGCGTGCCCTGGATGTTTGCGCTGTTCGTGGCGCTGGTGGTGGTGGTCAATTACCTGCTGACCAAGACACAATGGGGCCGCTCAATGTTTGCCGTGGGTGGCAATCGTGAAGCCGCACGCCGCGCTGGTATCAATGTCCGCCGCATTTACATGAGCGCCTTTATGCTGTGCTCCACCCTTGCAGCGCTTGGTGGCGTGTTGTCGGCATCGCGCCTTGCATCCTCCAGCCAGCAGGCTGGCACGGGTGATGTGAATTTGAACGCCATTGCCGCCGCCGTGATTGGTGGCACCAGCCTGTTTGGCGGGCGTGGCAGTGCCTATTCGGCCCTGCTTGGGATCATCGTCATTCAGGCGATTTCCAATGGTTTGACGCTTCTCAACCTCAGTTCATCACTGCGCTACATGATCACCGGGGCAGTGCTTGCCATTGCCGTGATTGTGGATTCGCTCGCGCGCCGCTCCCGTGTCAGTCACGGCCGCGCCTAACAAGATTTACAAGGAGAATTGTATCATGACAGATATCATGAAAGGCAAAGTCGCCGCCATCACCGGTGCTGCATCGGGCATCGGTCTCGCTTGCGCCAAAATTCTGCTGGCGGAAGGCGCAACGGTGGTGTTGATCGACCGCGCCAAGGATAAGCTGGATACGCTTTGCGCAGAGCTCGGTGAGCGCGCCAAGCCGCTGGTGGTGGATCTTTTGAATGGGCCAGAGGTTTCCGCCATGCTGCCGCGCATTCTGGAGGTCGCAGGCGGGCTTGATATTTTCCACGCCAATGCCGGAGCCTATATTGGCGGTGCCGTGGCAGAAGGCGACCCAGATGCGTGGGACCGGATGCTCAACCTCAATATCAACGCAGCCTTCCGCTCAGTTCATGCGGTATTGCCGCATCTGATTGCGCAAAAATCCGGCGATATCCTGTTTACCAGCTCGATTGCAGGCGTGGTGCCAGTGGTGTGGGAGCCGATTTATACGGCCTCGAAATTTGCCGTTCAGGCCTTTGTCCATTCCACCCGCAGGCAGGTTTCGCAATATGGCGTGCGCGTGGGTGCGGTGTTGCCCGGCCCAGTCGTCACCGCATTGCTGGATGATTGGCCAAAAGCCAAGATGGATGAAGCGCTGGCCAATGGCAGCCTGATGCAGCCGCAGGAAGTGGCCGAAGCCGTGCTGTTCATGCTGTCGCGGCCCCGCAATGTCACCATCCGTGATCTGGTGATTGTGCCCAACAGCGTCGATCTTTAATCGACGCTCATCCTCATCCTCATCATTATCCCATCTATATTTGAAGAGCATTTGCCATGATCGAAGCACCTGACACCATCGCGACCGGGCTTGAGCGCTACATTATCGGCGTCGACGTCGGCACAGGCAGCGCCCGTGCCGGCCTGTTTGATCTGAGCGGTACGCTTGTAGCCGTTGCCAAACACGATATTGCGCTGTTTCGCGAGACAGGGGCAATTGCCGAGCAGTCCAGCACAGACATCTGGGATGCGGTCTGCACGGTTGTCCGGCAGGTTGCCGAAGGTGTGGACGATCCAGCTCATGTCATCGGCCTAGGCTTTGATGCCACCTGCTCGCTGGTGGTGCTGGGTGAAGGGGGAAAGCCATTGCCCGTTGGCTCGTCAGAGCTTGCTGAGCGGGACATTATCGTCTGGATGGATCAACGTGCCGTGACGCAAGCGGAGAAAATCAACACCATTGGCCATGACGTGTTGCGCTATGTCGGCGGCAAAATCTCGCCAGAGATGGAAACGCCCAAGCTTCTCTGGCTGAAGGAAAATCGCCCCGACACCTTCAAAAGCGCTTGGCAGTTTTTCGACCTTGCCGATTTTCTCACCTGGAAAGCAACGGGCGATCTTGCCCGCTCCACCTGTACCGTGACCTGCAAATGGACCTATCTGGCCCATGAACAACGCTGGGACCCCAGCTATTTCCACGCCATCGGGCTGGAAGAGCTTGCCGATGAAGGTTTTGCCCGGATCGGCCAGCAGATTGTCGAACCCGGAACGCCGCTGGGGCAGGGGCTAACGGAAGCCGCCGCTGCCGCCATGGGCCTGAGAAATGGAACGGCCGTGGCCGCAGGCATGATTGATGCCCACGCGGGCGGCATTGGCACCGTTGGCATTGGCAGCGGCCCGAAAGACAATATGGCCTATGTGTTTGGCACATCCTCTTGCACCATGACCTCAACGGTTGAGCCTGTGTTTGTGCCCGGTGTCTGGGGGCCATATTATTCTGCCATGGTGCCGGGCATGTGGCTCAATGAGGGTGGCCAGAGTGCAGCCGGTGCGGCCATTGACCAATTGCTGGCCTTTCACCCGGCAGCGCCGGAGGCAGCCGCAAAGGCACGCGAACAGGGTGTTGCGCGGCCGGTTCTGTTGGCGCAGGCGGCAGCGGCCAAGGTCAACGCCCTGCCCGATGTCGTGCATTTGGCGAAAGGTCTGCACATCGTGCCGGAATTCCTCGGCAACCGCGCGCCTTTTGCCGATCCCCACGCACGTGCCATCATTGCTGGTCTGGGCATGGATCGGGATTTTGATAGTCTGGTTGCGCTCTATATCGCGGGCCTGTGCGGCATTGGCTATGGTCTTCGGCAAATCATCGAGACACAGGCCGCATCGGGCGCGTTTATTGAGCGAGTGGTGATCAGCGGTGGTGCTGGTGAGAGCGATCTGGTGCGGCAGGTGTTGGCCGATGCTTGCGGCAAGCCCGTGGTGGCTGCGGGTCTGGATGAGCCGGTGTTGCTGGGCTCCGCGATTCTGGGTGCTGTGGCGGGAAAGGCCTTTTCAGGTGTCAGCCAGGCAATGGAAGCTTTAAGCGGCGTAACAAAGACCTATCATCCGCAGGTCGGCGCTTTGGCCAATATCCACAAACGCAGATACAGCCATTTCACAACGCTACAGCAACAGGGTAGAGCGTTACGCGACGTGTAAATGCGCTCAATATCCTTGGGGTTCTCCGACACCTGGACGAAACGACGAGCAGATAATCCGATCGAAATGTTGGCCTCTTGAAATGCTGGTCAGCTTTGGAGTGTTAGGGTGTACCGCGTGTGTCGCCGCTCTCCGGTGCGCGTGAATGCGCCGATCTCGACAAGGTGCTGGAGGTCACGCGTTGCTGTCGCACGCGATGTGGCCGTGATTGAAATGTAATTTTCCGCGCTCAACCCGCCTTTAAAACCAGCAATACCCTCTCGAAAAATACGGGCGATGACTTTTTCCTGGCGTTCATTAAGCCGGTCCCGAAACCGATCGTAGAATTTTGCCTTTTGAATGAAGAAGGCAATGCGATCAATCGTCGCCTGTTGGGCATCCAGGATTGTCTGCGAAAAATAGACAATCCATCCGGTGATATCGAGCTTTCGCTGATGGCGTTCAAGTTCGCAGTAATAGGCCTTTCGGTCACGCTCAATTGTAAAGGCAAGCGAAATCAGACTTGGTTGCCCAATGTTCTGTGCTAGCGATTTTTCAGCTAACGCGCGTCCAATTCTACCGTTACCGTCCTCAAAGGGATGGATGCTTTCGAAATAGAGGTGTCCGATGGCTGCGCGGGTCAGCGCAGATAATGGAACTGACCCGCCTGGCCCCGACCGATTGAACCAGTCGATGAAAAGCGCCATTTCCGCAGCCACCTGGCTGGATGGCGGTGCCTCAAAATGGATTATAGGCTTGTCCAGGCGACCTGAGACGATCTGCATTGCATCATTATGGCGTCGGTAGGCGCAAATTGTTTCGATATATCGGGTTCCCGCCATCAGCATCGAGTGCCAACGGAAAAGGTCCTCATGCTGGAGTGGGCCGGACCAATTTTTATAGACGTCGGCCATCATCTCTGCGATCCCACGTTCTTGTGGTCGGACCGGACGATTGTCTGTATTGAGACCAAATTGTCGGCGCAGCGACGACTGTACGCTTGCTCGATCAAGGAACTCGCCTTCGATCTCCGACGTTTTAATGGCTTCGTCGCTCAGCAACTCAATCCGCAATTGGTTGCTGTCGTCGTCACTGAAATGCCTGACAGCACCGATAACCTCACCGGATGACTGGAGAAACCTTTGCTCCAAAGGGGCCATGTTCTCAATGTCATAGGAGAAGTTTGGCCAATCGGGCAGTTGCCAGTTCCATTGCATGAGTTATAGCCGCCTTTTCTATAACTCAAAATTATGCTGATTGGTGAGCTATTGCAAGTCATTCTATCGATCATCTGGGCTTGAAATCTGCTGTGTACCCTTTGTCAAAGATCCACTTTCATTACCGCTCGCCTCCGACGCAAGGTCGACAGAATGGAATTCAAGCATTCCAAGACATGATCGTTCCTAACATCAGTCGGAACCGTAGACCCTTTCACACTCTCTTTCGTAGCTTTGTCCGGCGATCAAGAATGAGGTGATCGACTTTTTCGGAGCGCGCATGATCGGGATCGCTTTCGGCGGCGCTGGTCAGGATTAACTCACCCAGTTTTGCCTGAACGGCCTTGCCGTATGCGCAGTCGCCCTCATGGCCTGGATTGAAAGAGGTCGTTATAATTGGGCCACATCATGCGATTTGCAGGACGATTTTGCCACGAGTATGCCCGTCTTCGGAAAATTCAAGCGCCTCCTTGACGCTCTCGAACGGAAGGACAGTGGCGACGTAAGGCTTCACCTTACCTGCTTCTATCAATTCCCGGATTTGCGTGAGTTCCTGCGAATTTGGCACGCACTGCACCCTGGCAACGCCGACGCCATGCTGCTTGTCTTCGTCAGAAGGAAAGGCGACCGCCGTCACCAGGAAGCCATCCTGCCTCAGGGTGGTGAATGCTCGCTTGAATGTCTCGCCTCCAACCGTGTCAAAGACGACGTCCATGTCACGAACGCTGTTTTCGAAAGGCTGCCTGGTGTAATCGACGAACTCGTCGGCGCCGAGGCTGCGGACATACTCCTCGTTTCGAGCGGACGCCATCGCGGTGACATGTGCGCCTCGGGCCTTCGCAAGCTGAACTGCCAGGGAGCCGACGCCGCCCGAGCTGTTTGTGATGAACACGTGCTGGCCGGTCGAAAGTTTGGCAACGTCAAACATGGCCTGCCACGCGGTTAATGCTCCGAGCGGCGTAGCAGCCGTTTCGATGAAATCGAGGGTGGAGGGCTTGCGCGCGACATCCGTCGTGTTGGCGATCGCATACTGCGCGAAACCTCCCTGTTTGATAACGCCGTAGACGCCGTCGCCTCGATTGAATTCGGTGACGCCTGGTCCAAGTTTTTCGACAATGCCTGCAATCTCTCCGCCCAGATGGATTGGCAAGGTCATCCCCATTCGCTGGCCAGCGCCACTGCGAATCTTCCAATCCACAGGGTTGACGCCTGCCGCATGGACTTTAACCAGCACTTCGCCTGCTTTCGGCTCAGGATCTTTGACGTCGGCATATTTAAGCACGCTGTTGTCGCCATATTCGTTGATAATGATTGCTTTCATGTCTTCGCTCTCGGTTGTTGAGGTTTTGGTGTCGGCTCGACCATCGACAAGTCCTATGCTAGACGAACACCTTATCGATGTTCTGCCAATCTCCATCGCCGAGAGGCCAATCATGCCCAGACATCCGTTCACCTTTCAGCGGGGCTTCAAACAACGCGGCGAAGGCTTGCCAATCCATGCCCACGACGAGGCACAACTCACCTTTGCCGCATCTGGGATGGTGCAGGTTCACACTGAGGAAGGCCGGTGGCTGGTACCTTCACAGCTCGCAGTCTGGATTCCCGCTCGCGTTCCCCATCGCGTCGATGTCTTGACGGACGCCGATTTATGGATGGTCCATTGGGAGCCATCGGCGGCGCAGGAATGGGCGCCTCCGGTACCGCTCGATCAGACATTCGCTTTACGCGTGACCCCGCTCATGCAGTCTTTGCTCGAGGCGGCTTTCATGGCCGATGTCAGCCGAGAGAAGGGAGAACTCGTAGCCAAGCTCATGCTTCACGAACTGACGTCAACGGCCCACGCGCCAACATTCCTTCCCCTGCCGACAAGCACAATCGGGCTTCGGGTCGCAGACATGGCTCTCACCGATCATCAGAGCCTGATGAGCATAGATGAATTTGCATCGCGGGCCGCGACATCCGTGCGAACCTTAAGCCGATTGTTTCCTTCGGAGACAGGGTTGACCTTCAAGGCCTGGCGACAACGGGCTCGGATCGTGCAGTCGATGGATCTACTCGCCAAAGGAAAGCCAATCGCCCGCGTGGCCGCCGACTTCGGGTTTTCCAGTGCCGCTTCGTTCTCGCACGCTTTCCGGCAGGTCACGGCCATGACGCCAACCCAGTTTATGGGGGTGAAACCTTTAGCCTAGAGTCTGTCACGTTCAGATTGAACCAGACAGACTCTAAATTCTCTTGTTTTCGTTTGTGTTTTCGGAAAAATCGGTTTTCCCTTTTCCCTGACAAACTCTAAAGGCGTTCAGCCTCTGGTGTCGCAACCAGTTTTGCGGCTTCGATATTTGCCAGTGAAAGTGCGTCGCGCATCGATTTTCCCGTGGCGAGGGTTGCGGCCATCACGCCGATGAACATGTCGCCGGCTCCGTGCGTGCTTTCCACTTTCACCTTCACGGCAGGCAGGACAATTTCGTCTCCGCCTCGACTTGCGTAGGCGACACCCGCGCCGCCTGCGGTGACCACAACGTCCGGGAAGTTCGCCAACAGCCTCCTTGCCGCTTCCAATGCGCCATCGAGCGTTTCGACAACCGGGACACCCGCCAGCATTTCAGCCTCGATGGCGTTGACGACGATGATGTCGATCAGGTTCTGAAGGTCGGCTGACAAGGCGCGCGCCGGTGCGGCATTGATCAGGACTCGGCCGCCAGCCTGCCGGACGGCCCTTGCTGCGGCGACATTGGCGGCGTCGGGGATCTCGTTCTGTAGCACAAGAACCGTTGTCCGGCCCAGCAGATCGGCTGCGGCTGCAACATCCTGATCGCCAAGCGTCAGGTTAGCGCCGGACACAATAACGGCACCGTAATCGCCCTGCGCGTCGAAAATCGCCACGCTCATGCCGGTGGCGTGGCCGGTAGACGCCACGGCGTCGCGCCGCACGAAGCGATCATCAACCTGTCGGCGTTTAAGATTTTCCAACAGAAACCGTCCGAATTCGTCGTCGGCAACTGCGCCGATCATGAATGTCGAGACGCCAGCCTGTGCTGCCGAGACAGCCTGATTGCCACCCTTGCCGCCGCTTTTGGGGTGCCAGGACGTGCCTGCAACAGTTTCTCCCTGACGTGGCCGGTCTGGACCGAAGACCGCGATATCATAATGCAGGCTGCCGAAAACGGTGACGATAGGCGAGAATGTCATGGAAGGCGATCTCTACGTTTAGAGGTGACGGCGGACATGGTGCGGTCGAGATTGCGCTCGGCGGCCTGATAGTCGCGCTGGGCGACGGCGACGAAAATGGCGTCGAGAATATTGAGCTGCGCAATGCGCGCCGCGGCATTTTCCCCCATCAAAGGCGAGCCTTGTGCGGTGGAACACAAGACCACGTCGGCGGACTGGGCGAGCGCGGAGGAACCGTAATTGGTCACGGCAATGGTGCTGGCACCGTTCTTGCGGGCAAGTTGCAGGGCCTCGATCACGGCAATCGTGTTGCCCGAATGCGAAAAGCCAATGGCGACATCGGTATCGGCGAGAAGGGCCGCCGACATCAGCATCATGTGTGAATCATCGAAGACGCTGGCGCGCACGCCAATTCTCAAAAATTTGTGGGCGACATCCCGGGCGATCTGCGCCGAGCCGCCGACGCCGTAGAAATCCCGGTTTCGAGCCTTATGGATCATGTCCGCCGCCTGGTCGAAGGCTGCCATGTCCAGAATGGCAAGTGTTTCCTCAAGGGCGTGGATCGAGGTGCGAAAGACTTTCTGAACGATTTCAAGCGAGGTATCGTCAACCGACAATTCCTGATGCATTTCGGTGGTCGGCTGGCGGTTATACTGGCTGAC
This sequence comes from Allorhizobium ampelinum S4, assembly GCF_000016285.1. NCBI lineage: Bacteria > Pseudomonadati > Pseudomonadota > Alphaproteobacteria > Hyphomicrobiales > Rhizobiaceae > Gillisella > Gillisella ampelina. The sequence continues at coordinate 343,683 of NC_011981.1, read as the reverse complement.
GGAAGACCGGAAATCCCGAAAGCCGGAAAAACCGAGCTTCTTGGTGATCTTCACCACCATGGCTTCCGAAACCCCGGCATTTTCGGCGATTTGCTTCAGCGAGGTCTCCTCGCTGAAATCACGCATGCCAAAAACCGTATCCACGACCTTTGCTTCCAGCGGGGTCAGCATTGGCATCATCATGCGAATGCGCGGCCCTACCGCCTTCATGTCAAAGCCATCAGCGTTCATTCCCGTCCCCTTGTCGCGCGATCAATCATCATTGCGACGAGGATTATAAGGCCGGTGGCGAGCAGTTGATAGAAGGCCTGGACATTCATCAGCGTCAAACCATTGCGCATGGCACCCAGGATAATGGCGCCGAGAATGGTGCCGACAATACTGCCCTTGCCGCCCATCAGCGATGCACCGCCAATCGCCGCTGCTGCGATTGCATCCAGCTCCCAGAGATTGCCGAGAATGGGCTCGGCCGCGCCAAGACGGCCAATCAGGATAAGGGAGGCAAGTGCGGCGAGCCCGCCGGAAATCACATAGGCGGTGATCTTGGTACGGGCGATTGGAACGCCTGCCACGTAAGCCGCTTCCTCATTGCCGCCAACCGCCATCAGGTATTCACCGATCGGCGTCTTCTTGAGCAGCACCCAGGCGGCGACCGAAACACCGGCAACGATCAGCACCGGGATTGGCAGGCCGATCAGGGTTCCATTGAATAGCGCCCGAAAGCCGGGCGGAATGCCCAGCACCGGATTGCCACCGGTGAAGATCAGCGCGATGGCTCGGTAGGTGCTCAGTGTCCCCAGCGTCACGATGAAGGGTTGCAGGCCGATATAGGCGACAAGCACGCCATTAATAAAGCCGCATACCGCGCCGACACCAAGCCCGGCGAGGATCGCCAAAGGGATGGGCGTTCCACCCAGCAGCAGCGTCGCGGTCATCACGGCGGCAATGGCAGCGGTCGGCCCGACCGATAGATCGATGCCGCCTGAAATGATCACCAGCGTCATGCCCAGCGCCAGGCAGGCATTGATGCTGGATTGCTGGAGAATATTGGTCAGATTGCGCTCCGACAGGAAGCCGGGAACGAGCGCTGCAAATACCGCCATGATGACGATGAGGCCGATCAGCGTTCCGGCATCACGCAACGAGACGGAAAACCGGCGAAAGGTCGGGACCGATTGGCTGGCGGCGGATGAAGAGGCGGTCATGGAGAAAGATCCTCTCTGTTTATGCAGGATGTGCGATGGCGGTAGCACCGGCACTCGCTCCTGGAATGGCGTGGGCGAGAATGGCGCTTTCCGTCAGCTGGTCGCGCGCGATTTCAGCGGCGATCTGGCCTTCCCGCATCACCAGCACGCGGTCGGAGAGCCGGATGACTTCGGGAAGCTCGGAGGAAACGACGATGATCGAATGGCCTTCGCGGGCCAGGGCTTCGATCAATTGGTAGATCTCGGATTTTGCCCCGACATCGATGCCGCGTGTCGGCTCATCGAACAGCAGGATCTGCGATTTGGCCGCCAGCCAGCGTGCAATAATGGCCTTTTGCTGGTTGCCGCCGCTGAACAGACGGATAGGACGATCAAGCTGAAACGGCCGCAGGTTGACACGCTTCAGCAAATCCTGCGCGCTGGCGCGCAGTTTTCCGGTGCGGATCAGACCGGCAGCGGAAAAGCTGGGAAGCGAAGCCAGCGCCATGTTCAAGCTGACCGGGCGCAAGGGGATAATGCCTTCGCGCTTGCGCTCTTCCGGCACAAGGCCGATACCTGCGGCAATTGCGTCACGGGGATTGCGCAGGCTGACACTCTTGCCATCGATGGTAATAGACCCCTCGCTCAGACGATCGACACCGGCGATCAGCCGCAGCAATTCCGTGCGCCCCGAGCCGACCAGCCCGGCAATGCCCAACACTTCACCCCTTTTCAAGGTGAAGGAGACATTTTTGATCTTGGTGGCTGAAGACAGATTGCTGGCTTGCAGTCTGACCTGATCAGTTACGAAGGAATGATGGGTTTCCTGCATCAGTTCACGCCCGACCATCATGGCAATGACCTGTTTTTCCGATGTGGTTTTCATGTCAACGATGCCAACGAGCTTGCCATCTCGCATGACGCTGGCGCGCTGGCAGATACGGAAAACCTCGTCCATCTTATGCGAAACATAAATAATCGACACGCCGCTGGCCGAGAGATCGGCAATCACCTCAGCCAGCCGGTCGAACTCGCTCGGCGTCAAGCTGGAGGTCGGCTCATCCATGGCGATGACCTTGGCCTTGTCGAGCAGGGCGCGGCCGATCTCGACAATCTGCCGCTGCGCGACTTTCAGGCTGGAGATGGGCGCGGAAACGTCGATGCTGCGGTCGATCATCGACAGCGCTTCGGCGGCCCGCTGTTCCTGCTCCCGGCGCGAAACGAAAAGCCCGCCCATATGGGTCAGCGAATGGCCAAGAAACATGTTCTGGGCAACACTCAGATGCGGCACCTGTTGAAGTTCCTGATGGATCATCGCAATGCCAGCCTGTCTTGCATCCAGCGGCTTGCGAAACGCGACAGCTTCGCCATCGACGAAAACACTGCCGGAGGTTGGCCGGAAGACGCCGGACAGAATGCGCAGAAGCGTTGATTTTCCGGCGCCGTTTTCACCCAGCAGCCCGTGAATTTCTCCGGGAGCAACATCGAAGCTCACATCCGTCAGCGCGTTGACGCCCGGAAAGCTCTTGGAGATTGTTTCAAATCCCAGTCTCGGCACCATCTCTTACCTCCTCCTGCAAGACACGCACTGCCAGCCCTGAAAGCTGGCAGTGCGTTAACCTCGATTATTTTGCAGCCTTGGCATCTTCCATCAGCACGGCGCGCACATCGACGCCCTTGCCTTGGTAGCGGGCGAGGTTGTCGGCGGTGATCAGCGCCTGAGGCGTTGCGACAACGCGCGGCAATTTCTGGCCGGCAACGAGCCGAAGGGCTGTTTCAAGGGCGACTTCACCTGTTAGAACCGGAAAGCTATCGACGGTGCCGGTCAGTTCGCCTGCCTTGATCGAGGCGTAGGCGTCTGAAATACCGTCAGTGCCGAAGACAGCGACCTTGCCCGCAAGCCCTGCCGCCTTGACGGCTTCGACCACGCCCAATGCCATGCCGTCATTGTTGGCATAGAAGCCGATAAGATCGGGGTGTTGGTTGAGGATGTTGGTCGCGGCATCGTAGGAGGTCTGGCGGTCCCAATTGCCGGGAACGCTGGCGACGATCTTGAAACTGCCGTTTTCACCGATGGTGGATTTAAAGCCGTCGGTGCGTTGCACGGCGGCATAAACACCGGCCTGGCCCTCGATGATCGCCACCTTGCCACCCTGCGGACGGTTGGTGATGAACCATTTGGCGACGCGCACGCCGTTGTCGCGCTGAACATTGCCGACATAGTGCTCGGCCTGCGGGATCACGGCATCATTGACGTCAACGACCGGAATATTGGCGGCCTTGGCCTGTTCGATCACCGGTTGGAGATTGGAATCCGTCTGTGGCGACACCAGCAGAACGTTATAGCCTTGGGTGATCATCCCCTCGGCAATCGTCAACTGACCAAGCTGGTCGCCTTCGCTTTGCGCCGCCTGATAGGCGACCGGAACGTTCTTGGCCTTGCCGAACGCGGCATAGCCCTCACCGAGCGACCGCCAGTATTCGTTGGTCAGTGTCTTTGAGACGGCGCCCGCCTTGGTGCCGTCGGGAAGCTTCGGAAAGGGGCCGAACTTTGCTTCCAGCTGCGACCAGTCCATGCGGTCTTTTTCAGTGTCGGAATTGAGTGGGGCAAGCTGCTGCGCAAAGGCTGCGCTGAACAGGAAGCTGGCAGCAAGGCCAGTGGCAAGCGTCAGTTTCATCATGGTCTTCATCGGTTCCTCCCAGGTGGTATCATCAAGCATGCCTCCGGCATGCCTTTGGTTACAAAGGTCTGAAATCTCGGGGTATTTGGAATTGCGGGCCTTAGCCCAGCATCAGTTCCTGAACGATGGCCTGCGCGGACACGGCATCCTGACGGTCGATGGCGCCCGAAAGACGATTGTCCTGATCGAGGCGATCGACAATCCGCAACATGCGCTTGACGGTCTGGATATTGACCTCGCATTCGTGGACGGGATCGAGACCCGTCATGTCCGGGAACGTGTCGAAGTAGATAGCGCCATCGTAGCCGTCCTTGCGGATCTGGCGCAGAAGCTCGATGGTCTGCTGGGTGTGGACCGCGCCCACCATCAGGCCATCGTCGCGCTTGGCATAGCCATCGTTCAGATGCACACCGAGAACGCGGCTATGGCGGGCAATCAGGGCGGCGGCAAAGGCTGGCTGTTCATCGGCGTAGAGAACGTGGGCAAAGTCCAGCGTCACACCAAGATTGGGCATATCGACATCCCTGATGGCCAGCAATGTCGTTGCCGCATCTGGCATCAGGCTGTAGGACCGAGGTTCGTTCGGCTTGTACTCGATGCTGATCTGGCAATCCGGGTCATGGGCGCAAACTTCACGGATTCCATCAATTTCGTGTTGCCACAGGGTGTGATAATCCGCCTGGAAGGCATAATCGAACCCATCCTGGCCGAGCCAGAGCGTCATCAACCGGCTGCCTGCTGCACGGGCTGCGTCAATACCGGCCTTGGTGAGATCGATGGCTTCCCGCCGGACCTCGGGGTCTGGATTGGTGAATGCGCCGATCTTGAAGGCGGAATTGGTGTAATAGCGCATGGCGAACCCATTGATTGCCAGGCCCGTATCGCCAATCTGGCGGGCCAAAACAGCAGGATCTTCGCCAACATGATCGGGATAATTGAGATCGAGATCCGTTAGCCCATCGACTTTTGCGGCACGCTTTACCATTTGCAGCATGGTCGGCTTGCCGGACAGGTCCGGCCATTCTGCCTTTGGGCAGGAGGCAAAGGAATTCAGGCGGGTTGCAAATTTCAGCTGGGTCACGGCTCTGGCTCACTTTGATCACTACACTTCATACTTCACAAAATATTTGTGATTTGTAAAGTAAAAAATCTCTTAGACCCCAGTGAATTGCCTGGAGCCGACCTCAGCCACGCAGCAATGCCTCGATTTCGCTGCGCTCCGGCATGGCGGGCGCGGTTCCCCGGCGGGTAACGGCGATGCCCGCCGTCGCACATCCAAACCGGACCGCGTCGAGCGGGGCAAGTCCATCGGCAAGCGCTGCCGCAAAACCGCCGACGAAGGCGTCCCCTGCCCCTGTCGTATCGATGACAGGCCCGGCTGCAATGGCCGGAACCGCCACCGAGGCATCGGCGCTATGAAACAACACGCCTCTGCTGCCCAGCGTTATGATAGCAGTATCGACACCGCGAGCCATAAGCACATCCCCCGCCCGCCTCGCATCTTCAATCGTATCGAGCGGAAAGCCAACCAATGCGGCGGCTTCGGTTTCGTTGGGAATGATATAGTCGCATAGCGGATAGATCGCGTCTGGAAACGGCTCGGCGGGGGCGGGGTTGAAGATCGTGGTGACGCCAGCCTTACGGGCGATCATCAGCCCATGGTGGGCCGCCTCGGCGGGCTGCTCAAGCTGCGTTACGAAAATCGCGCTGGTCTCGATGGTTTGCCGCGCCGCCTCGACATCCTCAATGGTAATGGTTCCGGCAGCGCCTGGATAGACAATGATGGCATTGTCGCCAGTCTTGTCGTTGACATAGATGAACGCGGCACCGGTGGGCTGGTCGTCCATAATGGTCAGTTTTGGCAGGACACCCGCATCCGCATAGGTCTTCAACGCCAGATCACCGAACGCGTCGCAACCGATCTTCGAGATGAAGGAGACGCTCGATTCCTCCCCGGCCCTTGCTGCCGCAACCGCCTGGTTGGAACCCTTGCCGCCCGGCCCGACGGAAAAGCCGCTGCCGGTGATCGTCTCGCCTACGACCGGCAGCCGGGCCGCGAGATAGGCGGTATCGGCAACAAAGATTCCGAGTATCGAAACGCCCTTGCCCATCCTGCTCTCCTTATGCTCCAGCCGGTGGGATGACGCCCTTGGTGAACAGGAAGCAGCCGTAGAAGCGGGTTTCGCCGGTTGAAATCACACAATAGGCCTTCTTTGCAAGATCGTAGAATGCAAACCGCTCGATGCCGTACATCGGCGACGGCTTGCCCTCGGCGCGGTCGATTTCCACTTGGACCTCGCGTTGCACCGGCTGAATGTCGTCCGGGGCACCCATGACTTCCATACGACCTGCCGAATTTTGCAAGGGTGTATCGAGCGGCAAAACCGACAGCAGGACGCGCACAGCTTCTGCGGCGGATAGATTAGCCATGGAGAGCGGACGGCCCAGCACGGTCTGGCGTGCCACGCTATCGCTGGGGAAATTGGTATCGGAAATCACAAGTGTATCGCCATGCCCCATGGATCGCAGCGCATGCAGCACGTCGGCATTCAAGGCAGGATGAAGATTTTTCAGCATGGGACACTCCTTGTTTAACTTAACTTACAGCAATGACGGGCCTATTTGACCGCACCGGCGGTCAGGCCCTTGACGATATAGCGCTCCAGAAAAATACCGACCAGAACGAGCGGCATGATGGCGGCGGTGGCGATAGCGGCCATGGACCACCAATTGATCCCTTGCGAGCCGGTCTGGCTGGCCACCATGACGGGAAGCGTCTTGGCGTTCGAACTGGTCAGCAGCGCTGCGAAGAAATATTCGTTCCAGCAGAGAATGACCGAAAGGATGAAGGCGGCCACCATTCCCGGCAGGGCGATGGGCAGGACGATCCGCATAAACGCGCCCCAGATCGAGCAGCCGTCAACCAGCGCTGCCTGCTCGAGTTCGACGGGGATCGTGTCGAACTGGTCCCGCATGATCCAGATGACAATGGGCAGCACCATCAGCGTATAGACGAGGACAAGCCCGGTCAGCGTATCCAGCAGCATCAGGTGTTTATAGAGCACCAGAAACGGCATGGCGAGCACGACGGGCGGCAGGATCAGCTGGGACAGGAAGAAGAACGAGATATCCTTGTTGCGCAACCAGAGAAATTTGTAGGAAAACCGGCTGAGGCCATAGGCCGCCAGCGATCCGATCACCACAGCCAGAAACGAGGCTCCAGCCGAGGCGACGACGCTGTTGAAGAAGCGCCGCATGAATTCGTCGCGCACCGTCGAGGCCACAAATATCGTATCCGGCGAAAGGCCAAGCGAGCGCCAGCCCTTCCAGTCCGGCGTAAAATCGACGAAGGGAATGAGGTGGCCCTGGGTTACATTGACGGCGGTCTTGAACGAGGTGGTAATGGTCCAGTAGATCGGAAACAGGGAGATAAAGGCCCAGAACACCAGCGCCGTGTAAATCAGCAGGCTGCCCGTCATGAAGCGAGGGCGGCGAAACCTTGTTTCAGGACCGCTATGGCGAGTGGGGTTGCGTGCCATGGTCTAACCCTCAGTTGGAACGTTGCAGCCAGCGGCTCGTCACCTTGAGGATGAGCGAGACGAAGATAATGATGATGACGAGATAGAACTCGGCCAGCATGGTGCCGTAGCCGACATTCGAGCGGTCACGATATTCCCGGAAGATGAAGCTGGAGACCGTATCTGTCGCGCCGCCGGGTCCGCCTGCTGTGACATTGATGACGATATCGGCAAGCTTCAACTGGAAAATGATCCGCAGGATAATCACGGTGACGCTGACCGGTAGCATCAGCGGAAAGGTGATTTCCTTGAAGCTCTGCCAGCCGGAAGCGCCATCGACCTTGGCGGCCTCCTTAATCTCCGTTGGCAAGGCCTGAAGCCCGGCCAGAAGCAGGATCATCATGAAGGGGATCGAGACCCAGGCATCCATGGCCATCAGCGAGAGACGGGCAAGCCATGGGGTCGAGAAAAACGCCGGGTTGTCCCATCCGAGATGCCGGGCAAGCGTTGCCGCCGGGCCGAAGCGATATTCCATCAGCGATTTGCCGATCATCCAGCTGACGGCAACCGGGCTCAACATCAGCGGCAGAAGGAAGGCGACGCGAAAGAACTTCCGGGCCTTGATTTCGGCGTTCAAAAGCAGCGCGAGGCCAAAGGCAATGGCATATTGCACAAGAACCGCCAGAACATAATAGACCATGTTCAACAGCGCGTTCCAGAAGTAAAAGTCGGCAAACAGCGTGCGCAGGTTGTCGATGCCATTGAAACGCCGTCCTGCGGCAGCGCTGAGGTTCCAGTCTGTGAAGGCAATGTAGAGGCCGAACACCGTGGGAAATACCACCATGGCCACCGTAAACAGCACCGCCGGTAGAACGAACACGGCCCGCTGGCCAGCTTCGCCCCGGATCATGATTTGCGCGGCGCACAGAGCCACGGCCCAGACGATATAGGCATAGAGCAAGGGACGCCAACTGACGAGACCAAGCGAGGTCACCCCGGCTGCATCGAGAATTTGCAGAACGAGTACGCCAAGCAGCAGCACGGTGGCCACCGCCAGCAGCAGGCGACCACGCCGGGCACCGGTTTGCCGTAGCGATGCCCCTTCAATCGGGCGAATGGCAGGCATGGTCGTGTCGGACATAAGCAAACCCTTGGGCACAACGCCCGAGCAGAGACCGGAAGCCAAGATTGGCTTTAGGCTGATGAATGGACGTCAGGCGGAATGAGAAAGCCGCCTGACGCCGTTTGGGAACACCAACGGCAGTTTCCTGCCGTCGGTTTTGGCTCAAACGCCGAGCGAGGCCTTGTAGAGTGATATCTGCTTGTCGCGGCCAAGCTGATCGGTGATTTTTTCCCAGGCCGCCGCAATCGCATCGGCACCTTCCTGGGGCTTCACCCTTCCCGCAAACACTTTTGCCAATTCGTCTTCCGCCACGCTGTAATATTGGAAGATACCAGGAATACGGGGTTCGATGGCGGCGTTCGGATGGTTGTAGGACTTCGACTGGGAGGCGAGATAATTGCTGATGAACGCCTCCTCATAGCCTGCGGCCACCCATTCCTTGATATCGAACTGGCTCTTGCGATAGCACTGGAAGCCGGAGGGATAGGCCGCCGTCCACAAGGCGAGATCCTTGCCGCCGAGATGGGCCGCCGCACTCCAGGCTGCCTTCTTTTTCTTCTCATCCTTGTCAACACGGGCCATGACGTAAACGCCCCAGCCCAGATAGGCCATGTTGGGCGCATAGTTCGGCCCGCTGGCCAGCGTCTCCCATTTCCCGGTCTTGGCATTATAGACATCGTCGGAGCCGGGAAGAATGTCGAAGGCGATGGTATCGCCCACCACCGAACTATCGCTGGTTTGGGCGCTTTGCCCGACATCGCCCCACCAGGAGACCATGGAGCCGGTTCCGGCCAGAAACTGCTGGAACGCCGTCGTGCCGGGATCGGCGTTCAACTGGTCACCGGCTTCGGAAGGTAGGGCATCGACAACGTCCTGGATGGCGCGCACCCAGGCAGGATTGTTGATGCGCGGCTTCATCGTATCGATGTCGAACAGCCAGGCCTTGTCATCCGGGTGCTTGGCATAGGCCGTTGCGCGGCTGCCGAGGAAGTAGAAGCCAAAGCCACCCCAGGCCTTTGGTGCATCGAGATAGCCGATGGCATCGGCTCCGGCGATTGTCTTGCCTTTGAGGAACTTGGTTGCTTCCTGCACCTGCTGCCAGGTTTTCGGCACGCCCCATTCGCCGGCATGGCCTTCAGCTTTCCAGGCCTTGGCGAGATCGGCGTCGGTGAAATAATCCTTACGGTAGTTGAAGTTGTGGCAATCGCCATCCACCGAGACGCGGTAGACTTTGCCACCCCAGGTGCCGACCGGGGCCTTCAGGTAATCGACGTAATCCTCCATGTCGATCTGGGCCTTCACCCAGTCCGGCATTTCCGAGGCAAGGCCCTTGCCGCAAACATCGCCTTCAAACGGAGCGCCCATTTCCAGAAGGTCAAAATCCACGGTGCCGGTGGCAATCGCTTGTTGAAGGCGGGGATTGTAATCGGCCTGGGCCAGGTCGATCCAGGTGATCTTGGCACCGGTATAATCCTCCCAGGGCTTCAGGAAACCGCGAAACAGCACATTGTGCAGATTCTGATTGTTCAGGCCCATGAAGGACAGTTCGACGCCAGCGAACTCTCCCTTCTTGACGGTCTTTTTCGTGGCCTCCAGGCACAGCTCGCCGACTTTTTGCCAGTCGGCATCGGTGGGAGAGCCTTTTCCAACGCCGGGTATTTGCAGGATCTGCGTGCGCAGGGACGCCTCGTCGGCAAGCGCCGTTCCAGCACTGCCCAACAACCCACCAGCCGCTGCCACAGCCCCAAGGCTTGCACCGGTCTTCAGGATGGCGCGACGGCTCAGGCCTATCGCCATCATCCTCTCGTATTCGCTGACTTTCATGCGTATCTCCTCCCTTGTTCGCCTATGTCAAATAACTGCTTTCACATGTCCCCTCCCGTGGACGGGCGAAAGCAGGCTTCCACTTTTCCCTGACAAACTCTATTCCAACCGCAGCCCCGTTTCACCGTCGAACAGATGGACCATGGCCGGGTTCGGCGTCATGGCAATCATCTGTCCGGACGGCTCTGCCAAACGCTCGCGGAACACGCCGATAACTTTCTGCTGGCCAAGCCGGGCAAAGACCTGGGTTTCCGTTCCGGTCGATTCCAGCACGGTAACGTTAGCGGTGACATCGCCGCCAAGCACAAAATGCTCAGGCCGAATGCCGTAGAAAGCCGCTCGTCCGTCCGAACCTGCAGGAGCCGAATTCAAGGGAAGCCGGATGCCCTCTTCGGTCTCGAAAAATGGTGTTGTTGATGCCCGGATATGACCCTTGATCAGGTTCATTGAGGGCGAACCGATAAACCCAGCCACGAACATGTTGGCTGGCGCGTCGTAAAGCGCTAGCGGCGAGCCGATCTGCTCGACGCGACCATCCCGCAACACGACGATACGGTCCGCCATGGTCATGGCTTCGACCTGGTCATGGGTGACGTAAATCATCGTCGTCGCCAGACGGCGTTGCAATTCCTTGATTTCAGCCCGCATTTGCACGCGCAGTTTCGCATCGAGATTGGACAGTGGTTCGTCAAACAGGAAAACCTTCGGATCTCGCACAATCGCCCGGCCCATCGCCACGCGCTGCCGCTGCCCGCCGGAAAGCTGACGGGGATAGCGGGCCAGATAGGGGACCAGATCGAGAATTTCCGCTGCCTTGCGAACGCGCTCGTCAATGAAGGACTTGGTTTCACCGCGCATCTTCAGCGCAAAGCCCATATTCTCCGCCACCGTCTTGTGCGGATAAAGTGCATAGCTTTGGAACACCATGGCGATATCGCGATCCTTTGGCGGCAGGTCGTTGACGACCTTTCCGTCGATAACGACATCGCCAAAGGTGATCGGCTCCAGCCCAGCAACCATGCGCAGCAGCGTGGACTTGCCGCATCCCGATGGGCCGACAAGAACAACGAATTCACCATCAGGAATCTCGACGGAAACGCCATGGATAACCCTCAGGCTACCATAGGCCTTGCCGACATTGACGATATTCATCGATGCCAAAAGCAGTTCTCCTCCCAGGACGGCGCGCCTTGCGCACGCCGTTTAAGCGATTTTCCGGAAAACCGTAACGGTTGGAGACCTCCCTCTCGCCGTGACAGTCCTTGCGTCCGGAAAGACGCTATCTGCGCCGAGAACTTCACACAGTCTTTTATTTTGGTAAAGTCCGTTATTGCGTTTCTCTTAAATATTTTCGATGTTCATCGAAGCGCAGTCGAAACGGGAGTTTTGGCGACGTTGAACTATGGATTGCGGTGAATATGGCCCTCGCCCCGGCCTGTTTAAGCATCGCCGCATCGGGAAACATCACAAAAAAATGCAAAATCGTGAAGAAATTCACAGCCACAAAGGGAAGGCAAGCCAATGCTGAAGGGAATAGATCCGGTTTTGAACGCTGAATTGCTGCATGCCTTGATGCTGATGGGCCACGGCGACCAATTGGTGCTGTGCGATATCAACCATCCGGCCGAGACGATTGCCAAGCACACAACCTATGGCAAGCTGATCAATCTGTCGGGTTGCGGTCTTGAGGTTGCCACGGCGGCGATCCTGACGCTTTTCCCCCTGGATACCTTTGTGGAAGCGCCGGTGAAGAGGATGCAGGTGGTTGGTGATCCCGGTGGGCAGGTGCCGATCTTTTCGGCCATCCAGCGTGTGGTGGACAATGCGGAAGGACGACCGGTGAAGATCGACGCCCTGGAACGTTTCGCGTTTTATGCTGAGGCAAAGGCGTCCTTTGCGATCGTCAGAACGTCCGATCCCGGCCCCTACGGATGTTTTATTTTCAGCAAGGGCGTCGTTTGATACAAACTCGCCAAGGCGGAATGACCTATCAGAGGCGTGAATCGATCAGGCCGGATCGATTCAGATAACTCGTTGGACGCTTGAATCGAACCACGCCAGACTCTGGCCATGGAGAAAGAGAACAACAGCCCGGTCCAACTTCGCCGTATCGACCCATCGCAAAACATGCGGCGCTTTTACACGCTCGCACTGCAACCGACCCTGTTCGGCGGCGCCTCGGTGATCCGCAACTGGGGTCGGATTGGGACGACAGGCCAGACCCTGATCGAGACTTTCGATCGAAAGGAGGATGCCCAGCGGGTGCTTTCACGCCTGGAGCGGACGAAAAGAAAACGAGGTTACCATGATGCGGGTCGTCTAACTTGATAGACATCAGACATATTTATGGCCTTTTACAGAGCAGTTGAATTTGCGTACGATTCATCATACATATTCCACTTAGAGAGACGAAAACGGCTCTGCCTTCTGCGGCAGGGCATGAAAGTGGTGGATGGTGTGACCGGTCAAGTGAAAACACGCGCCAAGGGCGCTGGCTCCCTGGTCGCACAGGTCAGCGACAGCCTTCGCAAGGCGATCCTTGGCGGGGACTATGCGCCGGGCGATCGGCTTCCCAGCGAAATGGAACTGACCGAGGCCCATGGTGTCAGCCGAACCGTTATCCGCGAGGCAGTCACCGGCCTGCGTTACGATGGGCTGGTCGAGGTGCGCCAAGGGGCTGGCATTTTCGTCCTCAATCATCATCAATCACGCTCAAACCCGTCGAAGCTGGATCGCGCCCGGCTGTCCTCAGATCTAGAGGTTTTGGAGATCCGCACGCCGCTGGAGATAGAGGCTGCCGGGCTTGCCGCGCTGCGCCGTTCGCCTGCGCAGGAGGAAGCGATTTTCGACTGCCATGCAAAATTGCTGGCGTGTATCGAGGCCGACCGCTCCATTCGCGAGGCCGACCTGGCCCTGCATATGGCGATTGCTGCGGCCACCAATAATCCGCTGTTTACGCAATTTCTCGAGATGCACGGCGCATCCGCTATCCCTCAGTCCAAAGTGGTTGCGGAAAACCGAGCCGCTGAGCAGACGGCCTATCGCCGCCTCATCCACAGGGAACACCAGGCCGTGGTCGTGGCGATTTCCGACGGCGACGAAAAAGCGGCCCGCGCCGCTATGCAGGATCATCTGCGCGGCAGCCAGTTGCGCTACCGTGATCTGTTGCGCGATCTGCGCGGTATCGGCAGCGAGACCTGAATCTCAGGCTTCCGTCCCCCAAACCTCAACTTGGGTCAGCGCCGGAAACGGCGATGGATCATCGGCTTTCACCAGACTGTGCAGCCGAACCCATTCGGTACGCGTTTCGGGCAGGCTAAAACACTGAGCGGCAGAGGATTTGACCAGCGCCAACCGCGCTTCCTCTCCACCCGAAAAGCTCAGAACTGCGCTTTCCCACCAGGCATCGTGTGGAAAATCAGCGCGCAGAGTGAGAACCACTTCACGGAGCGTGACGGGGCGACCGAAAAACAGGGTCAGGGCAGCCTGAGGGTCCCTGTTGATCCCCCAACTGGTGAAAGGCCAGAAGCCGTGATTGCTATTGGCCCGCTCTCCATCGATGACATTGCGAACAGCGAAGGCCGCCTCCCCGCGTGTTTCGACATTGGCCTCGACATGCGGAAATGCTTGAGAATTGGCGTGGTCGTCCAGGGGGTTAAAGGCAAGGTTTCTCTGTGCCGCTATTTCTTCCGGCCTCGCCTTCGCAGCGTGAAGCCGGTGCAGATCTCCGCAAAAGGCATGGGGCGGATAAGCGATCTTCCGAGCGCCGAACGGTATGGAAAAGCTAAAACGGCCCTGCGGCAAATACAGGATGGCCGGTGCCATGGCGGCATCGAGCGCCAGACGGATATGACCGGGCTCTGACACGTCAACCAATAGCTGGTCGCCGTCACGGTAGGGCTGGCGATAGACCAGAAAGGCTTCGTGGTCTGCACTGCTCTGCGCCAGGTTTTGGCCCGCAGCATCCACCACAGTGAGTGTCACTCTCATCCTCACCCTCCTCAAGTAATCGTCAGCGACAAGCGGGATGTCTCAAACGGCAGCAGAATACGGAAAATTCTCTCCGGCCAAGCCTGCCGCAGCCGGGGATCGCCGATGTCGATTGCCTCGATGATTGGCTCTGCCGCACCGCTCACGCTAATTTCGCCGAGCCCGTCCAGGACCAGCCGCCCCGCCTGCGAGCGGGGCGCAACGCAGGTCATCAGTGACAGGACCGCAGGCTTGTCACCGTCATGCTCGTCGATAATCTCAACATGGCTGCCGCGAATGAGCCTGACGCTGCGGCGATAAGAGCACAGCGCTGCTTCTTTCGGGTAAGCTGCGGCTATCTCCAGCGAAATGCGGGCCTCCTCCACCTCGAAAGCCGTCTCGACATCGCGTGCGGCACATTCCGGCCCCTCCTGCTGCATGACGCCCGCAAAGGTTGGAAGGTTGTGGTAGGCCGATTGCATCGTCCAGATCTCGTAACGCTGCGGCGAGAAAGTCTTGGCCGTGTAGGTTTCGACACCGATATCGATGAGAAATGGTTGTCCGTTCTTGTAAAGCGTCAGGCTGCCGACATCGTTATGATTATGGCTTTCGCCGTTATGCCCACCCTTCACCGCCAGATCGAAACGGTTGTCGCGGGCGATGAAAAGCCCGGTGCCGGGGTAGAAAATATCACCTTTTGCCGCCGGCTTTGCTGGCGCAGGCTTAACGTCCGGCAAGCGTGTGGCTGCCATCAACCGGTGCCAAAGGTTCCACTCTTTCGACAGCAGCGGATCTGCGGATTGTTGAAGATCGGCAGCGGCAAAATCCATCAGCGCCTTCGAGCCAACCGCTTTGCCGAACAGATATTCTCTGATGCTACAGGGCTCCAGAACTGCTGATGAATCGGCAAAATTGAAATAATGCCGTCCAGACACATGCATATTGAGGATGTATTCCGCCATATTGCGGATCTTGGCTGCCTGCCAAAGCGGACGGCACAGGTCCGGCACGACCTGATCCAGCACGGTCATAGCACCAAACAGACAGAGAGCGGCATGGCGATAGTAGAGCACGCCTTCCTCGCAGGCGCCGTCCTCGGCATAGTCCTTGAGAAAGGCATCGAGACTGCCCAGCGCTTTGACCAGCACTGCACGGCGAATCTCCTGGCTCGTGGGCAGGGAAAACGTGGCGATCAGGACGTTCTGGGTGATCCAGGCAGTCCAGTTGTTCATCCTCTCGTTTCCCTGCCCCATCCACCAGAAATGCCGGGTAAGATAAGGGGTGATAATACGGCGGTGGATCTCCTGTTCTATGCGGGCAGGCAGGCGCGGATCGCGTTGGGCAAGGGCAGGCCTTAGCAGCCAAACCAGGGTTGCCAGGTTCGCCGCCGTTTCCGCCGCGAAGAGATCGACCACAGGGTCATCAGGATCCGGCAAGGGCTGGCGCGGACCGCCGCGTCCATAGGCGTTATGCGCTGGCAATTGCCACCCGCTTTCCTCACAGATCAGAATGACGCCATCGATAATGGCGTCGATGAAGTCGTCTCCGCCCTCACCTGTGTCCTTGGCGCATTCCGCCAGAACCAGATCGTTCAGCATCAGGCGGCGACGGAAATACAGGTCTTCGAAGCGCGAACGATTTCCTGTCTGGGTATAGTCACGGTAACGAGAGGCAAAGATCTGCGGCCATTCGGCCTCCAGCGCCGTACGGCCTGCGGCCTTTAGGGCGGTGAGATGTTCGACGCCCAGTCGTTGCAGCAACGCATGGACGTCGGCAGCTGCGGCCGGTTGGAAATCGGCAAGATGAGGCGGCAAGCTGCCAATATGCTTGCTGAACATTATGCTCACCTCCCCTTCCTCACCGTCTAGCAATCCCCTGCTATCATACCTATTTTCACCTTTCCAGTAAATTTGTCTGATGTTATCGGAAGTTGTTTGACCAATAAACGATCTATGCTATGCAGGGATCGGGAGACGGGTGCAACCGACAGGCGGCCCCGCATGGAACGCTTGAGCATGGCACGATAGGCTTCGTGCGGGAGGAAAGCTGATGACGGTCATCAGTCCGGTTCTATCTGGCGGCAGCGCCGAGAACGGCAAAGATGCGAGTTCGAAGCGCAGGGTGCGGATTGTGTCCAAGCGCCGGCGGCGGATCGAAAATGCGCTGATTGCCTATTCCTTCATTGCACCGAATTTCCTGGGCTTTGCCGTCTTCACGCTCGGTCCCATCCTGTTCGCCTTTGTGCTGGCTTTCATGCATTGGGATGGGTCAAACCCGATCACCTTTGCCGGGCTCGATAATTTCTGGCGGCTGTTTGAAGACAAGACCTTTATCTCCGCCTTCTGGAACACGGTCATCTATACTGTTATCTCGGTGCCTGCGACGCTTGCCTGCGCGCTTGGCCTTGCCATTCTGCTCAACCAGAAAATCCGTGGTCGCGATTTCTTCCGCACCGCGATGTTCTTTCCCTATGTCGCGTCACTGGTCGCCGTGGCTGTCGTCTGGAACATGCTGTTCAACCCAGAAATGGGGCCGGTGAACATGCTGCTCTACACGCTCGGCCTCGACCCCAATGACATGCCCGGCTGGGCGGCTGACCGGCACTGGGCGATGGTCACCGTCATCCTGTTCGGTATCTGGAAGAGCATGGGCTATTACATGGTCATCTATCTGGCCGGGCTACAGGGTATCAATGCCGAATTATACGAGGCGGCCGGTCTCGACGGTGCCAATGGCTGGCAGAAATTCCGGCATGTCACCGTGCCGCAGCTTGCCCCGACGACGTTTTTCGTCACAGTCATGCTGACGATTCAGTCCTTTAAGGTGTTCGACCAGGTCTATATGATCACCCAGGGCGGACCTGGAACCTCTACCCTCGTGCTGGTCTATCATATCTATAACGAAGCCTTCATTTCCTGGGATCTCGGCTATTCCAGCATGATTGCGCTGGTGCTGTTCTTCCTGGTTCTGGCGGTCACCGTGGTCCAGTTCCGTCGCCAGAGGGAGGACTGAACCATGCGGATTGCCGGACGCAGGATCAATGTCTCGACAATTGCCATCTACGCAACGGTCATCGCCGTCACCATCATCATGCTGCTGCCGTTTGCCTGGATGCTGTCGGCCTCGCTAAAGCTCGACCGCGACGTTTTTGTCTTCCCGATCGAATGGATACCGGCCCATCCGCGCTGGCAGAACTATGTCGATATCTGGACGAAGATTCCGCTGGCCCTGTTCATCTACAACACCTCGAAGCTGACGATCATCGTCACGCTTTTGCAATTGTTGACGTCGAGTTTCGCGGCCTATGCTTTCGCCAAACTGCATTTTCCCTTCAAGAACACGCTGTTTCTCGGCTACATCGCCACCATCGCCATGCCCTGGCAGGTCTATATGGTGCCACAATTCCTGCTGATGCGGGAATTCGGGCTGAACAACACCCATCTGGCACTGATCTGCTTGCAGGCGTTCACAGCCTTCGGCGTCTTCCTGATGCGGCAGTTCTATATGTCGATCCCGACAGAACTCTGCGAAGCCGCCCGGATCGACGGGATGAACGAATACCAGATCTGGGCGAAGATCATGCTGCCGCTGTCGAAGCCAGCGCTATCGACTCTGACGATCTTCACCTTCGTGACCACATGGAACGATTTTCTGGGGCCGATGATCTATCTCACTAAGACCGAACTGAAGACCATCCAGATCGGGCTTCGAATGTTCATATCGCAATATTCCGCCGAATACGGGCTGATCATGGCGGCGTCGGTCGTCGCGCTCATTCCCGTACTGATTGTCTTTCTCGCCTTGCAGCGCTTCTTTGTTGAAGGCGTCGCATCAACCGGGCTGAAGGGGTGATGCCATGAATGCCATGTTTTCCAACGCGCCACAGCCGATCACCGATCAACAGGTGACCATGGCGCTCGAGATCGCGGTCGCCCAGGTGCGGCGCAATCTGCCTGACTTCACCTATGCGGCACAGAACCATTCCAGCGTCGGCAACAGGTATCCGGCGGTTGCCAACGACCAATGGACGGCAGGTTTCTGGCCCGGCGAAATCTGGCTCGCCTATGAGCACAGCGGCGATAAGGTCTTTCGATATGCCGCTCAGATTCAGGTGCAAAGCTTCCTGCATCGCATCGAGAACCGTATCGCCACCGACCATCACGATATGGGGTTTCTCTATTCGCCCTCCTGCATTGCCGCGTGGAAACTGGTGGGCGACGAGGATGGACGCAAGGCGGCACTCCTTGCCGCCGACCAGCTGATCGAACGCTACCAGCCCATCGGACAATTCATCCAGGCCTGGGGCGCCAAGGGCAATCCAAACGAATACCGCTACATCATCGACTGCCTGTTGAACCTGCCGCTGCTCTATTGGGCGACTGGCGAAACAGGGGATGAAAAATACCGCGAGATCGCGCTCTCCCATGCGCGCACCACGCTTGCCCATTCGGTGCGGGAGGACTGCTCCACCTATCACACGTTCTACATGGACCCCACGACCGGCGCTCCGGTACGGGGCGTGACCAAGCAGGGCTATAGCGATGACAGTTTCTGGGCACGCGGACAGGCCTGGGGCATTGCTGGCATGGCCCTGTCCTATCGTTACGAGCGCATTGCCGAATACCGCGACGCTTTTGAGCGGCTGCTGGGCTTTTATCTGCAGCGGCTTCCAGACGATCTCGTGCCGGTCTGGGACCTGATCTTTTCGGCAGAGGACGGCGAACCGCGCGATAGTTCGTCCGCCTCCATCGTCGCCTGCGGCCTTCTGGAAATGGCCGATCTCGTGGAAGACGCGGACGCCGCACGCTACCGCGATCTGGCCCGGAGGATGATGAAAAGTCTGGCCGATCACTATGCTGTCAAGGACCCGGCCCTTTCCAACGGGCTTGTTCTGCATGGCACCTATTCGAAGAAAACCCCACACAACACATGTCGCGGCGAAGGTGTCGATGAATGCGTGTCCTGGGGCGACTACTATTACATGGAAGCTTTGACGCGCCTGTCGCGCAACTGGTCCTCCTATTGGTGATGCGTGAGGGATAAATGGCAAGCATTTCGCTGAAAAAGCTCAACAAATCCTTCGGTGCACTGAAAGTGGTGCACGATATCGACCTTGAGATCGCCGACAAGGAATTCATCATTCTCGTCGGACCGTCCGGCTGCGGCAAATCCACCACGCTCAGAATGATTGCGGGGCTTGAGGAGATCTCCGGCGGGCAATTGCTGATCGGCGAGGACCTGATGAATGACGTGCCGTCAAAGGACCGCGACATTGCCATGGTTTTCCAGAATTATGCGCTCTATCCGCATATGACTGTCTACAAGAACATGGCGTTCGGACTTGAGCTGCGGAAAGCGCCGCGCGATGTGATCGAGACAAAAGTCCAGGAAGCGGCAAAGATCCTCGACATCACCCATCTTCTGAACCGCAAGCCCAAGGCACTGTCGGGAGGCCAGCGGCAGCGCGTGGCGCTGGGCCGTGCGATGGTGCGCAATCCGGAAGTGTTTCTGCTCGACGAACCGCTGTCCAACCTCGATGCCAAGCTACGCGGCACGATGCGCGCCGAAATATCCAAGCTGCATAAGCGGCTGAACGCCACCTTCATCTACGTGACCCATGATCAGGTAGAGGCCATGACCATGGCCGACCGTATCGTTGTCATGAAGGATGGCCACATCCAGCAGGTCGATACGCCGCAGCGGCTCTATGACCATCCGATCAACATGTTTGTGGCGGGCTTTATCGGTGCGCCGCAGATGAACATGCTGCCCTCGACGATCCGGCGCCAGGAGGATGGTTTCGTCGCCGTCTTCAACGATCATGCCCTACCCTTGCCGAACACCTTCGACCAGAGCCGCATCGCGCCCTATCTGGACCGCGACATCATTCTGGGCATACGGCCTGAAAACTTTCATGAACTGGCACCGGGCGATATCGACCCTGCCAATACGGCACCCTTTGAGGCGGTCGTTGAATTGGCCGAACCGATGGGCTCGGAAGTGCATCTCAATCTCGTCGTTGCCGGACGCTCGGTCGTTGCCCGCGTGTCACCGCGCTTCAAGGCCAGGCTTGGTGAGCAGGTGCGCCTCACCGCCGACATGACCAATGCGCAATTGTTCGATCCGCAAACCGAGCGGTCGATCCTTTACTGACAGGACAACACGATGCAATGGTTGGAGGCCATCTGGACGAAAGAAGGAAAGGGCATCGCCAAGGATGCGCCGAAGCGCACCGGTGTTGCACTGTTTTGCGAGATCATCGGGCGCGAATGGTGGGAACTGGTCAAGCTCAACCTTCTGTTTCTGGTCGCCGCGTTGCCTGTCGTCACCCTGCCCGCAGCCCTCTTCGCCACCGCCAGTATGTGTCGCGCCATGGTGGAGGACCGCAACGTCTACCTGCTGCGTGATTTTGCCGAAGCCTTTCGCCGCTATTTAGCCGTGGCAACGGGATGGGGTCTGGCAACCGGTCTGGCGCTGTGGATCGGTTCTTGTGCGATCTTAACCTATGGCGCCCAAGTGCGCGACAGCCTGATCTACGCCGGCCCTCTGGCTGTCAGCCTTGTCGCAACCGGTTTTGTGGGCGTGTGGTCGGTGCATTTCATTGTGCTTGCGGTGATGAGCAAGCGTGGTGTCCTGGAGATCCTGCGGCTATCGGCGCTGGCAACGCTTCTGCGGCCCTTGCCGACGGTGGCAGCGCTGGTGTTTGTCGCGGCCCTCTGGCTTGTGCATGTGCTGCTCTATCCGGTTTCTGTCTTCATGCCGGCAATGATCAATTTTTCACTTGGAATGTTCGCCGTTTCATTCGCCGCGCATCGGGCAGCCGCACTGGTTTTGGCCGAGCCTGATGCGGCGTATCGGACAACCAAAATATCATAGGAAGCCGCTGGGAGGCGCTTTCAACGAGACAATCAGGGAGGAGAACAGAATGTACAGGCAGAAATTTGGGATATCGCTGACCATTGCCGCTGCGGCACTGGGAATGGTCACTGTCATGGCAGGCGGCGCGTTCGCACAATCGGCAGCCCCCGTCACCTTGAAATGGGCGCTGTGGGACTGGGACAAGGTGGCCTATTACAAGCCGCTGATAGAAGCCTATCAGGCCAAGCATCCGAATGTGAAATTCGAGCCGGTGGATCTCGGTTCGCAGGACTACACGCAGATGATCGCCACCCAACTGACCGGTGGCGCCAAGGATATCGACGTCGTCACCATCAAGGACGTGCCGGGCTACGCGACCCTGGTGCGGGCCAACTCTATCGGCGATCTCTCCGGTTTCATGACCGAGCAGAAGATCGACAAAGCTAGATATGGCGGGCTTATCGAGGAGCTGAGCATTGACGGCAAGGTCTATGCAATACCCTTCCGCTCTGACTTCTGGGTGGTCTATTATAACAAGGACATCTTCGACAAAGCGGGCGTTTCCTACCCGACCAATGACATGACCTGGACACAGTTCGACCAGATCGCAGTTAAGCTGAAGGGCGGCATGGGGGTCAACAAGACCTACGGCGCATTGCTGCACACATGGCGTTCGACCGTTCAGCTTCCGGGCATCATGGATGGTCAGCATACGCTGGTCGGTGGCGATTACGCTTTTCTGAAGCCCTGGTATGAGCGGGCGCTGAAGCTTCAAAAGGAAGGTGCGATCCCGTCCTATGCATCGCTGAAAACCTCCAATACCCATTATTCGGCGCTGTTCTTCAACGGGACGGTCGGTATGCTGCCGATGGGGACCTGGTTCATCGGCACCCAGATCGCCAAGGTAAAGTCCGGTGAATCCAAGAGCAAGAATTGGGGCATCGTCAAATTCCCGCACCCAGACGGCGTTGCAGCCGGCACAACGGCGGCGCAGATTGCGGCTCTTTCGGTCAATAACAACTCAGCCCACAAAGACGTGGCGCTTGACTTCATCAAGTTCGTGACTGGACCTGAAGGTGCGGCAATCATTGCCGATACGGGAACTTTGCCAGCGGTGCGCACAGACGATGTCAGCACCAAGATCACCTCGCTGCCCGGCTTCCCGCAGGACGAAAACAGCAAGGCGGCGCTTAAAGCCGGCAAGTCCTATCTGGAAATGGCGGTCAGTCCCAATGCAGCAAAAATCGAGGTCGTGCTGAACCGTGTGCATGACGCGATCATGACAGACAACACATCTATCGACGATGGCCTGAAGGAGATGAACGACGGCGTCAAGGCGATCAAATAGTCCACAGCAAGTCTGGCCGCAGGTTCACACCTTCCTGCGGCCAATTCATTCGAAACAGTTCATGGATATCGATTGTGGTTTACGATCCGGCCCAGGCCAACCCGCTCTACGGCAACCCCTTGCGCAGTCGCGATGATGTGGCAAAAGCCCTGCTCGACCTGTTCACGCCGCTCCTGCCCTATTTTTCGCAAGGCGGCGCACGGGTACGGCTTGGCGCATCCGGCGCGATTTTCGATCATGCGGCTGCCGATCTCGAAGGTTTTGCCCGGCCCCTGTGGGGTATCGTACCCTTTGCGGCGGGCGGTGGCGATTTCCCGCACTGGGATCTTTACCGACGTGGCCTGACCCATGGCACCGATCCGCAACACGAAGACTATTGGGGCGATGTCTCTGATCGCAACCAACGGCTGGTGGAGCTTGCCGCCATCGGCTTTGCGCTCGCCATGGTGCCGCAGCATATCTGGGAGCCTCTGGACGATGCTGCCAAGGCCACCGTCTCGGCCTATCTGCTCCACGCCCGAGACCGCGAATACGTCGATAACAATTGGAAATTCTTCCGGGTTCTGGTCGATCTGGGGCTGGAGCGGGTCGGAGTAGAATTCGACCACACCAAGACTATTGCCTATCTCGATGAGCTGGAAGGATTCGATATTGGTGATGGCTGGTACCGCGATGGGCCGGTGCGTCGGGTGGACCACTACATTCCCTTTGCCATGCATTTTTATGGGCTGATTTATGCCGTGCTTGCCAACGAAGACGACGCCCGTAAAACCCGTCTCCGCGACCGCGCAACGGTCTTTGCCAGGGATATCCGCCATTGGTTTGGCCCGGATGGCGCTGCACTCGCTTTTGGGCGTAGCCAGGCCTATCGTTTTGCCGCTGGTGGTTTCTGGGGCGCGCTTGCCTTCGCCGACCTTGATGCCCTGCCATGGGGTGAGATCAAGGGCTATTATATGCGCCATATTCGCTGGTGGTCGGCATTGCCGATTGCCGACCGCGACGGTGTGTTGTCGGTCGGCTACGGCTATCCCAATCTGCTGATGAGCGAGAGCTACAATTCGCCCGGTTCGCCCTATTGGGCGCTGAAATTCTTTCTCCCGCTGGCCCTGCCCGCCGATCACCCGTTCTGGCTGGCGCCGGAAACCGAAGCGCCGTCCTTCAATGCGCCGGTGCCGCTCGAAAAACCGGGCATGGTGGCCATGCACACGCCGGGCAATATCGTTATTCTCGCCTCCGGCCAGGAACATGACAAGATGCGTGGCTCCAACGAGAAATACGCCAAATTCGTCTATTCAACCCGCTATACCTTCAATATCGAGGCCAATGATCGCCATTTCGATGCGGCCAGTTTTGATGGCATGCTGGGCCTGTCGGATGATGGCGTGCATTTTAGGATGCGCGAGACGCTTGAAGAGGCGATGATTGCCGATGACAGGCTCTATTCCCGCTGGAAGCCCTGGGCGGATGTGACCGTCGAAACCTGGCTCGTTCCACAAAATCCCTGGCATATCCGCATCCATCGGATTGCAACACCGCGCAGCCTGATGACCAGCGAAGGCGGCTTTGCCATTGCCCGCGCCGATTTCAGCCGCGACCGTATGGAAGAAAGCGCTGGCCGCGCGGTGTGGTTCGGGCAAACGGACATCAGCACCATTGTCGATCTATCCGACCATCAACGCATCGGCCGCGCTCACGTGCCGATTGCCAATACCAATCTTTTATGGGCGAAAACCAACCTGCCGCAATTGCGTGGCGCAGTCGAACCGGGCCAAACCGTGCTGGTAACTGCAGCCTTCGCCCTGCCGCTGGGACGTGCAGCAGACGAGGCTCTTGCCGCTCCGCCTACTTGCCCCGATCTCGAGGTGCTGGAGCAGCAGTTTAGAGACGTTGGACGCCGCGTCGCGGCCTTCGATATCGGCTAAGCGCCATGAGCAGGGATGACCAAGTAAACGAGGAAGAGGCATCCTTGCGCCGCAACCGGCTCAATATCCTCACCTGGGAGCGGAATGCGCAGGATATTGAGAGCGCAACCCATCAGGCACGCCTTCGCCAGCTTCAGACCTATGCCGGCGCGACATTTTCTCCGGGCGCTTATGTGGCGGAAAAGGCTGAAATCCATACGGATAGGCTGGTGATGGGCGCGGGCTCCTGGATTGCCGGCCATGCGCTGGTGCGTGGCGATGTCGAGCTTGGCGAGAACGTTTCGATCAATGCCTATGCCTGCATGTCTGGCAGGGTACGGGTGGGAAATGGGGTGCGGATTGCCTCGCATGTCAGCATTATCGGCTTCAATCATGGCTTCGACGATCTCGAAACGCCGATCTACCGCCAGCCGCTGACATCGCTCGGCATCGAGATTGGTGACGATGTCTGGATTGGTGCCAATGCGGTCATTCTGGATGGCGCCCGGATCGGCAGCGGTGCCATTATCGCTGCTGGTGCCGTGGTCTCGAAAGACATCCCACCACAGGCCATCGCTGGCGGCGTACCGGCCCGCGTGCTGCGGATGCGCGGCAAAGACACGGCGTCTACCCGCAAAACCGAGGTGGTCGAGGCCGCGCTTGCCGCAATCGATGCTGCCGCTTCAACTGATTGGCGAGCGGTGGTGGAGCGATATCGTATCGGCGATGATTACAGTGCACCGGATGCAAGCGGCAAACCCGTTACCAGCATTCGCCATCTCTGCGACGCCATCGAAATTGCCGCTGCCTTCGGTGATATCGGCTCGATATTCGATGTCGATGCCACCATCGCCCGCCTGCAAGCCGTTCAGGACCCGCAAACCGGCCTTTTCCTCGATCCTTATCGTGAAACGCAGCAGCCTCTGCATCACGATCCAATTGCCTTGTACAATGTGCTGGCGGTTGGATATGCCCTTGAACGCCTAGGATCAGCGCCACTCCACCTCTTCCGGTTCATCGAACGCCTGAGTGCGAGCGATCTTGTGCAATGGCTTGACGGGTTGCCCTGGCAAACGCGCGCCTGGCATTGCGGCGCGACCGTTGACGCCATCGCAACTGCCGTGCATTTCAACGGTCGTTATTTTGGCGCAGATGCCAATCGGCACAGTTTGTTTGGCTGGCTGAGCCTCAACTGCAATCCAGCATCCGGCCTTTGGGGTACGGTGACACCAGAAGACGGGCTGTTGCAGCCGGTCAATGGTTTTTATCGTCTGACGCGCGGCGCTCATGCGCAATTTGGCATACCGGTTCCATACCCGAACGCCGCCATCGATTCCGTGATCGCCAATTACCGGGCTCATGAAGGATTTCGTGGACAAGGCTTCAATGCCTGCAATCTGCTCGACACGATCCACCCGCTGCTCCTTTGCCTGAAGCAGACACCTCATCGCCGCGACGAGGCGATGGAAATCGCAACTGGCATCATTCTGCAACTGTCTACACGGTGGCAAAGTGGGCAAGGCTTCCCGTTCGCAGACGGTCATCCGCCCGGGTTGCAGGGAACTGAAATGTGGCTCACGACCTGTTGGCTTTCAGCCAAACTCCTGAACCTCTCCAGCAGCCTGTCATTCAAGCCACGAGGCATCCATCGGTACCGAGGATGAGACAGCATTTTCAAACGCTACCCCCTCGCCAACCTCTTTGCTGCGAGATATCGATTATGTCATTTTCTACGTAATTTGAAGTGGCCTCCCGGGGCGTATGATCTCGAAAGGCCTGCCATATTCGGGTAACCTTACAAAGTATCGCGATAAGGCCTCTATGTTCTCCTTTTAAATTGACCTACCGGCCTCATCGAACCGGTGAAGGCATCCCTCCATTGGCTTGGCGCTGATGATTTCGCCGATCCTTGGCTCATGGCTGCCGCTGGTGCGGATGAGCAGCTTTCCGTACAGAGCGGAGTCGATGGTCATGAACGTGTCGCTGCCAAGGCATTCAGCGGCC
Organism: Allorhizobium ampelinum S4; assembly: GCF_000016285.1. Lineage (NCBI taxonomy): Bacteria > Pseudomonadati > Pseudomonadota > Alphaproteobacteria > Hyphomicrobiales > Rhizobiaceae > Gillisella > Gillisella ampelina. The sequence continues at coordinate 317,273 of NC_011981.1, read as the reverse complement.
ACCACCGCACCGGTCCAGGCATCATGGTCCTGGGAAAGCACCAGATGCTCTGGTCTTATACCAATGGTTGTTGCACTGTGTCGTTGGGCCGCTTCGCCCGACACCAGATTCATTTGTGGTGAGCCAATGAAGGCGGCAACAAAGAGATTGGCTGGTCGGTGATAAAGCTCCAGCGGTGTGCCCAATTGCTCAAGGACGCCCTTGTTGAAAACGGCAATTTTGTCAGCCATGGTCATGGCTTCCACCTGATCATGGGTGACGTAAATGGTTGTCGCATTCAATCTCTTCTGTAATTCCCGAATTTCCGAGCGCATTTGCACCCGCAGCTTGGCATCGAGATTGGAAAGAGGTTCATCAAACAGAAAAACCTTCGGGTCGCGCACAATGGCTCTGCCCATGGCAACGCGCTGACGTTGCCCACCTGAAAGAGCTGCGGGCTTGCGTTTAAGATATGGTTCAAGCCCCAGGACCTCAGACGCCTTTGCCACGCGCGCATTGATGTCCGCCACAGAATGCCCGGCGAGCTTAAGGGCAAACCCCATATTCTCGGCCACTGTCATATGCGGATAGAGCGCATAATTCTGAAACACCATGGCAATGTCGCGCTCACGTGGGCTCAAGTCATTGATGCGGACACCATCAATGAAGATATCGCCGCCTGATACCTCTTCCAAACCTGCAATCATCCGTAGGAATGTTGATTTTCCGCAACCGGATGGTCCAACCAGTGCCAGGAATTCCCCGTCCCCGACCTCTAGATCCACACCGTGTATGACCTCCAACGCCCCGTAATGCTTGCATAAATTTTCAATCCGCACCACAGCCATGATTTCCTCCCAGACAAATCGCTTGACGCAAAACAAAAGTGATTTAATCTATTTCTTGCATTCAGGGAAGACGCCTGTTGGAGGAGACAGCGGGTGTCGGATGGTGAAGAAGGGCGAAGGCTTGCCCGCGATTGAGGGTTTTAACGCATGGCACTCAACGGCATGCGACTTTGGGAGGAAGCATATGAAAAAGAACAGGCATGCGTTGACGCTTGTCGCGCTGTTGGTCGCCCCAGTGGGCGGGAATGCCAATGAGATGATCACCGGCGACACGGTTGGCCCGGCTGACGCGCCCAATAAAATGACATTCCGCATGACGACCGACGGTCCGCGCAACAATGACCCGGTTGTTGCTGAAGGCTATGGCAAGCTGTTCAATCAGTTTATTGCCAAGCATCCTGGCTGGCGCATTGAATTGCAGATGATGACGGGGGATATCAGTCAGGAGCAGGCCCGCATGGTTGAGCAGGCCAAGTCCGGCAATGCGCCCGATTGCGCTGCCGTGGACTCCTTCGTGCTGCCTGTTTTTAAAAAAGCCGGCGTGCTGAAGTCCTTCTCG